>NZ_VTZO01000008.1:0-483701 GCF_008369545.1 Pseudocitrobacter sp. 73 | reverse complement strand
CCGGGCACACTATAAGTAATGTCGGTGACCCAGACCTGATTGGCCCGGACAACAGTAAACTGCCGCTGCACGCGATTAGGGGCAACCACTGAAGGTCTGCCAGCGATACGACGCGGCGCTTTATAGCCGCGCACGGCTTTAATCCGGTTCAGTTGCATAATACGGCCCACCCGGTTTTTACCGCAGGTTTCCCCGATTTCGTTCAGGTCGCCATGAACCCGCCGGTAACCGTATACGCCTCCGCTCAGTGAATAGGAGTCACGGATAAGCGTCAGCAGACGCTGATTATCTTTATCACGTGCCGAGACCGGGTTATGCAGCCACGCGTAGAACCCGGCCCGGGCGACATCCAGTACCCGACACATTGTCATCACACCCCATACAGTGCGGTGCTCATTGATAAAGCGGTACTTCAGTCGGGCTCCCTTGCAAAGTACCGCGCGGCCTTTTTCAGGATATCCCGTTCTTCTTCGGTACGTTTTAGCTGCGCCCGTAGTTTCAGGATCTCGCTTTTGGCTTCCAGTAAATCCCGGGCATGCTGCTCGCTGTTATCCGGTTTGATAGCCCGTAGCCACTTGTAGAGGCTGTGGGCAGAAACGCCCAGACGGTCAGATACTTCGGCAACGGAATAACCGCGTTCCGTTATCTGTCGGACGGCTTCTTCCTTAAATTCAGGTGTAAATCGTGGTGTGCTCATATGCTCCCCCCTATACTCAAACTATAGGGCAGGATCGTCTACCGGGGTGGGGTCAGTCCAACTATAGGGCAGGATCGTCTACCGGGGTGGGGTCAGTCCATTACTAACTGACAGTTGTACCGAATACTGGGGGCAGGTCAAGCGCTTTAGCTTGTGTGGCAACAACCTCCTTTACAGGACCAGGTAGACGATTACCCTGTGCTGTTTCTGTGCTCAACGCAATCTACGGCTATCCATTTTCTGCCAGTGGTTGCAAAGACGACCATTCAACGTCAGCAAAGTTTCGCAATGCGCTGCTATGTAACTCATTGATCCTACGTAGAATTTAAAATCCCTCGGCGTTCGCGCTGTGTGGGTTCAAGTCCCACTCCGGGTACCATGGGAAAGCAAAGAATAATCAAAGCAATAAGCAGTGTCGTGAAACCACCTACGGGTGGTTTTTTTGTATCTGCTTTTCTTTGCTTCCATTTACCCTGCTCTCCCTCAATACTTGTCTGAACTCTCCCTTATAAACGTGATGAGATCAAAAATGAAAACAGGACCTTTAACCGAAAGCGAGCTGGAATGGCTGGATGAGACCATCGAAAAACATTCGACGGATAAATCCATTCTCGATGTTTCCGAACTGGACGGCATGCTGACGGCAATACTTTCCTCGCCGCAAGACATTGAACCTGCAGACTGGCTGCTGGCCGTATGGGGCGGGGCGGATAGCGTGCCGCGCTGGTCGGCGGATCGCGAGCGTGATCATTTCATCAATCTCACGCTGCAGCATATGGGTGATATCGCCGAGCGTCTGAATGACTATCCCGATCAGTTTGAACCCCTGTTCGGCACGCGCGAGGAAGAAGGCCAGGAGCTGACCGTTGTTGAAGAGTGGTGCTATGGCTACATGCGTGGTGTAGGCTTAAGCGACTGGTCTGGTTTGCCGCCAGCGTTACAGGAAGAGCTGGATGCTATCGCGTTGCACGGCGATGATGAGAACGCAGCGGCGCTTGATAACTTCTCCGCTGACGAGTATCTGGCAAGTATCGATAAGATTCGCCCGGCGGCGCTGATGCTGCATGGTTACTGGATGGCCCATCCGAAAGTGACGCCCGTGCAGCAGCCTGTCAGAAATGAGGGGAAAGTGGGGCGCAATGACCCATGCCCGTGCGGCAGCGGTAAGAAATACAAACAGTGCTGTGCCAATAAATGAAAAAATGCCGGGTAAATTACCCGGCATTTTTTTTAGCCCACGGCAGGCAAAAGGTTTGCCGCTATCGCTACCTGAATCGCAATCACCGCAATGCCACAGGCAAACACGAACCATAACGCGGGGGAGCCGCCAGCGACACGATATCCCCCTTGTGGGTGATGTTTACGGCTCTGCATCGTCAGCAGTGACGGGATAATCAGTGCCAGCACCGCCAGTGCAACACCCGCGTAACCCAGCGCCATCACAAAACCACGCGGATAGAAAAGGGCGAATGCCAGCGGTG
This sequence comes from Pseudocitrobacter sp. 73, assembly GCF_008369545.1. NCBI lineage: Bacteria > Pseudomonadati > Pseudomonadota > Gammaproteobacteria > Enterobacterales > Enterobacteriaceae > Pseudocitrobacter > Pseudocitrobacter sp. 73. Next base: position 481,523 of record NZ_VTZO01000008.1, on the reverse strand, counting down.
GCAGGAAGGTGATGCCACCCGTTTGCAGACGGCCGCGCACGCCATTCTGACGCTGGAATAGATCTGCCAGGTAATCAAACAATCCCAGCGCAACGCCGAGGAAAGAGGTCGCCAGCGCCAGATCGGCAAACAGGTGTACGGCCAGCTCAACGTGGGCCGAAGCCACCACGGCGCGAATGGCTTCCAGCAGACCGTTCAGCCCGGCATGTTGCGCCATTAACCCGGCAAAGACGCCTGACTCAATGCTGCCCAGCGTCGCCAGTTGCCAGAAGAGATAAGCAACCAGCGGAATGAAACTGCCTATCATAAACACGCGGCGTAGCTTGCGAATGTCGCCATTCATATAGCTCACAATGCTGGGCACACTGCCGTGGAAACCGAACGAGGTAAAAATCACCGGAATGGCCGACAGCGCCAGCCCTTGCTGCAACGGCAGGGTTAACAAATTGATTTTATGAATGTGTGGCAGCAGCAGCGCCAGCATCACCACCAGAAAGATAATCTTGGCGCTGAAAAGAAAACGGTTAAAAAGGTCGACCAGCGATGTGCCAATACAAATTACCGTGCCGCCAATTGCTGTAAATAGCAGTACGCCAATGGCGGGCGGCATATCCACCGAGAACCACTGGCTGAGACTGGAGGCCAGCAGTTCACCCGCGCCGCTAATGTAGGCGGCAGTCAGGGCGTACATTAAAAATAACATGCTGAGGCCGGTTATCCACTGACCATAGCGACCCAGATAACGTTGCGCCAGGGAGCCAAGACCGGTATCGGCAGGCACGTGTTGATACACTTCCAACAGCAGGAGGGCGGCGTAGCACATCAACGCCCAGAGCCCAATTAACAGCACCAGCGTTACACCAAAGCCGACGCCAGCCGCAGCCAGCGGCATCGCCAGCATCCCTGCACCAATCGTGGTGCCTGCTACGATTAAAATACTCCCCAGGGTACGGTTCTTCACGCTTTCCTCTGCTACAGCACGCATATACGACACAAATATGTCGCGCAGGTTATGTGAAACCAGACGATTCGTCAAATCGCGATTACAGCGTGTGTATTAAAAAGTTTACAAATGGGTAGGGAATGAAAGCCTGCGCTAGCGCAAAACAGGTAAGTGAAATGCAGGTTATTGTGCTGCTTTTAGCGGAGGCATTATGGAATCTATTCACGGTCATGAAGTACTGAATATGATGATCGCATCAGGTGAGTCTTATTCAACAGAAAGTCTGGTGGCGGCGATTGAAGATCGTTTTGGCGAGGATGCGCGTTTTCATACCTGTTCGGCAGAGAATATGTGTGCGGCTGAGTTAGTGGCTTTTCTGGAGAGTAAAGGCAAGTTTATTCCGGTGGACGCGGGCTTCACAACGGCGGAAAGTAAAATCTGTCGACATTAATCAGCAGCGGCGAATTAACGCCGCTGCCTGTTAATTAATTCTGCGTATCGAGCGTAGAAAGCTCTTTATCAATAAAGTAGAGGCCTTCACCGCTTTTACCGGCGAGGGTCAGTTTATCAATTACAGATTTAAACAATTTCTCTTCTTCGTGCTGCTCAGCCACATACCATTGCAGGAAGTTAAAGGTTGGGTAATCCTGATTAGTCATCGCGGCATGCGCCAGCTCATTGATCTTAGACGTGATCAATTGTTCATGCTCGTAGGTGGCGCGGAAGAGATCGTCCAGCGACGCGTATTCCGCCATCGGCGAAGCGACACTGTGGATGCAGGGCAGGCTTCCGGTATCGGTCAGGTAATCGAACAGACGCTGCATGTGCTGCATCTCTTCCTGGGCGTGGCGGCGCAGAAACGCAGCGGCGCCCTCAAAGCTATTAAAGCTGCACCAGGCGCTCATCTGTTGATAAAGCAGTGAGGAATAAAGCTCGAGATTCATTTGTTGATTTAATTTCTCGATCATTTCCGCTTTTAACATTTTCAGGCTCCATAAAGGTGTTAATTAATTATGGAGGAACTATAAGTTGTTATTAAATTATTTGCAAAAGGTAAAAATAAAAACTTTTATTTAATAATGCGAATGGGAATAAAACGCATTGGCATGATAATGTCGCCGGAATGTATTCCGGCGTAAAATTTAATTCCAGGCAGGCGCAACCGGCGTGACGGCAATACCTCTGCACTGATATTGCAGCGTCACGCTTTCATTAATACACAATGGCCCGCTGCTGCTGACGCAGGTGGTAATTGGCTGCCCGTAGGCAAAGGCGGTGGCGTAACCCATTTGCTGGCAGGCTTTGGTCGCGGTGCCGTTAACAACGTCGTCGTCGGTTTTCGCATTCTGCAACATCGCCTGGCCATAAGTTAGCCGTACGATACCGCTGGTCGCATCCATTTCGCTTATAGCTGCCTGTCGGTGGACACTACAGGCGGAAAGCAAAATTACGATAGCGCTAATCGGGAAGAGAATTTTCATGGCGGTACTCAGGGCAATCTATCATTACGCTATCCTGACATAGGTAAAGGCGGTCAATCCTCCGAATAAAGAGGATAACCTTGCTCTCTTAAGGCGACGATCTTTCCCCTACGTAAAGCAAAAATGTGAGCCTTGCTGTGATTTTTAAAACCATTTTTCATAAAATTTGAAAGTATGTTTGCAAGGTTGTAAGGTTGATACATTGTTATCGTACCCTTGCGGGAGACGCCCGCGCTGCATTCAGGAGAGGAAAGAATGAAAATTGCACTGATGATGGAAAACAGCCAGGCCAGCAAAAACGCCATCATTCATAATGAATTAAAAGCGGTTGCCGATGAAAAAGGATTCCCGGTTTTCAACGTAGGGATGAGCGATGAAAACGACCATCATCTGACCTACATTCACCTGGGTATCATGGCCAGCATCCTGCTGAATTCCAAAGCGGTTGACTTCGTGGTGACTGGCTGCGGTACCGGCCAGGGCGCGCTGATGTCTCTGAACATCCACCCGGGCGTGGTGTGCGGCTACTGTATCGACCCGGCTGATGCCTTCCTCTTCGCGCAGATCAACAACGGTAATGCGCTGTCGCTGCCATTCGCCAAAGGGTTCGGTTGGGGCGCGGAACTGAACGTGCGATTTATCTTTGAAAAAGCGTTCACCGGTCGCAACGGTGAAGGCTATCCGCCAGAGCGTAAAGAACCGCAGGTGCGTAACGCGGGCATTCTGAACCAGGTCAAAGCGGCGGTGGTGAAAGAAAATTATCTCGATACGCTGCGCGCCATTGACCCGGAACTGGTGAAAACCGCCGTTTCTGGTCAGCGTTTCCAGCAGTGCTTCTTCGAAAACTGCCAGAATAAAGAGATCGAAGCGTTCGTGCGCCAGATCCTCGGCTAATCCTGCATGATATAAAAATCCCCACCTGCGTGGGGATTTTTGTTTCTACGCCTTCACTTTTCTGGATACCGACACGCCAGCATCTTTAGTCAGCCGTAGCGTATCCATCATTCCAATCAGGCAGATCAGGGCGATAAACACAAACGCCAGCCTGAAACTTATCCCCGGCATTGTGCCGAGCCCCAGTAGAACGCTCACTTTCTCCCCCAGACGAATACCGATTGCCCCGAGGGTGATGCCAAGCCCAATGGCTAACTGACTGGCGGTGCTGAACAACGTATTGGCATAACTCATCTGCGGGCCAGGTACATCGGCAAACGCCAGGGTGCTCACGCCGGTAAACTGGATGGAGCGGAATACGCCGCCTAAATAAAGCACCAGCAATATGGCCCATACGGGCGTTTGTGGTGTTAAAAAGGCGCAGGCGGTCAGGGCCAGCACGTTCAATGCGCCATTAATCAGCAACAGGCGGCGGAAACCCAGCCAGCGAATCAACGGCGTGGTAGCGGGTTTGATGGTCAGATTGCCGACAAATACTGCCAGCACCAGCAGGCCAGAATGGAATGGGTCCATTCCAAAACCGACCTGAAAAAGCAGCGGCAGCAGGAATGGCACCGCACTGATTGAGGCGCGGAACAGCGATCCGCCGTACATCGTTACCCTGAAGGTCGGGACCTTCAGCGCATCCAGGCGGATCATCGGCCATTTTGCCCGCCGAAAATGATACAGCGAGTAATAAAACGCCAGCCCGCCAATAACAAACAGTGTTAGCACCAGCCCGCTCTGCATGCTCTGCCCGCCCAGCGCCTCCATGGCACACACCAGGCTCACCATCGCCACCGACGTGGCAAGAAAACCGGGCAGGTCAAAGGGGCGGCGTTCGTCATCGCGAATATCGGGAATGATACGGAGCGATAGTAAGATGGCGATAATGCCCAGCGGAACGTTAATAAAGAAGATCCACCGCCAGTCCGCGACGCTGGTGATAAACCCGCCCAGCGGCGGCCCGATAATCGGAGCGATGAGCGCAGGCCAGGTCAGCGTGGCGATGGCCGCAATAAGCAGATGTTTTGGCGTGGTACGCAGAACCGCCAGACGCCCAACGGGCACCATGAGCGCGCCGCCCATGCCCTGAAGGATGCGCATGGCGACGAAACTGTCGACGGTAGTCGCCAGGCCGCAAAATACGGATGCCAGGGTGAAAATGGCCAGCGCCAGCGTGAATATTTTACGTGCACCAAATCGGTCGGCTATCCAGCCACTGGCAGGGATGAGAACGGCCAGCGTAATCAGGTAGGCGCTGATACCAATGTTAAGATCGACAGCGTCAACGCCGAAACTTTTGGCCATGTCGGGCAGGGCGGTGGCGATCACGGTGCCATCAAGAAACTCCATAAAAAACGCGCCAGCAACCAACAGAGCAGCGGGCGACAGGCCGCGCCCGTTTTGTGCCTGGAGAGGCTCACTCATTTCTGTTTTACCCTATCAAATTAATCTGCAAATTTTATAATTTAAGTTTTAAGCTAAGTAACTGATTTGTTTCAGATAATAGGTCTTTATCGCCATTTGCTGAAAAAATAAACGTGATGCATGTCTCGTTTTGGTTGATTTTTGTGATGAATGTCATACTATACGTCAAAAGACAATAACACCTGCGTAACAAAATAGGAGCATCACAATGAAACAACGCATGCGCAAAATCCTCAAAAGCATGTTCGAGAACTATTGCAAAACTTTCAAAGACGTACCGCCAGGCGCTATGTTCTGATAAAAAACCTGCCACGGCAGGTTTTTTTATGTCTGTAACGGGCGCGCTTCGGCCGTTTCGGGTACCATAGTACCCCTAAATGTTAAGGAGCGTATATGTCCCAGAACCTGACTGCTGATGAAGAACTGGTATCCGACGTGGTAGCCTGCCAGTTGGTCATTAAGCAAATTCTTGATGTCATCGATGTCATCGCCCCCGTCGAAGTGCGTGAGAAGATGTCCACTCAGCTGAAATCTATCGATTTCGCCGGGCATCCGTCAGCTGACCCGGTCACGCTGCGCGCCATCCAGAAAGCGATTGCCCTGATCGAGCTAAAGTTTACCCCGCAGGGTGAAGCACACTGATTGGGTGATTGAGGCGTGATTGACAACCGGCAGGTTTGCACTGCCGGTTGTTATGCAAAGAAGGGATTAGTGTACCTGGTGGTTTACCACGTTCAGAAGATGCTGATCGGTTTGTTGCATGCACAGGCCCGCTTTATTCGCATTGCGTACTTCTTCAAGAATCGCCTGAAGCAAAACCCCATCCTGCTGCTGCTCTTCTTCAAGGTTGGTTAAGAAGCTCAGCGTGCTGTCATCGCGCAAAACTTTCGCCTGTTCAGCCAGCTCTGAAAGCGTATTGCTGCGCTGGTTATACTCTTCAATGGTTTTCAGGAAGAGTTCTTCGAGTGAGGCACACTGCTCTTCGTGCGGCTCAATGGCCTTCACTACCGGGTACCCGCCAGATTTCTTCATGTAATCAAACACTCGCATCATTTGCGTGACGCTGGTTTGTGCCTGTGCGCGAAGAAACGTTGCGGTGCCGTTGAGGCGTTGTTCGGAACACCACTCGCTCAGACGGAGATAGAGATTCGATGCGTAAAACTCAAGGTTCATTTGAGTATTCAGTTTTTGAACCATTCCTGGGACTGCCATACCAATATCCTTATTTCCTGGAAGGGACAACTCGCGTCAACGCTCGGGATTCTTACTTTTTATCATTACGCTATGATGAAGGGCGTAAATTACTTCAAGTTTAAATCGCGCTATTTACGCGTCAGAGAACAATGACAGAATGTAATATTCGACGACCTCTGAATGTGACCGATGTACGATTCCTGAATCGGCTCGAAAAATAATACCGCGCGCTACAGGTTAAGAAAACTCTTAAGTTTGTTCATTTACGTTTTGTTACAACTATATTCCAGAAAAGGATTATGCCTGCGCATGTTACCGTAATGAATTATTACAGCTATATGATTTGTATGGTGAATATATTAAGGATCATCTTTATTTGTGATCGCGTTAGCATTTTTCGTGGACGATCGCATAAACCTGTTTCATAGCTTGTCAGGAATTACGTACTATTTGTATAATAAAATGAAACAGTGGTTTATTTTTGTTTGTTTATTTTGTGGGTCAGGCAAACAGTTCAATAGCCAGTAAATTGTTTTAGATCATTTTTGCCAGTGGTGAGGCAGATTGGTTCGCGCGCAATTATCCGGCCAATCCCCGATTACGATAAAACAGGAGTTACAATGAAACAGGTTGCCGTGCTGTTAGCACCCGGGTTTGAAGAAGGTGAAGCGATCGTCACAATTGATATTCTGCGTCGTTTGCATCTTGAGGTTGAACTGGTGTCCTGCGCTGAATCGCGCGCGGTGGTGAGCTATCACGATATCCCGATGGTGGCGGATGCAACACTTGCAGAACGCATGGATAAAATCTACGACGCCGTGGTACTGCCGGGCGGGCCGCAGGGCAGTGTGAATCTCGCGGCAAATAAAGACGTGGTGAAGTTTGTCGCCGCACATGATGAAGCTGGAAAATATATTTGCCCCATTTGCTCTGCCGCCGCTCGCGTGCTGGCAGGTAACGGCCTGCTGAAAGGCCGTCGCTATGTCTGCTCCGGCGACTTATGGCAGGATATTAAAGACGGTGAGTATATTGATGCCCCGGTAGTGGAAGATGGCAACCTCATCAGCGGGAAAGGATTCGGTCATGTTTTCGATTTTGCCTTTACCGTGGCGGCGCGCTTATTAGGCGATGAGGCACCAGTACGCGATCACGCGGAGCACATCTACTATCCGTGGTAACACTTAAAAGGATGAGTTAGCTAACAATAGAGATTATAGTGCTATCACCGGGGCGAATTGTCAGACAATTCGCCCTTTCTGTATGTCATTTTCTGCTAAATCCATGTATGCAACTACTGTAATTCTGCGGTGTGATGCGGCTCTCTTATGGATAAATATTTTCCCGCTATTAATGTGCTAACAACCGTATAGCAATTAACGAAACGGCTAATACGTTGTTTTACGTCCTAATTAAAATTTATAACCGATTATTTCCCTACAAATAAAAGCACAAAGGCTGGAGTATACCATGCACAAATTCACTAAAGCGCTGGCCGCCATCGGCCTGGCAGCGGTTATGTCACAATCAGCTATGGCAGAAAATTTGAAGCTCGGTTTTCTGGTGAAGCAACCGGAAGAGCCGTGGTTCCAGACCGAATGGAAGTTTGCTGACAAAGCCGGCAAAGATTTGGGTTTTGACGTGATTAAAATTGCCGTACCCGACGGCGAGAAAACCCTGAATGCCATCGATAGCCTGGCGGCTAACGGCGCGAAAGGGTTCGTTATCTGTACCCCAGACCCCAAACTGGGCTCAGCAATTATGGCGAAAGCGCGCGGCTATGACATGAAAGTGATCACCGTCGATGACCAGTTCGTGAATGCCAAAGGCAAGCCGATGGATACCGTTCCGCTGGTGATGATGGCTGCCAGTGAAATCGGCGCGCGGCAGGGGCAGGAACTCTATAAAGAGATGCAAAAACGCGGCTGGGACGTAAAAGATACCGCCGTGATGGCCATTACGGCGAACGAGCTGGATACCGCGCGTCGCCGCACCACCGGCTCGCTGGATGCGCTGAAAGCCGCTGGCTTCCCGGAAAAACAGATTTATCAGGTCCCGACGAAATCCAACGACATCCCCGGCGCGTTTGATGCTGGTAACTCTATGTTGGTGCAACACCCTGGCGTGAAGCACTGGCTGATTGTTGGCATGAACGATAACACCGTACTGGGCGGCGCGCGCGCGACGGAAGGTCAGGGCTTTAAAGCTGCCGATGTTATCGGTATCGGTATCAATGGTGTGGATGCGGTGAACGAACTGTCGAAGGCGCAGGCCACCGGCTTTTATGGTTCCCTGCTACCAAGCCCGGATATTCACGGTTATAAAACCAGTGAAATGCTCTACAACTGGGTTGAGAAGGGCGTAGAGCCGCCGAAATTCACCGCGGTCACTGACGTGGTACTGATTACCCGCGATAACTTTAAAGAAGAGCTGGCGAAAAAAGGTCTGTAAGTCGTGATGCGTCTCCCCGGGCCTGATTGCCGGGGGAGACGTGACCCTGTCATTCAGGAGTGGTTATGCAACAGTCAACCCCTTATCTCTCATTTCGCGGCATTTCTAAAACCTTCCCGGGCGTAAAAGCGTTATCCGATATCAGCTTCGACTGCTATGCCGGACAGGTGCACGCGCTGATGGGCGAAAACGGTGCCGGAAAATCTACGCTGCTCAAGATTCTGAGTGGCAACTATGCGCCGACGGCGGGTACGCTAACGCTGCGCGGGCAGGATGTCGCCTTTGCGGATACCACCGCTGCGTTGAATGCCGGCGTCGCGATTATCTATCAGGAACTGCATCTGGTACCGGAGATGACCGTCGCGGAAAATATCTATCTCGGGCAGTTGCCCAGCAAAGGCGGCATTGTTAATCGTTCGCTGCTGAACTACGAAGCCGGACTACAGCTACAGCACCTTGGGCTTGATATCGATCCGAACACACCGCTGAAGTATCTCTCTATCGGCCAGTGGCAGATGGTGGAAATTGCCAAAGCGCTGGCGCGCAACGCGAAAGTCATCGCCTTCGATGAACCCACCAGCTCGCTCTCAGCGCGCGAAATTGAAAATCTGTTTCGCGTGATCCGCGAACTGCGCAAAGAAGGCCGCGTAATCATCTATTTCTCTCATCGTATGGAAGAAATTTTTGCCCTGAGTGACGCCATCACCGTATTTAAAGACGGACGTTATGTTTGCACCTTCAGTGATATGGAAAAAGTAAACCACGACAGCCTGGTCCAGGCGATGGTCGGGCGTGACATTGGTGATATCTATGGCTGGCAGCCACGCGAGCATGGTGCGGAACGCCTGCGGCTGGACCAGGTCAAGGCGCCAGGCGTGCGGACACCCATTTCCCTGACGGTACGCAGCGGTGAAATCGTCGGCCTGTTCGGGCTGGTTGGCGCCGGGCGAAGCGAACTGATGAAGGGGCTGTTTGGCGGCAACAAAATATCCAGCGGTCAGGTTTATATTGACGGCGCGGCAGTCACCATCGATAAGCCCGCGCATGCGATTCGCGCCGGTATGATGCTGTGCCCGGAAGATCGTAAAGCCGAAGGAATTATTCCTGTTCACTCCGTACGCGACAACATCAACATCAGCGCACGGCGCAACAATATTCACGCCGGATGCCTGATCAACAACGGCTGGGAGACGCGCAACGCGGATCATCATATTCAATCTCTAAATATTAAAACGCCGGGTGCCGAGCAACTGATTATGAATCTTTCCGGGGGTAATCAGCAGAAAGCGATTCTGGGGCGTTGGTTGTCGAAAGAGATGAAAGTCATTTTGCTGGATGAACCCACGCGCGGCATTGACGTGGGCGCGAAGCATGAAATCTATAACGTCATTTACGCCCTGGCGGCGTCCGGCGTGGCGGTACTGTTCGCCTCGAGCGACCTGCCAGAAGTGCTGGGCGTGGCGGACCGAATCGTGGTGATGCGCGAAGGCGAAATTGCCGGTGAACTGCTGCATGGCAGCGCGAATGAACAGCAGGCGTTAAGCCTCGCTATGCCTAAAGTGAGTCAGGCCGTCGCCTGAGAAAGGAGTTTATGATGTCTTCTATAACGACTTCCGGCGCACGCCGACCATCACTCAGCTTTGGCCGTATCTGGGATCAGTACGGCATGCTGGTTGTCTTCGCGGTACTGTTTATCGGCTGCGCGATTTTTGTGCCGAATTTTGCCTCCTTCGTCAACATGAAAGGGCTGGGGCTGGCGATATCGATGTCCGGCATGGTCGCCTGCGGGATGCTGTTCTGCCTGGCGTCTGGCGATTTTGACCTCTCCGTTGCCTCGGTGATTGCCTGCGCAGGCGTCACTGCGGCGGTGGTCATCAACCTGACAGAAAGCCTGTGGATAGGCGTCTTTGCCGGGCTGATGCTGGGCGTGTTGAGCGGTCTGGTCAACGGCTTCGTCATTGCCAAACTGAAAATCAACGCCCTGATCACCACGCTTGCCACCATGCAGATTGTGCGCGGCCTTGCCTATATCATCTCTGATGGTAAAGCCGTTGGAATCGAAGATGAGCGTTTCTTTGAACTGGGATACGCGAACTGGCTCGGTTTACCGGCGCCAATCTGGCTGACTGTCGCCTGTTTAATCATTTTCGGATTATTACTGAATAAGACCACTTTTGGCCGTAATACCCTGGCGATTGGCGGGAACGAAGAGGCTGCGCGTCTGGCAGGTGTTCCGGTTGTTCGCACCAAAATTATCATCTTTATTCTGTCAGGCCTGGTGTCGGCGGCGGCGGGGATTATTTTGGCTTCGCGAATGACCAGCGGGCAACCAATGACCTCTATCGGTTATGAGCTGATTGTCATCTCAGCCTGCGTGCTGGGCGGGGTGTCGCTAAAAGGCGGTATCGGAAAAATCTCCTACGTGGTGGCCGGAATATTGATTTTGGGGACGGTAGAAAACGCCATGAATCTGCTGAATATTTCGCCATTCTCACAGTACGTAGTACGGGGTTTAATCCTGCTGGCGGCAGTTATCTTTGACCGCTACAAACAAAAAGCGAAGCGAACAGTCTAAAAAATCAGGTCCAATTTTTAAGTGTATGTAGTACCCGCGCCGGTGGCTAATCCCACCGGCGTTTTCATTTGAAAATGGCGAGCCGCGTCACACTGTCTATACTTTAACTGCTAACTTTTTGTTAACACATCACTACGCAATCACTGATAAGGAGGAACCCAGGGTGGCTGACCTGTTTTCTGTACCCCCTGCACCAACTAAAAATGTCGCTTTTTTCTTTGACCTTGATGGCACTCTCGCAGGGATCAAACCGCATCCCGATCATGTTGCTATACCTGAACCCGTTCGGGATGCGCTGTTTCAGTTGTCACAGGCGCACGATGGCGCAGTAGCGTTGATTTCAGGGCGCTCAATGGTTGAGCTGGACAGGCTCGCCAGTCCGTATCGCTTCCCTCTGGCGGGCGTACACGGAGCGGAACGCCGCGATATCAGCGGGAAAACGCATATCGTTGCGCTGGAAAATGAGACGGCTCGTTGCGTTCAGCAGCAATTGAGTACGGCGCTGGCAGTATTGACCGGGGCCGAACTCGAAGCCAAAGGGATGGCTTTTGCACTGCATTATCGTCAGGCGCCGCAACATGAAGCGGCAATTGTGGCGCTGGCGCAGCATATCGTTGCGCAGTTTCCCGAGCTGGCGCTTCAGCCGGGTAAGTGCGTTGTGGAGATTAAACCAAAGGGGATCAACAAAGGCGCAGCCATTGCCGCCTTTATGCAGGAAGCGCCCTTTCGCGGCAAGCTGCCGGTGTTTATCGGCGATGATTTAACGGATGAGGCGGGCTTTGCCGCCGTGAACAGACTGAATGGAATATCGATTAAAGTGGGAGCGGGCGACACGCAGGCTACATCACGTTTACCTGATGTGGCGGCCGTTCACCAGTGGTTGCAAAACGCGGCTGAAAATCAAAAACAAAACGCGCTTACAGACAGGAGAGATGGCTATGAGTCGCTTAGTCGTAGTATCTAACCGTATTTCCGTTCCTGATGATAAAAAGGCCAGTGCTGGTGGGTTGGCTGTGGGGATCATGGGGGCATTGAAGAGTAAAGGGGGCCTGTGGTTTGGCTGGAATGGCGAAATTGGTGATGAGAATGCCCCGTTGGAAAAAGTGTCCCAGGGCAACATCAGTTGGGCTTCGTTTACGCTGAATGAGCAGGATCACGAGCATTACTACAACCAGTTTTCCAATGCGGTGCTGTGGCCTGCGTTTCACTATCGACTGGATTTGGTCGCTTTTCAGCGTGAATGCTGGGAGGGTTACCTGCGGGTAAACAGTAAACTGGCAGATAAACTGCTGCCGTTACTGCAAGACGATGATGATATCTGGGTACACGATTACCATTTGCTGCCGTTCGCCAGCGAGCTACGTAAGCGTGAGGTGAACAACCGTATCGGATTTTTCCTGCACATTCCTTTCCCGACGCCGGAAATTTTCAACGCGCTGCCGCCGCACGCCGAACTGCTGGAGCAGCTCTGCGATTATGACCTGCTGGGATTCCAGACGGAAAACGACAGGCTGGCGTTCCTCGATTGCGTAAGTGCTCAGACGCGGGTTACCACGCGCAGTAAAACGCATACGGCCTGGGGAAAAACCTTCCGCACCGAAGTTTACCCGATTGGTATTGAACCGGACGAGATAGCGAAACAAGCGCAGGGGCCTTTGCCCCCGAAACTGGCGCAACTGAAAGCTGAGCTTAAAAACGTCAAAAATATCTTTTCGGTCGAACGACTGGATTACTCCAAAGGCCTGCCGGAACGTTTTCAGGCCTATGAAGCGCTGCTGGAAAAATTCCCGCATCATCATGGCAAAATTCGTTATACCCAGATTGCGCCAACGTCGCGTGGCGATGTACAGGCCTATCAGGATATTCGTCATCAACTGGAAACGGCGGCAGGGCGGATTAACGGGCAGTACGGTCAACTTGGCTGGACACCGCTCTACTACCTGAATCAGCATTTTGATCGTAAATTACTGATGAAAGTCTTCCGTTATTCCGATGTGGGTCTGGTCACGCCGCTACGCGATGGGATGAATCTGGTGGCAAAGGAGTTTGTGGCCGCGCAGGACCCGGCGAACCCGGGTGTGCTGGTGCTCTCGCAGTTTGCCGGGGCGGCGAATGAACTGACCTCTGCCCTGATTGTAAATCCTTACGATCGGGATGAAGTGGCGGCAGCGCTGGACAGAGCGTTGAATATGCCGCTTGCCGAGCGTATCTCGCGTCATGCGGAAATGCTGGAGATCATCACGCGTAACGACATCCACAACTGGCAGGCGCAGTTTATGAGCGATCTAAAACGGATTACGCCGAGAAGCGAAGAGAGTCAGATGGAGAATAAAGTGGCGGCATTCCCAAAGCTGGCATAAGGAAAGAATGACGCCGGATACGACAAAACCGGCGTCGCACAGGGAATGTTACAACGTCACAAGCAAAACGTCGGCGCAACTGCTGCCGACGATATTCTTCGCTGAGCAGGTGGCGCGCGAGAAAAAGCTTTGATTGTGGTTACCACAGATAACTAAATCGACCTGGTAGTGCTGACACCAGGATTTAATACTTTCACACAATTCACCGCTGGCAATTTGGGTTTTCCAGATGGGGTAGTCGGCTTGTTCAACCAGCGTATTAAGAAACTGCTGGGTCTCCTCCTGCATTAATTCACGCAGATTCTCCATCATCGGCGCGGCCAGCTGGTTATACATTTCCGGATCGGTTGAGAACGTGATCAGGCTGACGCGGGCATTGACCGGGCGCGCGATCGAAACGGCCTTGCGCACCAGCGCGTGACTTTCAGGCGTTGGCGCTACCGCCACTAACAGGTGAGAGTAAGGCATCAGACCTCCTTGCAGGACACTTCACTAACCTTATTTAAGCTCATACTCTTTTTGCCATCTGACTGCAAGGGTGGTTTCAAATGTAACTGTGAGCTACTTCAATATATGCATTAATTATTCTTATGTTCGGAATAGTGTAAAAAGTGGGCGTGTTGCAAATTATGCTGAGATTGTAACTACTTTCCTTAAGTTATAGTAATCACTTAACCCATAATCGAAAGTGATTAACAAAATAAAAATGATTTAACTGAGTTATTATGCAAATGCTAATTTTATTTAATTGTATGAATTTAAGATATAAATTTATATTCTCCGGTGCTAAGCGAATCATCGTGCCCGTTGTCAATCCTCTGTCGTCTATGGTTCTTCATCGGGTTAAGCACGCTTTCCTCTTTTGAATGAATATTCGTCCCTGAAGAATAGAAAAATCGCTCATTTGATTAATAAGCGTTCAAATAACAATGTAATCTGATGGATTGGCGGTTAACATTCAGGTAGATTATGTGACATAAATCACATAATTCCTAAATTTACCCTAAGGCCAGATTGTATGTGTCATAGCTGGCGGGTAAAGTTGCGTGGATTTAGGAAAATTCTTAGTCATTTGTAAGAAATGTTTAAATTTGTTGCTTCATAACGTGAAGCGCACTCGCCGATATTTCAATCAGCATCGGCTATGCATTTCAGCCATTTCTTTTTTTTTATCGGGATTTCCCGACGACATCACGGGGTGTGCGGTTTGACCGCATTAAAACAATAGTTGGTTATTCGGGATGGGGAAAATGCATACATCCGAGTTGCTAAAACATATCTATGACATCAATTTGTCCTATCTACTTCTTGCGCAACGTCTGATCGGTCAGGATAAAGCATCCGCCATGTTTCGCCTGGGCATTAACGAAGAGATGGCCACCACGCTGGGTGAACTGACTCTTCCGCAAATGGTAAAACTGGCGGAAACCAATCAACTGGTTTGCCAGTTCCGCTTCGACAGTCATCAAACCATCACTCAACTCACGCAGGATTCCCGGGTCGACGACCTGCAACAGATCCACACCGGTATTCTTCTTTCTACGCGTTTACTGAATGACGCCAGCCAGACCGCTGATTCCGGCCGTAAGAAAAGGGCCTGAGCATGAGCGAAAAAAGCATTGTCCAGGAAGCCCGCGATATTCAGCTTGCGATGGAGCTGATTACCCTGGGCGCGCGTTTGCAGATGCTGGAAAGTGAAACGCAACTGAGCCGTGGTCGCCTGATTAAGCTTTATAAAGAATTGCGCGGCAGCCCACCGCCGAAGGGGATGCTGCCATTTTCCACTGACTGGTTTATGACGTGGGAGCAAAATATCCACTCTTCCATGTTCTGCAATGCCTGGCAATTTCTTCTCAGCACCGGGTTATGCTCGGGCGTTGATGCCGTTATCAAGGCCTACCGACTCTACCTGGAACAGTGTCCCGCTCAGGATGAAGCCCCTCTACTGGCGCTGACTCGCGCCTGGACGCTGGTGCGTTTCGTCGAAAGCGGTATGCTGGAACTGTCGCACTGTAACAGCTGCGGCGGTAATTTTATCACTCACGCACATCAACCGGTGGGCAGCTTCGTTTGCAGTCTGTGCCAGCCGCCATCACGCGCCGTAAAAAGACGTAAACTTTCCGACAACGCTGCCGATAGTAATCCACAACTGCTGGATGAACAGATAGAGCAAGCTGTTTAGCCGGAACGGTGTGGCAAACACTCCAGCAGCGGGGCCCGTGACCGCTGCTTTTTTTTGCCTGTCGTTCGGCGACGCTTTTATCTGTCCTTCAGCCTGGTCAACAGTGGAAGGATGAAACGTGCTTATCTTAATCGGTTACCTGGTCGTCATCGGGACAGTATTCGGCGGTTATGCCATGACCGGCGGACACCTTGGGGCACTGTATCAACCCGCTGAACTGATTATTATCGGCGGAGCTGGCGTCGGCGCGTTTATCGTCGGTAACAACGGTAAAGCGATTAAGGGCACGCTCAAGGCACTGCCGCTGCTTTTTCGCCGCTCAAAATACACCAAAACCCTGTATATGGACCTGCTGGCGCTGCTGTATCGCCTGATGGCCAAGTCACGCCAGCAGGGGATGTTCTCGCTCGAGCGCGATATTGAAAATCCGCGCGAAAGTGAAATCTTCGCCAGCTATCCGCGCATTCTTGCTGACAGCGTCATGCTGGATTTCATCGTCGATTATCTGCGACTCATCATCAGCGGCAATATGAATACCTTCGAAATTGAAGCGCTGATGGACGAGGAAATTGAAACCTTCGAAAGCGAAAGTGAAGTTCCAGCCAACAGTCTGGCGCTGGTGGGCGACTCGTTACCGGCATTTGGCATCGTGGCGGCGGTGATGGGGGTTGTACATGCGCTGGGGTCGGCGGATCGTCCGGCGGCAGAACTGGGCGCATTAATTGCTCACGCTATGGTGGGGACGTTCCTGGGTATTCTTCTGGCTTATGGTTTTGTCTCGCCGCTGGCCAGCGTGCTCAGACAAAAAAGCGCAGAAACCACCAAAATGATGCAGTGCGTCAAAATTACGCTGCTCTCGAATCTCAATGGCTATGCGCCGCCAATCGCCGTGGAGTTTGGCCGTAAAACACTTTACACCAGCGAGCGTCCGTCGTTTGTTGAACTGGAAGAGCATGTGCGCGCGGTGCGTAACCCGACGGCGCAGCAAGCCACGACCGAGGACGCATGAAAAATCAGTCGCATCCGATCGTCGTCGTCAAAAGACGCAAAGCCAGATCGCATGGGGGAGGTGGCCACGGATCGTGGAAGATTGCCTACGCCGATTTTATGACCGCCATGATGGCCTTCTTTCTGGTGATGTGGCTGATCTCTATCTCCAGCCCTAAAGAGCTGATTCAAATTGCCGAATACTTCCGCACGCCCCTGGCGACAGCGGTCACCGGCGGTCCGCGAATATCGAACAGCGACAGCCCGATTCCCGGCGGTGGCGATGATGTCACCCAGCAACAGGGCGAAGTGAATAAACAGCCCAACATGGATGAACTGAAAAAGCGGATGGAAACTAGCCGCCTGAAGCGCATTCGCGGTGAGCTGGACCAACTCATTGAGGCCGATCCCAAACTGAAAGCCCTGCGCCCGCACCTGAAAATTGACCTCGTCCAGGAGGGGTTGCGCATTCAGATTATCGATAGCCAGAACCGACCGATGTTTAAAACCGGCAGCGCCGAGGTGGAGCCGTACATGCGCGATATCCTGCGCGGTATTGCCCCGGTGTTGAATGAAATCCCAAATAAAATCAGTCTCTCCGGCCATACGGATGATTATCCCTACGCGGGCGGGGAGCGCGGCTACAGTAACTGGGAACTCTCGGCAGACCGCGCTAACGCTTCCCGGCGCGAGTTGGTGATTGGCGGTCTGAGTGAAGGCAAAGTGCTGCGCGTGGTGGGGATGGCAAACACCATGCGGCTATCCAGCCATGGAGGGGATGACGCGATTAACCGTCGCATCAGTTTGCTGGTGCTCAACAACCAGGCCGAGCAGGCGATTCTGAACGAGAACGCGCAGAGCCAGAACGAACCGTTAAGTGTATTACCGTCGCCGTCGGCGACACAAAGCCCAACACCGCCACAATCCGATCAGAGGTGATTGCGTGAGCATGGATATCAGCGATTTTTATCAGACTTTCTTTGATGAAGCCGACGAACTGTTGGCGGACATGGAGCAGCACCTGCTGGATCTTGTCCCGTCCGATCCCGACACCGAACAGATGAACGCCATCTTTCGGGCGGCGCACTCCATCAAAGGAGGCGCGGGTACGTTCGGTTTTTCTGTATTGCAGGAAACGACCCATTTAATGGAGAACCTGCTCGACGATGCACGTCGTGGGGAAATGCCGCTCAATACCGACATTATCAACCTGTTTTTGGAAACCAAAGATATTATGCAGGAACAGCTCGACGCCTATAAAAGCTCACAGGAGCCAGATGCCGCCAGTTTTGAATACATCTGCCAGGCGCTGCGTCAGCTGGCGCTGGAAGCGAAAGGTGAGAGTGCGCCGCCAGCGACTCGTCTGACCGTGGTCGAGAAAGCGGAGCCGCCGCAGGGAAATTCACGGATCACCCTTTCACGCCTGAAACCCGGCGAGCCGGAGATGCTCAAGGAAGAGCTCGGGAACCTTGCGACGCTTAGCGACGTCACGCTGGGCGTTGATAGCCTGAGCGCGACCCTGGAAGGTGATGTGAACCAGGACGATATCGCGGCGGTACTCTGTTTTGTTATTGAGGCGGATCAGATAACGTTTGACGCTGAGCCTGTGGCGGAAACCGTACCCGCGACAGCGCCGACACTGGTGCCCGTCGCGCCCGCGCGCGCAGAACGCGAGAAACCGGCGCGCGCCAGTGAATCGACCAGCATTCGTGTGGCAGTGGAGAAAGTCGATCAGCTTATCAACCTGGTGGGGGAGCTGGTGATCACCCAGTCGATGCTGGCGCAACGCTCGACGGAACTCGACCCGGTGCAGCATGGCGATCTCATCACCAGCATGGGCCAGCTTCAGCGCAACGCCCGTGACTTGCAGGAATCGGTGATGTCTATTCGCATGATGCCGATGGAGTATGTATTCAGCCGCTTCCCGCGTCTGGTGCGTGACCTGGCGAGCAAGCTCGGTAAGCAGGTTGAACTCACGCTACAGGGCAGTTCCACCGAACTCGATAAGAGCCTGATTGAGCGGATTATTGACCCGCTGACACACCTGGTGCGTAACAGTCTGGATCACGGCATTGAACTGCCGGAAACACGTATCGCGGCAGGAAAATCAAAGGTCGGTAATCTTATTCTGTCGGCGGAGCATCAGGGCGGCAACATCTGTATCGAAGTGACCGACGATGGCGCGGGGCTGAACCGCGAGCGCATTCTGGCGAAAGCCCTCTCTCAGGGGCTGGCGGTTCACGACAACATGACCGACGACGAAGTGGGGATGCTGATCTTTGCGCCTGGATTTTCAACCGCCGAGCAGGTGACGGACGTTTCCGGGCGCGGCGTCGGTATGGACGTGGTGAAACGCAACATTCAGGAGATGGGCGGCCACGTCGAGATCCAATCAAAACAGGGCGCAGGCACCACCATTCGAATTCTGCTGCCGCTGACGCTGGCAATCCTCGACGGCATGTCCGTGAAGGTGTGCGACGAAGTCTTTATTCTGCCTCTTAATGCGGTGATGGAATCGCTCCAGCCGCGCGATGAAGATTTGCACCCGCTGGCGGGCGGGGAGCGCGTGCTGGAAGTGCGCGGTGAATACCTGCCGCTGGTGGAATTGTGGAAAGTGTTTGATGTGCAGGAGGCTAAAACCGAAGCGACGCAGGGCATTGTGGTCATTCTGCAAAGCGCCGGGCGACGCTATGCGTTGCTGGTCGATCAACTGATTGGGCAGCATCAGGTGGTGGTCAAAAACCTGGAAAGTAACTATCGCAAAGTGCCGGGTATTTCCGCCGCCACCATTCTCGGTGACGGCAGCGTGGCGCTGATTGTGGATGTCGCGGCCCTGCAAAGTCTTAATCGTGAAAAACGTCTGGCGTACATCGCCGCCTGAATAGAGAAGGAAATAAAATGACCGGTATGAACAGCGTAGCAAAACTGGCGGGCGAGCCCTCGGGCCAGGAGTTTTTAGTTTTCACCCTTGGCGATGAAGAGTACGGCATTGATATTCTGAAAGTGCAGGAAATTCGCGGTTACGATCAGGTGACCCGTATTGCCAATACGCCAGCGTTTATTAAAGGCGTCACCAATTTACGCGGTGTAATTGTGCCGATTGTCGATTTACGCGTGAAGTTCAGCCAGCAGGACGTGGAGTACAACGACAATACGGTAGTGATTGTGCTGAATCTCGGCCAGCGGGTGGTGGGGATTGTGGTGGATGGCGTGTCTGACGTGCTGTCGCTCGCGGCAGATCAAATTCGTCCCGCGCCGGAATTTGCTGTGACGCTATCGACGGAGTACCTGACCGGTCTTGGTGCGTTGGGCGACCGCATGCTGATTCTGGTGAATATCGAAAAGTTGCTGAGTAGCGATGAGATGGCGCTGCTGGACAGTACGGCGACGCAAGCTGCGTAAAAAATGCCGGGTAGGTGCGGTTTGTGTGATGCCTGATGGCGCTTCGCTTATCAGGCCTACGGGCTGGTGCGGTTTGCTCGATGTACGAGTCAGGTGCGATTTGTAGGCCGGATAAGGCGTAGCCGCCATCCGGCAATCCCACAAACCGCACAATGCCAGTTACGTTAAGCCTGCACTTCCTGCTGCTCCACTTCTTCCGCTTCGCCTTCGCTCAGCATCCCTTCATTTTGCGACAGCATCGCCGCCGCCACGCCATTACCCAGCACGTTAATGGCGGAACGCCCCATATCGAGGAAGTGATCAATCCCCATCAACAACAGAATGCCCGCCACCGGAATATTAAAGCTCGGAATGGTCGCCGCCAGCACCACCAGCGCAGAGCGCGGAACCCCGGCGATACCTTTTGATGCCAGCATCAGCGTCAGCATCAATACGGTAATTTCAGAGAAGCTCAGCTGAATATTGTAGGCCTGGGCGATAAACATTGATGCAAACGAGCAGTACACCATCGACCCCACCAGGTTAAAGGAGTAACCGATCGGCAGAACGAAAGAGACGATGTTCGGCGAACAACCAAATTTCGCCAGCTGTTCCAGTGTTTTTGGATAGGCTGCTTCAGAGCTACTGGTGGTGAACGCCACCAGCACCGGATCTTTAAGCATATTGACCAGGCGGAAAATCTCTTTCTTCAGCACCATGTAACCCACGCCGATCAATACCAGGCAGGTGAGCAGAATCGCCAGGTAATAACCGCCGATGAAAGAGGCATAGTTCAGCAAAATGCCGAGACCTTCTTTCGCAATAACCGAAGAGATAGCGGCGAAAATGGCCAGCGGAGCGACGTACATCACATAGCCCGTCACCTTCAGCATAATATGCGAAACGACATCCAGTGCAGCAACCAGCGGCGCATTGAATTTCTGCCCCAACGATGCGCCGCCAATACCGAAGAACATTGAGAAGACCACAATTTGCAGGATTTCGTTATCGGCCATCGCGCCCGCGATGCTTGTTGGAATGGTGTGCGCCAGGAATGCTTTCAGCGACATGCCATTGGTGGCGAGCCCGGTCTCAACCGTACCGGCAGGGATGGCAAGATTCATTCCGCTACCCGGCTGCTCCAGAGTGACAATAAACAGCCCCACCAGGATGGAGAGCACGGATGAGCTGATAAACCACACCATGGCTTTACCGCCAACGCGGCCAATCGTCGAAGTTTCACCCAGGCGCATAATCCCCACGGTCAGCGTACTGAACACTAACGGCGCAATAACCATTTTGATGAGGCGCAGGAAGATATCGGTGAGCAGGGTGATGTTATCGGACCATGCGGTAATGGAGTCTGCTGATGCGTAGGAATGGATCATTGCGCCGGTGAGAATCCCCGCCAGCATGAAAATCACGATAAATACCGTGAGTTTATTTGCGTTTGCCACTTAATATTTCCCCGTCGTGTTACGAATAATTAACATGATGATCAATGATTTTTTATTATGTAATTCCATTAATTCATTCGTAGTATAAATTGGATTAAAGCGGACAGATTTACAACTATTTTTTAGGGTTTATCGGAAATGTTGTAATTTTGCGCATTCGTGCGGGGAAACCCTGTTTCTCTGCTTAAAGTTTCACTTCCCGATGCCGATAACACCGATATCACGTCATCGAGAAGGTGTTGTATGTTAAACCGTATCCGCGTTGTCACCCTGCTGATGTTGGTGCTGGTCGTATTCGCACTTTTGCAATTGCTCTCCGGGGGATTACTTTTTTCGTCTCTTTCGCAAAACCAGCACAGTTTTGCGCTCTCTAACGCCCTTCGTACTCAGCAGGCCGAGCTGACAGACGCCTGGGATCTGATGCTGCAAACGCGTATCAACCTCAGCCGCTCCTCGGCGCGCATGATGATGGATACCAGCAATCTTCAAAGCAGCGCCAAAACCGATTTGCTGAAGAATGCCAAATCAACGCTGGCGCAGGCTCAGGCGCATATCACACGATTTAATCAGGTGACGGTTGAGCCGGAAATGGCGCAGGCCAGCCAGCGTGTTGCGCAACAAGCCCAGGCCTATTTCGCGGCCTTACAGGAGCTGATTGGTTTTCTGGAGCAGGGAAACATGGACGCCTACTTTGCTCAGCCGACCCAGGGTAAACAGAACGCCATGGGCGAGGCGATGGGGGTGTATCGCGCGCAAAGTGAGTCGCTCTATCAACAGGCCTTTACAACCAGTAGCCATGATTATCAGTTCGCCCGCTGGCAGTTAATGATCCTGGCGCTGGTGCTGGCGGCGGTGCTGCTGGCTGTGTGGTTTGGTATTCGCCGCATTCTGTTGACGCCGCTTAATCATGTCATGACCCACATCCGCCACATCGCCAATGGCGACCTGACGCCCGAGCTGGTATTGAAAGGACGCAATGAACTGACCCAACTGGCGGATACCGTTAACCATATGCAGCACGCGTTAATTGACACGGTCACCCGCGTTCGCGAGGGCACAGATGCTATTTACAGCGGCACCAGCGAAATCGCCGCCGGAAATAACGACCTCTCTTCACGCACTGAACAACAATCTGCCTCGCTGGAAGAGACCGCCGCCAGCATGGAACAGCTCACTGCGACGGTAAAACAGAACGCCGATAACGCGCGTCAGGCCTCACGGTTGGCGCAAAGTGCTTCGGAAACCGCGCGTCGCGGCGGCAATGTGGTGGATGACGTGGTCAGCACCATGCACGATATCGCCGGGAGTTCGCAGAAAATCGCTGATATCACCAGCGTCATTGATGGCATCGCCTTCCAGACCAACATTCTGGCACTAAACGCCGCCGTAGAAGCCGCCCGAGCGGGTGAGCAGGGGCGCGGGTTTGCCGTGGTCGCCGGCGAAGTGCGAAACCTTGCCAGCCGCAGTGCTCAGGCGGCAAAAGAGATTAAAGCCCTGATCGACAACTCGGTTGAACGGGTGGATGCCGGTTCCCGGCTGGTGGAAGGCGCTGGGGAAACCATGCATGAGATTGTCAACGCCGTCACCCGTGTGACCGACATTATGGGTGAAATCTCCTCCGCCTCTGATGAGCAGAGTCGTGGGATAGACCAGGTCGCGCTGGCGGTCACCGAAATGGACAAAGTCACACAGCAAAACGCCGCGCTGGTCGAAGAATCCGCTGCTGCGGCGGCTGCGCTGGAAGAGCAGGCCGGGAAGTTGAGCGAAGCGGTCAGCGCATTTCGGCTGGCGTCACTCAAACGCGCGGCCGTCTTGCCAAAAACAGCGTCGGCACCGGTTGTTCAGCCTGCGGTCGCGCGTTCAGAAGAAAACTGGGAAACCTTTTAATTTGTGTCAGGCGCGATTGCCTGCGTAACAGGAGTGGTGATGTTTACTCGTATTCGCATTTCGACCACGTTGTTTTTGATTTTGATAATTTGCGGCCTGTTACAGATTGGCAGCAACGGCCTCTCTTTTTGGGCCTTTCGCGACGGCCAACAAAACCTTGAGCAAATTGAACACAGCGGCCAGCAGCTCAGTTCGCTGATGGCGGCGCGTGCGGCACTGCTACAGACCAGCCAGGTGCTGAATCGCACGGGCACGCTGACCGCGCTGGGGTATCCGCTTGATGAAATCAAAGCCGGAATGGTAGATGCACGACAGGCGCTCAAACTGGCTGACACTGAATTTGCTGCCTTTAAATCGATTGAACAGCGTTCAACCGAGTCGCGCCAGTTGGGTGAGCGGACGGAAGCCAGCTTCAGCGCCTGGCGTAACGGCCTCGAACATCAGGCTACCTGGCTCGAAACCAATCAGCTTGCCGATTTCCTTGGCTCGCCGGTG
Source organism: Pseudocitrobacter sp. 73 (assembly GCF_008369545.1). Lineage (NCBI taxonomy): Bacteria > Pseudomonadati > Pseudomonadota > Gammaproteobacteria > Enterobacterales > Enterobacteriaceae > Pseudocitrobacter > Pseudocitrobacter sp. 73. The sequence continues at coordinate 457,769 of NZ_VTZO01000008.1, read as the reverse complement.
CAAAAAATGCAGGCCAAATTTGATGCGGATTACCAGGGCTGGCAGCGCCACATCGATGCGTACATTGATGAGGCGCGGGCGGAAAGTCAGCGTGATTATCAGCGTTCACAATTGATGTTCCTTACCATGGTGGTGCTGGCGGTGCTGATTACCGCGGGTTCCCTGCTGTGGTCGCGGCGGATGATTGTGTCGCCGTTGAAAATAGTCAGCGACCATTTTGACAGCATCGCCAAAGGCGACCTTGCTCGCCCGATTGCGGTATACGGTAAAAACGAAATCAGCGCGATTTTTGCCGGGCTGAAGGCGATGCAGGATGCGTTGCGCAACACCGTCAGCCAGGTCCGTCAGAGTAGCTACGCCATGCATACGGGCATTTCCGAAATAGCCGCAGGCAATAACGATCTCTCATCGCGTACCGAACAACAGGCGGCATCGCTGGCAGAAACGGCGGCCAGTATGGAGCAGCTTACCGCCACCGTCGGACAAAACGCCGACAACGCGCGTCAGGCGTCCGAACTCGCCAGTAACGCGGCGCGCACGGCGCGCCAGGGGGGCGATCAGGCATCAAACGTCGCGCATACCATGCAAAGCATCGCCACCAGTTCGCAGAAAATCGGCGACATCATCAGCGTGATTGACGGTATCGCTTTCCAGACCAACATTCTGGCGCTTAACGCGGCGGTAGAAGCGGCTCGCGCGGGCGAACAGGGGCGCGGGTTTGCGGTGGTCGCGGGTGAAGTGCGTAACCTGGCAAGCCGCAGCGCTCAGGCGGCGAAGGAGATCAAAGTATTGATTGAAGAGTCGGTTGCCCGCGAGCAGGAAGGATCGGCACTGGTGGATACCGCCGCCAAAACGATGGGTGAAATCGTCCATTCGGTTACTCAGGTCAACGACATCATGGGCGAGATTGCCTCGGCGTCAGATGAACAGCGTCGCGGCATTGAGCAGGTCGCGCTTGCGGTCAGCCAGATGGATCAGGTGACGCAGCAGAACGCCGCGCTGGTTGAAGAGGGCGCCGCCGCAACGGAGCAATTGACCGGGCAGGCGGACACGCTCACTGCCCTGGTCTCCGTATTTAAGATTGAAGAACTGACTTCTGTTTCTCCTGAGCGGGTAGTGCAGAACGCACAGCCTGCGGTTTCCTGAAAGTAATGAAAGAAGGCGCTATGACATCTATTCCCTCGTCGTTAACTACATCGATGACGCAGCGCCTTGAGCTGTCCGACGCGCAGTTCCGTCGGATAAGCCAATTGATCCACCAGCGTGCAGGTATTGTGCTGGCGGATCACAAGCGCGATATGGTCTACAACCGCCTGGTACGGCGCTTGCGCACGCTGGCGCTGGATGACTTTGGTCACTATTTATCGTTGCTGGAAGGGGATACCGAAAGCACCGAATGGCAGGCGTTTATTAACTCACTCACCACCAATCTCACGGCCTTCTTTCGTGAGGCGCACCATTTCCCGACGCTTGCCGAGCACGCCGCAAAACGGCGCGGTGAATACCGGGTCTGGAGTGCCGCGGCCTCTACGGGTGAGGAGCCCTATTCCATCGCTATGACGCTCGCCAATACGCTGGGTAACGCACCGGGGCGCTGGAAAGTGCATGCCAGCGATATTGATACGGAAGTGCTGAACAAAGCACGGAACGGTATCTATCGTCAGGAAGAGCTGAAAACACTTACCCAACAGCAGCTACAAAACTGGTTTATGCGCGGTACTGGCCCGCATACCGGGCTGGTGAAAGTGCGTCCGGAACTGAGCAATTTTGTGGATTTCTCTAACGTGAATTTGCTGGAAAGACACTACAACGTTCCGGGGCCATTCGATGCGATTTTCTGTCGTAACGTGATGATCTATTTTGATAAAGCGACCCAGCAGGCGATCCTCCGCCGCTTTATTCCGCTGCTTAAACCCGGCGGATTACTGTTTGCCGGGCATTCGGAGAACTTTAGCCACCTCGTGCATGAATTCAGCCTGCGGGGGCAAACGGTTTACGCGCTGGGTAAGGAAAACACATGAGTAAAATCAGGGTGCTGTCGGTGGATGATTCGGCGCTGATGCGGCAAATCATGACCGAGATTATCAACAGCCACAGCGATATGGAAATGGTTGCCACTGCGCCAGATCCGCTGGTGGCGCGCGATCTGATCAAAAAATTTAACCCCGATGTCCTGACGCTGGATGTTGAGATGCCGCGCATGGATGGCCTCGACTTTCTTGAGAAGCTGATGCGCCTGCGCCCGATGCCGGTGGTGATGGTTTCTTCGCTGACGGGAAAAGGGTCGGAAGTAACGCTGCGGGCGCTGGAACTGGGGGCGGTGGATTTTGTCACCAAGCCACAACTGGGTATCCGGGAAGGGATGCTGGCCTACAGCGAAATGATTGCCGACAAAGTGCGAGCGGCGGCGCGGGCGCAAATTTCCGCGCATAAAACGGTCGCCGCACCGGTCACCTTAAAAAGCGGGCCATTGCTGAGCTCGGAAAAGCTGATTGCCATTGGCGCGTCGACCGGCGGAACCGAGGCGATTCGCCATGTGTTGCAGCCGCTGCCGGTGACCAGCCCGGCGTTGTTGATCACCCAGCATATGCCGCCAGGGTTTACACGATCGTTTGCCGATCGGCTCAATAAGCTGTGCCAGATTGGCGTGAAAGAAGCGGAAGACGGTGAACGCGTCCTGCCGGGGCATGCCTATATCGCGCCGGGCGATCGTCATCTTGAGCTGGCACGTAGCGGGGCGAACTATCAAATCAAAATTCACGACGGACCGGCGGTAAATCGCCACCGGCCGTCAGTGGATGTGCTGTTTCATTCCGTTGCTCAACATGCAGGGCGCAATGCCGTTGGCGTGATCCTCACCGGGATGGGCAACGACGGCGCGGCAGGAATGCGGGCGATGCACCAGGCGGGTGCGTGGACCATCGCCCAGAACGAAGCCAGTTGTGTGGTGTTCGGCATGCCGCGCGAAGCCATCAATATGGGTGGCGTCAGCGAAGTGGTCGATCTCAGTCAGATAAGCCAGCAAATGCTAGCGAAAATCAGTGCCGGACAGGCAATACGTATATAACAGGAGAGAAGTGAATGGCGGATAAAGAGCTTAAGTTTTTGGTTGTGGATGACTTTTCCACCATGCGCCGCATTGTGCGAAACCTGCTTAAAGAGCTGGGGTTTAATAATGTCGAAGAAGCGGAAGACGGTGTTGATGCGCTGAATAAATTGCAGGCGGGTGGCTTTGGCTTTGTGATTTCTGACTGGAACATGCCAAATATGGACGGACTGGATCTGCTGAAAACGATTCGCGGCGATGGCGGTATGTCCGCACTGCCGGTGCTGATGGTGACCGCAGAAGCGAAAAAGGAGAACATTATTGCTGCTGCACAGGCCGGTGCCAGCGGCTATGTGGTGAAGCCGTTTACCGCAGCGACGCTCGAAGAAAAGCTGAATAAGATTTTCGAGAAGCTGGGCATGTGAGGAGATGACCATGATACACCCCCCCATTAAGCCCGATGACGAACATTCTGCTGCTGATATCATTGCGCGTATCGGCAGCCTGACCCGCATGCTGCGCGACAGCCTGCGTGAACTGGGGCTTGATCAAGCGATTGCTGAAGCGGCGGAAGCGATTCCTGATGCGCGCGATCGTCTGGACTATGTGGTGCAGATGACCGCGCAGGCAGCCGAGCGCGCGCTGAATAGCGTCGAGGCATCGCAACCTCACCAGGACGCCCTGGAGAAAAATGCTAACGCGCTCAGTACGCGCTGGGATGCGTGGTTTGAAAATCCGATTGCGCTATCGGATGCGCGTGAGCTGGTCACCGACACGCGCCAGTATCTGCGCGACGTGCCCGAACACACCCGTTTTACCAATGCTCAGTTACTGGAAATTATGATGGCGCAGGATTTCCAGGATCTGACCGGGCAGGTTATCAAGCGGATGATGGATGTTATCCAGGAGATCGAGCGCCAGCTGTTAATGGTGCTGCTGGAGAATATGCCTGAACCTGCATCACGCGCTAAACGCGAAAACGAAAGCCTGCTCAATGGCCCACAGGTGGACACCTCAAAAGCGGGCGTGGTCGCAAGCCAGGATCAGGTGGATGACCTGCTGGACAGTTTAGGGTTCTGATTGATGCTGGGCGGTCGGTGTACTGACCGTAGCGTAAACGGGGGAGTTCCCCCCGTTTTACGCCGCTTTTCCTCCGATTGTTCTTTTCCCCTCGCGTAATAATGACCGTGGATGAGTCTGCGAGAGCCACCGCGTGTCAGAAGAAAACGACGACAAAACAGAAGACCCCACACCCCAACGGTTAGAGAAAGCTCGGGAAGAGGGGCAAATTCCGCGTTCCCGAGAATTAACGTCGCTGTTGATCCTGCTGGTGGGAGTCTGCGTCATCTGGCTTGGCGGGGAATCGCTCGCCCGACGTTTAGCCAGCTTGCTCTCTTCCGGCCTACGCTTCGACCACTCAATTATCAACGATCCTAATCTCATTCTGGGGCAGATAATCCTGCTGCTGAAAGAGGCGATGCTGGCGCTGATGCCACTGATTGTTGGCGTGGTGGTGGTGGCGCTGGTGGCCCCGGTGATGCTCGGCGGGCTGGTGTTCAGCACCAAATCGCTGGCATTCAAACTCGACAAACTTAACCCGTTGCCGGGCATTAAGCGCATGTTCTCGGCGCAAACGGCGGCGGAACTGATGAAAGCGGTGATGAAATCGCTACTGATGGGCAGTATGGCCGGGCTGTTCTTATGGCTGCACTGGCCGGATATGATGCGGCTTATCAGCGAATCGCCGCTGGTGGCGATGGGTAACGCACTAAATATGGTCGGTTTTTGCGCCCTGCTGGTGGTGCTGGCGATTATCCCGATGGTCGGGTTTGACGTCTTCTGGCAGATCTATAGCCACCTGAAAAAACTACGCATGTCGCGCCAGGACATTCGTGATGAATTTAAACAGAGCGAAGGCGACCCGCATGTGAAAGGGCGAATTCGCCAGATGCAGCGCGCGGCGGCGCGTCGACGCATGATGGCCGACGTCCCGAAAGCCGACGTTATCGTCAATAACCCAACCCACTATTCGGTGGCGTTGCAATACGACGAAAACAAAATGAGCGCCCCGCGCGTGGTGGCAAAAGGCGCCGGGCTGGTGGCGCTGCGTATTCGTGAACTGGGCGAAGAAAACCGCGTGCCGATGCTGGAAGCCCCTCCGCTGGCGCGTGCGCTGTATCGTCACGCGGAAGTGGGGCAGCAAATTCCCGGCCAGCTATATGCCGCGGTTGCGGAGGTGCTCGCCTGGGTATGGCAGCTTAAACGCTGGCGTCTGGCGGGCGGAACACCCCCGAAAAAACCTGATAACCTGCCGGTGCCTGAGGCGCTGGATTTTTTGAATGAGAAGGACTCTGATGGCTAATCTGGCTGCAATGCTGCGTCTGCCCGACAATTTTAAATCAACCCAATGGCAGGTTCTCGCCGGGCCGGTGCTGATCCTGCTGATTTTGTCGATGATGGTGCTGCCGCTACCGGCATTTGTTCTCGACCTGCTGTTTACCTTCAACATCGCGCTATCGATTATGGTGCTGCTGGTGGCGATGTTCACCCAGCGGACGCTGGAGTTTGCGGCATTCCCCACTATTCTGCTCTTCACGACGCTGTTGCGTCTGGCGCTCAACGTGGCATCCACGCGTATCATCCTGATGGAAGGGCATACCGGCGGCGCGGCGGCGGGGAAAGTCGTGGAGGCCTTCGGCCACTTCCTCGTCGGCGGTAACTTTGCTATCGGGATTGTGGTGTTCATCATCCTGGTGATTATCAACTTTATGGTGATCACCAAAGGTGCCGGGCGTATTGCCGAAGTGGGCGCACGCTTTGTGCTGGACGGCATGCCGGGTAAACAGATGGCGATTGACGCGGATCTCAACGCCGGGATCATCGGCGAAGAGGAGGCTAAAAAGCGTCGTACCGAAGTGACGCAGGAAGCCGATTTTTACGGTTCGATGGACGGGGCGAGTAAGTTTGTGCGTGGCGACGCCATCGCCGGGATCCTGATAATGGTGATAAACATCATCGGTGGCCTGCTGGTGGGGGTCTTACAGCACGGGCTGCCGATGGGCAAAGCGGCGGAATCGTACACGCTGCTGACTATCGGTGATGGCCTGGTCGCGCAGATCCCGGCGCTGGTTATTTCTACCGCTGCGGGGGTGATTGTGACCCGCGTCAGCACCGAGCAGGATGTGGGGCAGCAGATGGTCGGCCAGCTGTTCAGCAACCCGCGCGTGATGATGCTGAGTGCCGCTGTGTTGGGCCTGCTTGGGCTGGTGCCAGGTATGCCAAACTTTGTTTTCCTGCTGTTTACTGCTGCGCTACTTGGGCTTGCCTGGTGGCTGCGCGGGCGCGAAATGAAAGCCCCGGAACCGGCACCGCAAACCAAACCTGTGGAGAATACACAGGCGGTCGAGGCTACCTGGAATGACGTACAGCTGGAAGATACATTGGGCATGGAGGTCGGCTATCGCCTGATCCCGATGGTGGATTTCCAGCAGGATGGCGAGCTGCTGGGACGTATTCGCAGCATCCGTAAAAAATTCGCCCAGGAGATGGGCTTCCTGCCGCCAGTGGTGCACATCCGCGACAATATGGATCTGCCGCCCGCGCGCTATCGCATCTTACTCAAAGGCGTAGAGATTGGCAGCGGAGAAGCCTATCCGGGGCGCTGGCTGGCGATTAACCCTGGTACGGCGGCGGGGACGCTGCCCGGCGAAGTGACGGTCGATCCCGCGTTTGGGCTGGCGGCAATCTGGATTGAGAATGCGCTAAAAGAGCAGGCACAAATTCAGGGCTTTACGGTGGTGGAGGCCAGTACCGTCGTCGCCACACATCTTAACCATTTGATAAGCCAGCACTCGGCAGAGCTGTTTGGGCGTCAGGAAGCGCAGCAACTGCTGGATCGCGTCACCCAGGAGATGCCAAAACTGACGGAGGATTTGGTGCCGGGCGTGGTCACGCTCACTACGCTGCATAAAGTGCTGCAAAATCTGCTTGATGAGAAAGTGCCGATTCGCGATATGCGTACCATCCTGGAGACGCTGGCGGAACACGCACCGATACAACACGATCCGAATGAACTGACGGCGGTGGTGCGCGTGGCGCTGGGTAGAGCTATCACGCAGCGCTGGTTCCCTGGCAGCGATGAAGTGCAGGTGATTGGCCTGGATGCGCCGCTGGAACGCTTATTGTTGCAGGCCTTGCAGAGTGGCGGGGGGCTGGAGCCGGGGCTGGCGGACAGATTGCTGGCGCAAACCCAGGAGGCGCTGGCGCGTCAGGAGATGCTCGGTGCGCCGCCGGTGCTGCTGGTGAATCATGCATTGCGTCCGCTGTTATCGCGCTTCTTACGCCGTAGCCTGCCACAGCTGGTGGTGCTCTCCAGCCTGGAACTTTCGGACAACCGTAACATCCGCATGACTGCGACGATTGGCGGTAAATGATGATTAAGTTTCTGCTGTTATTGTGTTTGCCCCTCACCGTTCATGCGGCGGGAGAGGGGGCCTGGCAGGCCAGTCGCGCGGGAATGACGCTGAATTATCGCGGTGAGGCGGCATCATCTTTACCGCTGAGCGCGACTCAGTCGGTCACGGGTAAAATGACGCTGGTGGCGTGGCGCTACGAGCTTATCGGCCCGACGCCCGCCGGGTTACAAACACGCTTGTGCACTTCTGCGCGCTGCGTCGAGCTGGACGGTCAGAGCGGAACGACGCACGCGTTCAGTGGCATATCCGCCAGGGAATCACTACGTTTTATCTGGCAAGTGCCGGGGGGCGGTAGACTGGTGCCGGCGATGAAGATCCGCCGTTATGAGGTGATTGCGAATTACCGCTAGTTGTACTTTCTTTCGCCGTATGCCGCGCTAATCTGTAGCGCGCCTCGCATTTCTGGTCCCTTCTTTTGATTGAAAAGAAACGTTGTTTTATAAATCAGTGAAGCACGTGCCACCACTCTTTGCATTTTTGCCAGTGAATGGATTCCGCTGGCAATAATGGAAAGGTATCAAGCTTTGCATGATTTTACTGTAGCCGTGTCAGTCCTCTCTTGTCTTCTGAGAGGGGCCTTAAAAAACACAGGATCCACGGCGATGAAAACACGAAAAATAGGTTTGGCTAATTACCTTGCTTACGGGTCAGGGGATTTTCTCGGCGCAGGCACGACTGCGTTAACCGCAGCCTGGCTGCTCTATTTCTACACTACCTTCTGCGGCTTAACGCCGATTGAAGCCACGTTCATTTTTGCTACGGCGCGCGTGCTGGATGCCGTTGTCAGTCCACTGATGGGCTTCTTGACCGATAACTTCGGTTCGACCTGGCTTGGCAAGCGCTTTGGTCGCCGTAAGTTCTTTATTCTGCTCGGTATTCCCTGCGTCTTCAGCTACTCCTTCATGTGGGTCGGAGACATGGGATTCTGGTATTACCTGCTGACGTACCTGATCTTCGATATCGTCTACACCATGATTCTGGTGCCGTATGAAACCCTGGTGCCGGAAATGACCGACGACTTCAAACAGAAAACCAAGTTCTCCGGCGCACGTATTTCTATGGCGCAGATGTCGGCGATTCTGGCCTCTTTCCTGCCGGGCATTCTGTTGACCACTTTCGGCAAAGACAACGCTATCTCCTTTTTCTACGCAAGCCTGGTCTTCTCGGTGCTGTGCGCGATGATGCTGACCTTTGTCTGGTTCTTCACCTGGGAGCGCCCGCGTGAAGAGTGGACGGAAGCGGCGCTGCGTGCGGAAGAAGAGAAAAAACACCTGACATTTGCGCAGAGCATGAGCCGGTTAATTACCGAATTGACCTCCACACTGCGGATTAAAATTTTCCGCCAGCACCTGGGAATGTACCTCGGTGGCTATATTGCACAGGACGTCTTTAACGCAGTGTTTACCTACTACGTGGTCTTCGTGCTGATGCAGGAAGCCTCCATGGCGTCTAATCTGCTGGGCACTATGGCTATCTTCCAGTTTATCGCGGTTATCGCCATGATCCCGCTGTGTATCCGCTTTGGGCCCGCGCCGTCTTACCGCATGGTGGTGGTACTGTTTGGCCTCGGTTCACTCTCCTATGCGATGCTGTATTACGCGGGCATGAGCGATGTTTATTCCCTGTTGCTGCTGATTTCAGCCATTGCCGGTCTGGGACGCGGTGGTATCAACTATGTGCCGTGGAACACCTACACCTATATTTCTGACGTCGATGAAGTGATTACCGGCCAGCGCCGTGAAGGTATCTTTGCGGGCATCATGACCCTGACACGTAAAGCGTCTCAGGCGGGTGCGGTGATGATGGTGGGTATCATCATGCAGATGTCAGGCTTTGTCTCTGGCCAGAAAGTTCAGCCACCGGAAGTAAGCCACACCATTCTGATGATCTTAAGCTTCGGCACCATTCTGGTACTGGCCTTCGGCTTCCTGGTCTCCCTGCGTTTCAAACTGAATCTGAAAACGCACAGCGTCCTGCGTGAAGAGACCGCGAAAATGCGTGAGTCGGGCCGCGCAATGCCGGAAAGCATCACCCCGGCTGCCCGCGCCACGGTCGAAATGCTGGCAGGGATGCCATATGAATCCCTGTGGGGCAACAACAATATTGGTTATCTGAATCGTAACAAACCTGCTGCGCCATCGCTTAAGCAGGGTGTCACATTGAATTCGACTTATCACAGAGGTTAATGGATATGAAAGTTTGGCCGGTAAAACACAGCGCGTTATTACGTCAACCGGAGCGTTTTATCTCCCGGGAAGAACTGAAGGATTTGATCCAGACGGTGACCAACAATCTGGTCAACATCAAGGATGAAACGGGTCAGTTCCTGCTGCGCCTTGACGATGGCCGAGTGATTGACACCAAAGGCTGGGCGGGCTGGGAGTGGACGCACGGCGTCGGCCTGTACGGTATTCACCAGTACTTCCAGCAGACCGGCGATGTGGCGATGCGCGACATCATCGACAACTGGTTCGCCGATCGCTTTGCTGAAGGGGCAACCACCAAAAACGTCAACACCATGGCGCCGTTCCTGACGCTGGCGTATCGCTACGAAGAGACCGGTAACGCCGCGTATTTGCCGTGGCTCGATAGCTGGGCTGAGTGGGCGATGAACGAGATGCCGCGCACCAATCACGGCGGCATGCAGCACATTACGCTGGCGGAGGAAAACCATCAACAGATGTGGGATGACACGCTGATGATGACCGTATTGCCACTGGCGAAAATTGGTAAATTGCTCAATCGACCGGAATATGTTGAAGAGGCGGTATATCAGTTCCTGCTGCACGTACAGAACCTGATGGACCGGGAGACCGGTCTCTGGTTTCACGGCTGGACCTACGATGGTCAGCATAACTTCGCCAATGCCCGCTGGGCGCGAGGCAATAGCTGGCTGACGATTGTGATCCCTGACTTCCTGGAACTTGTGGATCTGCCGGAAAACAACGCTGTGCGTCGTTATCTGGTGCAGGTACTGAATGCGCAGATTGCCGCGCTGGCGAAATGCCAGGATGAAAGCGGCCTGTGGCACACGTTGCTCGACGATCCAAACTCTTACCTGGAAGCCTCTGCAACAGCGGGATTTGCCTATGGGATCCTCAAGGCTGTGCGTAAGCGCTACGTCGGGGCGGAGTATGCGGAAGTGGCGGAAAAAGCGATTAAAGGAATTGTGAAACACATCTCGCCGGAAGGGGAATTGCTGCAAACCTCATTTGGTACCGGGATGGGTGCGAATCTCGATTTCTATCGCGAGATCCCGCTGACCTCTATGCCATATGGCCAGGCGATGGCGATTCTGTGTCTGACGGAATATTTGCGTAAGTATTTTTGATGGTGCAACGTGCCGGATGCGCTTCGCTTATCCGACCTACAGAGTCTCTGCATAATTTGTAGGCCGGATAAGGCGTTTACGCCGCATCCGGCAAGAACAACGCGCACCATGGCTGCAATTGAAAAACCCGGCTGATGCCGGGTTTCTTTATTACATCCGCTCTACCGTCTCAATACCCAACGTATCCAGACCGGTTTTCAGCGTTTTCGCGGTCAGCAGCGCCAGTTTCAGACGGCTGTTGCGAACAGATTCGCTTTCTGCGCTCAGGATCGGGCAGTGCTCGTAGAAGCCAGAGAACAGACCGGCCAGATCGTACAGGTAGGCACACATCACGTGCGGCGTGCCTTCGCGAGCGACCACGTTCAGGGTTTCTTCGAACTGCAGCAGGCGCGCAGCCAGCTGGGCTTCGCGATCTTCTTTAATCTCAACCGTTGCGTTCAGCAGTTCGCTTTCTTCGATACCTGCTTTGCGGAACACGGAAAGCACACGGGTGTAGGCATACTGCATATACGGTGCAGTGTTACCTTCAAACGCCAGCATGTTGTCCCAGTCGAAGATGTAATCGGTGGTACGGTTTTTAGAGAGATCCGCATATTTCACCGCGCCGATACCGACCGCATTGGCCAGTTTTTCCAGCTCATCGGCAGGCATATCCGGGTTCTTTTCGGCAACCAGGCGACGGGCGCGTTCCAGTGCTTCATCCAGCAGATCCGCCAGTTTAACGGTACCGCCGGCACGGGTTTTGAACGGCTTGCCGTCCTTGCCCAGCATCATGCCGAACATGTGGTGTTCCAGCGGTACGGATTCCGGCACGTAACCCGCTTTGCGCACGATGGTCCACGCCTGCATCAGGTGCTGATGCTGACGGGAGTCGATGTAGTACAGCACGCGGTCGGCGTGCAGGGTTTCGTAACGGTATTTCGCACAGGCGATATCCGTAGTGGTGTAGAGGTAGCCGCCATCCTTTTTCTGGATGATGACGCCCATAGGTTCACCTTCTTTGTTCTTGAACTCGTCAAGGAACACCACGGTTGCGCCTTCGCTCTCTACAGCCATGCCTTTTGCTTTGAGGTCAGCAACAACGCCCGGCAGCATCGGGTTGTAAAGGCTTTCACCCATTACGTCGTCGCGCGTCAGGGTGACGTTCAGACGGTTGTAGGTGATCTGGTTCTGAGTCATGGTGATATCGACCAGCTTGCGCCACATGTCACGGAAATATTCATCGCCGCCCTGCAGTTTCACCACGTAGCTACGCGCGCGCTCGGCAAACGCTTCGTCTTCGTCGTAGTGTTTTTTAGCATCGCGATAGAAACCTTCGAGGTCAGCCAGTTCCATTTCACCGGCGTTTTCCTGCTGCTGTTTTTCCAGCCACGCGATCAGCATGCCGAACTGGGTACCCCAGTCACCAACGTGGTTTGCGCGGATGACTTTATGGCCCAGCAGTTCCAGGGTACGAACAGAGGCATCACCGATGATGGTGGAACGCAGGTGACCCACGTGCATCTCTTTTGCGACGTTAGGCGCAGAGTAGTCCACCACGATGGTTTGCGGTGCGGGCTGGGTAATTCCCAGACGATCGGAGGGCAGCGCGTTGTTGACGTGCTCGGCCAGGAATGCCGGGTCGAGGAAGATGTTGATAAACCCCGGGCCGGCGATTTCAACTTTGCTGGCAATACCGGTAAGGTCGAGGTGAGACAGGACCTGCTCTGCCAGTTGTCGCGGCGCCATGCCCAGTTTTTTCGCAACCGCCATCACGCCATTAGCCTGATAGTCGCCGAACTGTACTTTTGCTGACTGACGAACCTGCGGTTCGCAATCGACAGGCGCGCCTGCCGCAATCAGGGCCTGGCTAACCTTTTCTGAGAGAAGAGCCTGAATATTCACCGAAATACCTTACATTGAAAGACGTGGCATCGCGTTAAGAGCCGCGTCGGGTGTGGATAAATTAAGGCGGGAGTATACTGCATTTGCCTGATGGCGTCAGCATCAGGGACGCGTTACAAACCGCCAGATGCGCCCGCACGATTAATGAATAACCATTCACCACGCCGCTGCTCTTGGTTCACCACCCACAACAGGGTAGATTAGCGCCTTTATTAGAAACAGGAGTGGGAAAATGGCTAACTGGCAGACAATCGAAGAACTGAATGATATTTCTGCGGATCTCCCGCGTTTCGTTCAGGCGTTAATAGAACTTTCCACTCGTCTGGGTTTACATATTGCCCCGCTCGATGCCGACCATATTTCGCTCCGCTGTCACCAAAATGCCACCGCTGAGCGCTGGCGTCGCGGGCTGGAGCAGTGCGGTGAACTGCTTTCAGAGAATACCATCAATGGCCGCCCCATCTGCCTGTTTAAACTGCGTGAGCCTGTTTGTGTGGCGCACTGGCAGTTCAGCGTGGTCGAGCTTCCCTGGCCGGGTGAAAAGCGCTATCCCCACGAAGGCTGGGAGCATATTGAAATCGTGCTGCCGGGAGAGCCAGAGAGCCTGAATGCCCGCGCCCTGGCATTATTGAGCGATGACGGGCTAAGCCAGCCGGGAATTTTTGTCAAAACCAGTTCGCCGAAAGGGGAGAAGGAGCGTCTGCCTAATCCGACTCTGGCCGTTACCGACGGTAACGTGACCATCAAATTTCACCCCTGGACAATTGAAGCGATCGTTGCCAGCGAGCAGGCAGTGTAACAATGTGAAGTAACGCGGGGTCTACAGCCACTAATCGTGGCATGATCCGCCCAGTTTTGAGTGATGGAGAATCGAATGGCAGTGCTGGAGATATGCTGTTACAGCATGGAATGCGCGCTGAGCGCAGAAAAAAACGGTGCCGATCGCATCGAATTGTGTGCCGCGCCGCTGGAGGGCGGGCTGACGCCTTCTTATGGTGTGTTGAAATCCACCCGAGAGCAGGTGTCGATTCCGGTTCATCCAATTATTCGCCCGCGCGGTGGTGATTTTTGCTACACCGACGGTGAGTTTCAGACGATGCTCAACGATGTGCACACCGTCCGCGAACTGGGTTTTCCTGGTCTGGTGATCGGCGTGCTGGATGAAGATGGTAACGTCGATAACGCGCGGATGCAGCAAATTATGGCAGCGGCGGGCCCGCTGGCGGTGACTTTTCATCGCGCCTTTGATATGTGCGCGGATCCTCAGCAAGCTTTTGATACGTTGGCAAAACTGGGCGTGGCAAGGGTACTGACATCCGGGCAAAAAGCGTCAGCGGAAAAAGGACTTTCATTAATTCGGGAACTTATTGCTCGTGCCGATGCTCCAATCATTATGGCGGGGGCAGGAGTCAGGGCCAGCAACCTTGAACTGTTTCTTGAGGCAGGTGTGAAAGAAGTTCACAGCTCTGCCGGGCAGTGGATCCCGTCGGTAATGCGTTACCGTAATCCGGGGCTCTCCATGTCAACAGACCCGGATGCGGATGAATACTCGCGCTATGCCGTCGACGCAACCGCCGTTGCGCAAATGAAGGCGATTATCGCGCGCCGCGCCGAATAACCGATTTTTACCGCGCATCATGTCGCCCAATGTGATGTTTGCTTGTACCAGGCCCCTGCCAATTCAACAGGGGCCTTTTTTTATCTCACGGACGGTGTAACGCTGGTATATTCGATAGTGTACATAAATGGACGGATGAGCTATTATTGTTCTTATATGAAATATGCGTTGCAGCCGCACAGGCGAGGGGGAACTATGGCAATCGTCAATAAACAGCATGAAGATAATGCGATTGATACCAGTAAGGCGCTGCCCGTTGTCTTCCGTATTCTGGATAAATGGCAATGCACCACAGATGAACAGTTAAAACTGTTGGGTGTGAGTTCGCGTTCAACATTGAACAAATATAAAGAGGTGAGCGGTGGCATCCGCCTCAGTGCAGATACGCTTGAGCGGATGAGCTACATCCTTAACATTCATAAGTGCCTGCGCGTGTTGTTCACCGCCGACGACAGCATTTATGGCTGGGTGCGCAAACCGAATAATCATCCTTTCTTCGCCGGGCGCTCAGCAATGGACGTGATGAGCGGCGGTCGCGTTGCTGACCTTTACGAAGTTGCCACGCGACTTCAGGCGTGGAGAGGGGGAATGGCGTGAAGAATGATGCGCCCATCCTCACCCCCTTTAAAGGTGCAACGGCTTATCGCATTATCCCCAGCCGCTATCCCACTATCGATTTATTCGAGGATGTCGCCAGTAGCGATGAATTAGAAGCCGTGTGGGCGGTTGAAGCCATCACCAATGAGCGGTTACAGGAGCAAGTGGGCACGTTATCCCGAGTGCCAAAAGAAGACTGGCTTGTTGGGCTTAATGGCTGTAGCTATGTCATGGCGGCTTTTACGCATGTGAATCCTGAGGGCGCACGTTTCACGACGGGAGATTTTGGCGGTTATTACTGTGCGCCACAGCTTGATACGGCGGTGAAAGAGACGGTGTATCATCAGGAGCGCATTTTTGGTTACACCAACGAACCGGCTCAGAAAGTTCAGATGCGGGTGCTTTACACCGAGTTTGATGCCACGCTGGTGGATATCACGCAGGAACCTTACCTCTCTTCTTCGATTTATCATGCCACGGATTACAGCCAGTCGAAGGCGTTTGCGCAGCAGCAAAAGGCGCTGAACGTTGACGGCATTCACTATTGCTCCGTTCGCCACGCCGGACATACCTGCTATGTGCTGTACAGGCCTTGTCTGGTAACGAAGATCCTCCAGACCGAGCACCTGGAGTATCACTGGAACGGCAGATCGATTTCCAACATTCTCAGCATCCGGTTGTACGGTGTTTTGTAGCCCTGATAAGCGAAGCGCATCAGGCATGGTGCAGGCGGTGAATTGTCGGATGGCGGCTTCGCCTTATCCGACCTACGGTGATTTGTAGGCCTGATAAGCGAAGCGCATCAGGCATGGTGCAGGCGATGCATTGTCGGATGCGGCTTCGCCTTATCCGACCTACGATGTTTTGTAGACCTGATAAGCGAAGCGCATCAGGCATGGTGCAGGAGGTGCATTGTCGGATGTGGCTTCGCCTTATCCGACCTACGGTGATTTGTAGACCTGATTAGCGAAGCGCATCAGGCGTTGTGAAGAAATTAAGGTTTTTTTGCAATCAATACTGCGCGCAGCGGGGCCGGGTAACCTTCAATCGTTTTTGTCGGGTCATTCGGGTCGAGGAAGTCGGCCAGTGACTCGGTTACCATCCATTCGGTCCGGCGCTGTTCTTCGGTGGACGTGACGGACATATCCACGATACGCACATCAACAAAGCCGCACTTCTCCAGCCAGTTTTTCAATGCCGGGGCGGAAGGGATAAAGTAAACATTACGCATCTGCGCGTAGCGATCGCCCGGCACCAGTACCGTATTTTCGTCACCTTCAACCACCAACGTTTCCAGCACCAGCTCACCTTCACTCACCAGTTGATCTTTCAACTGCCAGAGGTGTTCCAGCGGCGAACGGCGATGATACAGCACGCCCATTGAGAACACGGTATCAAAGGCTTTCAGCGCTGGAAGCTGTTCAATGCCGAGCGGCAGCAGGTGTGCACGCTGGTCATTCCCCAGCAATTTACGCACCGCTTCAAACTGGCACAGGAACAACTGCGTGGGGTCGATACCGACCGCCAGATGCGCGCCCGCGCCAATCATGCGCCACATGTGATAACCGCTACCGCAGCCGACATCCAGAATAGTGCGTCCGGTGAGGTCGGAAAGGTGCGGCAGTACGCGTTCCCATTTCCAGTCGGAGCGCCATTCGGTATCAATATTCACGCCATAAAGGGAGTAGGGGCCTTTGCGCCATGGCATCAGATTGCGCATCAACGTATCGATGCGTTTGATTTGCCCGTCGCTGAGCGGTGTTTCGCTCTCGGCGGTTACGCTGTGCAGCAGGTCCAGTTTCCACGGGGTGATTTCTGGCAGAAACTCGACGGCGTTGGACCACTGCTTAAACAAGCCATGCTGATCGCGCTGCCAGGTGGCAATTTGCGCGGGTAACGTTTCCAGCCAGTGGGAAAGGTGATTTTTCGCAATCAGCTGGTAAAAATTGCCGAATTCGATCATGCCGCCGCTCCCGCTTTCAATGCCACCAGCGAACCAAAATTAAAGCACTGGAACCACAGTTCGCAGTGTTCAAAACCAGCCTGGCTCAGGCGCGCTTTATGGGTTTCGACAGAATCGGTAAGCATCACGTTTTCCAGCATGCTGCGTTTCTGGCTGATCTCCA
Source organism: Pseudocitrobacter sp. 73 (assembly GCF_008369545.1). NCBI lineage: Bacteria > Pseudomonadati > Pseudomonadota > Gammaproteobacteria > Enterobacterales > Enterobacteriaceae > Pseudocitrobacter > Pseudocitrobacter sp. 73. Next base: position 440,692 of record NZ_VTZO01000008.1, on the reverse strand, counting down.
GTTCGCTATAACCGTTGGCCCGCTTGAAGTCGTGATGCATATTAAACAGCAGTTCGCCGACGGTGGCGTCTTCGAAGCTGAATTTCTCCGACAGCACCAGTGCACCGCCAGGATTTAACCCTTTGTAGATTTTATTCAGCAGCGCCTGACGTTCAGCGGGCTCAAGAAATTGCAGGGTAAAGTTGAGCACCACCATCGAGGCGTTCTCAATCTCGATATCGCGGATATCACCCTCAATCACCTCAACCGGCGTTGGCGCTTTATAGGCGTCAATATGGCGACGGCAGCGTTCCACCATCGCCGGGGAGTTATCCACCGCGATAATCTTGCTGCTCTCATGGGCGATATTTCGGCGAATGGAGAGCGTTGCCGCACCCAGCGAGCAGCCGAGATCGTAGACATGGGTTGCTGGCTGGACAAAACGTTCCGCCAGCATACCGATCATCGAGATGATATTGGAATAGCCGGGGACGGAACGTTGGATCATATCCGGGAAGACTTCGGCTACCCGTTCATCAAAGGTCCAGTCGCCGAGACGGGCAATTGGCGCAGAAAAAAGCGTGTCGCGGTGAGACATAACGTAAAATCCGAAAAAACGAAAACGGCGTATTGTGCGCTAACGGAGTGAGAAAACCAACTCCCACGGCAGATACCACAGATTTGCCAGTACCATGAGCAGAAGCGAAATGTAGGTCGCGCTCATGCCAGAGCGACGCCAGCGGAAGAGGCGATGATGAAAACCGTAATAATGCATCAGACGGCCTGCCAGCAGCAAAATACCGCACAGGTGAACCATCCAGGTTTCCGCACCGTTCATTTCCATAAACAGCAATAAAATGACGCCGATGGGAATATATTCCACCGCATTACCGTGAATACGAATCGCGCTTTGCAGTTCGCTAAAACCGCCGTCACCGTAGGCGACGCGATATTGCATGCGCAGGCGAACGACGTCGAAGGAAAACTTGATCAACAACAGTGCGGCCAGTACGGCATAAAGCGCACTTACCATACAAACTCCCTTTCTCGCTGGCAGATGGCATTCACTATGATAGGTAGGAATATCAAAAAAGAGAAGATTGTTGTGGGATCGCGGGCCCAGAACCCACTTCCGGCAGTGCGATTTGCAGGTCATGCCAGAGGGTGTTCACCAGCTCCAGCGCCTGTGCAATATCCGGTGTGTGCAAAAACAGATACGGCGTTGTGGTGGTTGCCCACTCGGGAAGTTTCTTCAGCCAGGCGGCAAAAAATGCCTGATTCTGCACCATATCATCACTACCGATAAACCGGACCATCGGATTACCGGCGGTAACAATAGCGTGAACCGGCACTTTCGGTTTCTTACGCTGTGCGTCAACGATAGCCTCGGTGTGTGGCACGGCGGCATGCACCGGTCGACTGTCGAGGATCGTGCGATTGATGCCGCGTTCAATCAATCCACGATTCAGTTGCTGTTCGGCTGCACCTTTATCGAAAAACTGCGGATGGCGCACTTCAATGCCATAGGTAAAATTTTTCGGCAGGCCGTCGAGGAAAGCCCATAAAACGGGAAGATCCTGGGGGCCGAAGGTGGCGGGCAACTGGAGCCAGTATTGCCCAATCCTCTCTTCCAGCGGCGACATCCGCTGAAAAAATTCCGTGGTCAGGTCATCGCAGTGGCGAAGTTTTGCTTCGTGGGAAATGGTCGCCGGGAATTTAAAACAGAAGCGAAAATCATCGCCGGTCTGCTCACGCCAGCGGGTGACGATTTCCGCTTTCGGCAGAGCATAGAGCGTGGTATTCCCCTCGACGCAGTTAAAGTAACGGGCATAATCCTCCAGCCCGCTAATGCCCTGGCGTGCCCATTTGGGATGTGACCACTGCGGCAAACCGATGTAAATCATAGCGCCTGAGCTATCTCCTCAGTGCTGCGCACGCGGGCGATGCGCGGGAAAATATGCGTCATGCTGCCCTGGTGTTGCTCCGTACTGGCGGCGCTGCACGCGTCTTCAGCGATGATCAGATTAAAGCCCAGTTCCCAGGCGTTGCGCGCGGTGGATTCCACGCCAATGTTGGTGGAAATACCGCACAGGATAATGGTGTCGATGCCGCGACGACGTAGCTGTAACTCCAGGTCGGTGCCGTAAAATGCGCCCCACTGGCGTTTAGTGACTTCAATGTCGCGCTCTTGTTTGCCCAGCGCCTGCGGGTAGGTCCACCAGTTGTCCGGCAACGCGTGTGCGCCAGCCTGCGCATCAACCGGCTGTTTCAGCGCTTCGGCGAAATCCGCAGACCAACCCACGCGCACCATCACCACCGAAGCACCCACTGCCCGGCATTTGTCCGCGAGGTGGGCGGCGCGAGTGACGACATCACTCGCAGAATGGGGGCCTCCCGCGAAGGGTAAAATGCCTTCCTGCAGGTCAATAATCACCAGTGCGGTCTTTTTCACGTCAATATTCAACATCACGTTTCTCATCTAAACAGGCAAACAGAGCAATACCTTACGACGCCTGAACGGTTATCAGCGGGATCTATTTTGTTAATTTTTGTGAGTCTGCGCAATAAGCGTTCAGCAAACGTGCGTATAAAGCGCGCCGGGCTTATCGCCAGCGAGAATTTCCAGTATAATAGCCCCCTTTTTTCATCCAGTAGTGACATTCAGCTAAAGCTGCGACAGTTGTGCCTGCGGCTAAGTTAAGGGATATCTCATGCGTACAGAATATTGCGGACAGCTTCGACCGTCCCACGTTGGGCAGCAGGTGACTCTGTGTGGTTGGGTCAACCGTCGTCGTGATCTCGGTAGCCTCATCTTCATTGATATGCGTGACCGCGAAGGCATCGTGCAGGTGTTTTTCGATCCAGATCGTGCCGACGCATTAAAGCTGGCCTCCGAACTGCGTAATGAGTTCTGCATTCAGGTAACCGGCACCGTGCGTGCACGTGACGAGAAGAACGTCAACGCCGACATGGCCACCGGTGAAATCGAAGTGCTTGCGTCTGATCTGACCATCATCAACCGTTCAGAATCACTGCCGCTGGATTCAAACCACGTTAACACCGAAGAAGCGCGTCTGAAGTACCGCTACCTCGACCTGCGTCGCCCGGAAATGGCGCAACGCCTGAAGACTCGTGCGAAAATCACCAGCTTTGTGCGTCGCTTTATGGACGATCACGGTTTCCTCGATATCGAAACCCCGATGCTGACCAAAGCGACCCCGGAAGGCGCGCGCGACTACCTGGTACCGTCTCGCGTACATAAAGGTAAATTCTACGCGCTGCCGCAGTCTCCACAGCTGTTCAAACAGCTGCTGATGATGTCCGGCTTCGACCGCTACTATCAGATCGTAAAATGCTTCCGTGACGAAGACCTGCGTGCTGACCGCCAACCGGAATTCACCCAGATCGATGTCGAAACCTCCTTCATGACCGCACCGCAAGTGCGTGAGATCATGGAAGCGATGATTCGTCAGCTGTGGCTGGAAATCAAAGGCGTGGACCTGGGTGATTTCCCGATCATGACCTTTGCCGAAGCCGAACGCCGTTACGGTTCCGATAAACCGGACCTGCGTAACCCGATGGAACTGGTAGATGTTGCTGATCTGCTGAAAGATGTTGAATTCGCGGTCTTCGCTGGCCCGGCAAACGATCCGAAAGGTCGCGTTGCGGCGCTGCGTGTTCCTGGCGGTGCGGCACTGACCCGCAAGCTTATCGACGAATACGGCAATTTCGTGAAGATCTACGGCGCGAAAGGTCTGGCTTATATTAAAGTCAACGAACGTGCAAAAGGTCTGGAAGGCATCAACAGCCCGGTAGCGAAATTCCTGAATGCAGAAATCGTAGAAGCGATTCTTGAGCGCACCGGCGCACAAGACGGCGACATGATCTTCTTCGGCGCGGACAACAAAAAAGTGGTTGCCGACGCGCTGGGTGCACTGCGCCTGAAACTGGGTAAAGACCTTAATCTGACCGACGAGTCCATGTGGGCGCCGCTGTGGGTTATCGACTTCCCGATGTTTGAAGACGACGGTGAAGGCGGCCTGACCGCGATGCACCACCCGTTCACCTCGCCGAAAGACATGACCGCTGACGAACTGAAAGCGGCACCGGAAGACGCGGTAGCGAACGCATACGACATGGTCATCAACGGCTATGAAGTGGGCGGAGGTTCTGTGCGTATTCACCGTGGTGAAATGCAGCAGACCGTGTTCGGCATTCTGGGCATTAACGAACAGGAACAGCGTGAGAAATTCGGCTTCCTGCTCGACGCACTGAAATACGGTACGCCGCCGCACGCAGGCCTGGCATTCGGTCTTGACCGTCTGACCATGCTGCTGACCGGCACCGATAACATCCGTGACGTTATCGCCTTCCCGAAAACCACGGCAGCAGCCTGTCTGATGACTGAAGCGCCAAGCTTCGCGAATCCGGCTTCTCTGGCTGAACTGAACATTCAGGTCGTGGCGAAGGAAGCAAAAGAGTCGCTGGAGAACAAGTAATATGTCATTCAAGCGTCCCGTGTCGATTCTCGTGGTGATTTATGCCGAGGACACGAAGCGGGTGCTGATGCTACAGCGGCGTGATGATCCTGATTTCTGGCAGTCGGTTACCGGCAGCGTGGAAGAGGGTGAAAGCGCGCCGCAGGCTGCCGCGCGTGAAGTAAAGGAAGAGGTCTCTGTCGATATTTTCGCAGAGCGTCTGAATCTTATGGATTGTCAGCGTACGGTGGAGTTTGAAATTTTTAGTCATTTACGTCATCGCTATGCGCCGGGGGTCATGCGCAATACTGAATCCTGGTTTTGCCTTGCGCTCCCTCACGAACGGGAGATCGTGTTCACTGAACATCTGACCTACCGCTGGGTTAATGCTGTGGACGCCGCGGCCTTAACCAAGTCGTGGAGCAACCGGCAGGCGATTGAAGAGTTTGTAATTAACGCCGCCTGATAGGGCGCGCTTTTTGAGGAAATATTTATGGCAGGTCATAGTAAATGGGCCAACACCAAACACCGCAAAGCGGCACAGGATGCCAAGCGCGGTAAAATCTTCACCAAAATCATTCGTGAGCTGGTAACGGCTGCGCGTCTGGGCGGCGGCGACGCTGGCTCCAACCCGCGTCTGCGTGCGGCGATTGATAAAGCGCTGTCTAATAACATGACGCGTGACACCCTGAACCGTGCCATCGCACGTGGCGTGGGCGGTGATGATGATGCGAACATGGAAACCATCATTTATGAAGGTTACGGCCCTGGCGGTACTGCGGTGATGGTTGAATGTCTGTCTGACAACCGTAACCGTACCGTCGCGGAAGTGCGCCATGCGTTCACCAAAACCGGTGGTAACCTGGGCACTGACGGTTCCGTTGCCTACCTGTTCAGCAAAAAAGGCGTGATCTCCTTCGAGAAAGGCGATGAAGACGCAATCATGGAAGCTGCGCTGGAAGCGGGTGCCGAAGACGTTGTGACCTTCGACGATGGCGCTATTGACGTCTACACCGCATGGGAAGAGATGGGCGCAGTACGTGATGCGCTGGAAGCGGCTGGCCTGAAAGCCGACGAAGCAGAAGTCTCCATGATCCCATCGACCAAAGCAGACATGGATGCAGAAACTGCGCCGAAACTGCTGCGTCTGATCGATATGCTGGAAGACTGCGACGATGTGCAGGAAGTCTACCATAACGGTGAGATCTCTGATGAGGTAGCAGCGACTCTGTAATGGAGCCGTTCACTCAACAACCGGAGGTGCGTGTTGTCGATTATTCTCGGGATTGACCCCGGCTCACGCATCACCGGTTACGGCGTCATCCGCCAGGTTGGCAGGCAGCTTACCTATTTAGGCAGCGGCTGCATCCGAACCAAGGTGGATGATCTGCCGTCCCGTCTGAAGCTAATCTACGCTGGCGTCAGCGAAATCATCACCCAGTTTCAGCCTGATTTTTTTGCCATTGAGCAGGTCTTTATGGCGAAAAACGCCGACTCCGCGTTAAAGCTGGGGCAGGCGCGCGGCGTGGCAATTGTCGCGGCGGTGAATCAGGACCTACCGGTGTTTGAATATGCCGCCCGTCAGGTCAAGCAGACCGTCGTGGGCATTGGTAGCGCTGAGAAAAGCCAGGTGCAGCACATGGTGCGCACGCTGCTGAAGCTCCCCGCGAATCCACAGGCCGATGCCGCCGATGCGCTGGCCATTGCCATCACCCACTGCCATGTCAGCCAGAACGCGATGCAAATGAGCGAATCGCGGCTGAATCTGGCGAGAGGGCGACTGCGTTAAATTTGAATGCCTCTGCTGACTCAGAAAGAGGCATTATCGTTTTGATATTAATTCTGCTGTTTAAAATAGTCTTTGCATTGTTGCCATGTTACCCCCATTGGCCAGCTTTGGCGTTCGACTTGACCATCAATCATGGCATTTGCACGGGTAAACGTCTCTTTATCATCAGCTATGCAAGAGGCGATCAATACACCATTCAGCGTTCTTGTAGAGTGGTATTGCACGTAGCGGTCTCTCCAACCTTGTAGAAGGTCGTTCCAGGAGACTATTTTTTTATTTCGCAATAAATTCATGCTATCTGGTTGAAAGAAGAAAGCATTATGCCAGATGTAAGCATACATAGATAAACCAGATTGTGTTTTATTTTTATCCGCAGCAATTCGCGCGATCTTTTCTATTTCTTCATAACTGCCGCCCCACTTAGGTAATCGACCCTCCATTGCCTGTAAATAATTATCCTGATAAGTAGGGTATTTTTCGATTCCTTCATAAAAGGTTTTATATAATAAGTCTTTATCTTCAAGGTTTCTGGCAACCATCATCATGATGGGATACCATTCAGCGTCTTTATCAGCCAGGTCCTTGTTTTTTAGTAGATATTCTTTTTGCTGGTTGACAAGTTTTTTGTATTTTGGCCATACGCTGGGATCAACAGAGTCCGCCGGACCTTCACCCCGGAGTTCGACAATCTGAGCATTATATTTAAATGCTTTAAGTATCCTTGCACCGGAAGAGTTGGGTACTGCTTTCAGCCATTCATTAATTGTCTCATCAGTAAAACCACCATCGCTGACATCATTCTTATAGATGTCGTACATGCTTCCCCAAAATATTTCTAGTTTTTGCGTTCCTCCGCTGGTTGCAGGGAAGTTAGTATTATATTGTTTAATTATTGATTCCAACTGTACCCAGTCTTTTTTATAGGTAAGGTCCATTACTTGTTGTTCAATAACTCCACGCTCTGTCATTTCAGTTGTAGTACTTGCTGAAGCAATAACCGGGGAAAGTATTAATGCTGAAAATATAAATTTCTTAATATTCATAGATCATCCTTTTCTCTAACGAAAGTGGCTTGATTTGCAGTTGAATAATTGGGGTTTACTTTATGTTCTGATTACTGCTGTTGAAAATAAGATCCAGGCTCGGATGATGCCACAAGCTGGCTGGTGTCACAGTTTTGCGATTCCACGGAATTGAGCCTAAAAACCAGAACTTCCAGAACGCGAGTTTTGCGTTAGGGTTGCGGTGCAACAGATTTTCAAACGTTTCAATTTCCCCAACAGGAATACATAACGCCTCCTTATAAATATCGAAGACGAATTTCGAACAAAACTGACGCGCGGAGTCATATTTAAAACCGGTGTGATAGAGTTTATGCAGGCGACCAGGGACCTTCTCGACCAGCGCAAGCTTCTGTTCCGTGGTTAATCCCCCTGTCAGGCGACGGACGGCGTAGAGTTGATCGGTCGAGCGCTGAATAAAGCGTGCCAGCGTTGTCACCGTTGAGAGCGGTACGCGGCTTTCTGCGACCAGATAGTCTTCGCCATCGTGACCGATAATAATGCCGACGTGGTTGCTCCAGCACTGTGAGGCAGCGGAGATTTGCCCAAACAGGCGAGCGCCGATGCAGGTGAAGACAATATCGCCGGTTTCATATTTGGCTGGGTAATTTATTTTCACTATTTAATCCATTGTTTATATATAATCTATAATCTTTCTTTCCTAAGAATAAAGAATTAACATTGTATTAGGGTAATAACAAGGCAAGTTTTATGAAATCCTTAATGAAGGTGATGGGTTTACTTTTAATAAGTTATTGTGTGAATGCATTCGCTAATGACAATGTTATTCGCTACCCCTATCGCTATGGACGCGTTTCTTTAAATGATAAAGGGGAAATTGTTCCGCGAATTATTCATATAAGTGATGGTATCTACGGCGTGGGTGAAGTTGGTACGAGTATCAACAATGCGAGAATGGCCAAAAGTGGAGTAGCCGTGAGGCTTGGCGTCATACAGCAAGGACGGGGGGTGAATGCATTTCTGGATTTCTACAATCGCAATAATCAACCTGCTTATATATTTAAAGGTGGATTGCTACCCTGCAACGCTGCATTTAACGTTTCAACGAGTAATATTGTCCTTGATGGGATGTGTGGAATTTATGATGGTGTCGATGGCTGGCAAGTTATTCCGCCGGGTGGGCATTATAAGAGATCGTTTTCACTGACTCAGGCTTTTGAATTCTTACCTGGGAAACATCATTATAAAATTAACTCAAGCAGTTTTTCCATCAAAGTGGGGAATGATATTTTTGCAAGAGAGGCGGCTGAAAGAATACTTTTTGATGTGATTAACTGGCGATATGGCTACGTGTTAAAAAGTTATGAAATGGTGTCAGAGGGGGATTTGCTGGCGGGGACTTATGCTCTGTCTGGCACTCAATCTGCTAACAGGGGTGATGAATATTTGATTTACTCAAACCAGGCCTCGATTACTCTTGATGGTAACGATTTAGAACATACACAGGCGTATCAATGGCGAATTGAGAATGGACTTACTCCGAAGAAATTTAACGTGCAGGGAGTGGGTGAATAGCATTCACCTTGACTATCGGCTATCCAGAAAAACCACCACACATCAACTTTTGTTTCATCCCTCGCTGGATATCTATCCAGCATTTTTTTATGATACACCTTTGTATCAGAGCCATTAACGCAGGAGCGTCATGTGATAGGCAGACTCAGAGGCATCATCATTGAAAAACAACCCCCGTTAGTACTGCTGGAAACGGGCGGCGTCGGCTATGAAGTGCATATGCCGATGACCTGCTTCTATGAGCTGCCGGAAGCGGGGCAGGAAGCCATCATCTTCACCCACTTCGTGGTGCGCGAAGATGCACAGTTGCTCTACGGCTTTAACAACAAACAGGAACGTACCCTGTTTAAAGAATTGATTAAAACCAACGGCGTTGGTCCGAAGCTGGCGCTGGCGATCCTCTCCGGCATGTCGGCGCAACAGTTTGTTAATGCCGTTGAGCGTGAAGAACTTGGCGCACTGGTGAAACTGCCGGGTATTGGTAAAAAAACCGCCGAGCGTTTGATTGTCGAAATGAAAGACCGCTTCAAGGGGCTACACGGTGACCTGTTTACACCTGCTGCCGATCTGGTGCTCACCTCTCCGGCAAGCCCGGCGACGGACGATGCAGAGCAGGAAGCGGTTGCTGCGCTGGTGGCGCTGGGCTATAAACCTCAGGAAGCCAGCCGGATGGTCAGCAAAATCGCGCGTCCGGATGCCAATAGCGAAACATTGATCCGCGAAGCGTTACGCGCTGCGCTGTGAGGTAGAGGATGATTGAAGCAGATCGCCTGATTAGTGCAGAAAGCACGCTGCCAGAAGATGTGGCAGACCGCGCCATCAGGCCAAAATTGCTGGAAGAGTATATTGGTCAGCCGCAGGTGCGCTCGCAGATGGAGATTTTCATCCAGGCTGCGAAGCTGCGTGGTGATGCGCTCGACCATCTGCTGATTTTTGGCCCGCCGGGGCTGGGTAAAACCACGCTGGCTAATATTGTAGCCAATGAAATGGGTGTGAATTTACGCACAACCTCTGGCCCGGTGCTGGAGAAAGCGGGCGATCTGGCGGCAATGCTGACGAATCTCGAACCGCATGACGTGCTGTTTATCGATGAAATCCATCGACTATCACCGGTGGTGGAAGAGGTGCTCTATCCGGCGATGGAGGATTATCAGCTCGATATCATGATTGGCGAAGGCCCTGCCGCGCGCTCGATTAAAATCGACTTGCCGCCGTTTACGTTGATTGGTGCGACCACGCGCGCGGGGTCGTTAACCTCGCCGTTGCGTGACCGTTTCGGTATTGTTCAGCGTCTTGAATTTTATCAGGTGCCTGACCTGCAACATATCGTTGGCCGTAGCGCCCGCTATATGGGGCTGGAGATGAGCGAAGAGGGCGCGCTGGAAGTGGCGCGCCGCGCGCGCGGTACGCCCCGTATTGCCAACCGTCTGCTCAGGCGTGTGCGCGACTTCGCGGAAGTGAAGCATGATGGCACCATTTCAGCGGATATCGCCGCGCAGGCGCTGGATATGCTTAACGTCGATGCGGAAGGGTTTGATTATATGGACCGCAAATTGCTGCTTGCCGTTATCGACAAATTCTTCGGCGGCCCGGTGGGGTTAGATAACCTGGCGGCGGCGATTGGCGAAGAGCGAGAAACCATTGAAGATGTCCTGGAGCCCTACCTGATTCAGCAGGGCTTCCTGCAACGTACGCCGCGTGGACGTATGGCGACGGTGCGTGCATGGAATCACTTCGGCATCACGCCGCCGGAAATGCCCTGAGAACCGTGTCGGATGGCGATGCTCACGCATCTTATCCGACCTACAAAACCGTATTCGTAGGCCGGATAAGGCGAAGCCGCCATCAGGCAAAACACGACTCCGCGCCTGAAGATCGGATAAGCGAAGCCGCCATCCGGCATCTCAACGGCTCACTGAGCCTGCTTTTTCATCATACTGAAAATGAACAGCACTGCTGCACACAGCACGACTGACGGGCCAGCCGGTGTATCATAAAACGCCGAGAAGGTCAGGCCGCCGGTGACCGCAATCATCCCCACGCCAACGGCGATGCTCGCCATTTGCTCCGGCGTGCGGGCAAAACGACGTGCCGTCGCGGCGGGAATAATCAGCAATGACGTGATGATAAGCGCCCCCACAAACTTCATTGCCACGCCGATGGTTAACGCCGTCACCAGCATCAGCAGCAGCTTCACGCGCTGAAGTTTCACGCCATCAACAAACGCCAGGTCCGGGCTGATGGTCATCGACAGCAGGTTACGCCACTGCCAGAAGAGAATGGCCAGCACAATCACCACGCCAATCGCGATGGAAACCAGATCTTCCGGCGTCACCGCCAGCAGGTCGCCAAACAAATACGCCATCAGATCCACGCGGATATTCGACATCAGGCTGACGACCACCAGACCCAGCGACAGCGCACTGTGCGCCATAATCCCTAACAAGGTATCGACCGCAAGGTGAGGGCGTTTTTCCAGCCATACCAGCCCGCCGGCCAGGAAGAGCGTAACGGCGATAACCGCATAGAAAGGATTGACATCCAGCAGCAGGCCAAAGGCGACTCCCAGCAATGACGCATGGGCCAGGGTATCGCCAAAATAGGACATGCGACGCCAGACCACAAACGAACCCAGTGGGCCCGCGGCGCACGCCAGCATCATCCCGGCCAGCCAGCCGGGCAGTAATAATTCAATCATGAGTGACCATTTCCCCGACGCAAAACAATACGACCCTGTAAATCGTGGCGATGGTTATGCTGATGGCGGTAGATACCGAGTTGCTCAGCGCCGCGCGGGCCGAACATCGAGATAAATTCAGGATGCATTGACACCACGTCCGGCGTGCCGGAACAGCAGATGTGATGATTCAGGCATAAAACTTCGTCAGTTTTTGCCATCACCAGGTGCAGGTCGTGCGAAACCATCAGCACCGCGCAGTCCAGTTCCTGACGTAGCTGGTTAATCAGATCATAGAGCGCGACCTGACCGTTAACATCGACACCCTGCGTCGGTTCGTCCAGCACCAGCAACTGCGGACTGTTCAACAGCGCGCGCGCCAGCAGGACGCGCTGCGTCTCGCCGCCAGACAGTTTCTGCATTGGCGCGTTAAGCAAATGACCTGCCTGCACGCGTTTCAGCGCCGGAAGGATATCCGCTTTTTTGGTTGCCGGGTGCAGACGTAAAAAACGCTCAACCGTCAGCGGCAGTGTCGCGTCCAGGTGTAATTTCTGCGGCACATAGCCAATGCGCAGTTTGCCCTCGCGCTTGATCACGCCTTCATTGGGTGCTACCAGGCCTAAAACCACGCGTACCAGCGTGGATTTACCCGCACCGTTCGGCCCGAGTAACGTCAAAATGCGTCCTGGCTTCAGGGCCAGTGAAATGTCAGACAGCACGCGGCGCTGGCCGAATGAGACCGAAACATTTTCCAGTGTTACAAGATTCGTCATAGCAATTAAGGGTTGCACAAGTGAGTGAATGTTATAATATCACATTCCACTTATTCATTACGATTATCAGACGCATTATGTTACAGAAAAATACGCTTCTTTTCGCTGCTTTATCGATTGCGTTCAGCGGTGCCGCCGTTCAGCACGCTGACGCGGCTGTGGTCGCCTCATTAAAACCGCTTGGATTTATCGCTTCAGCTATCACCGATGGCGTCACCGACACGCAGGTTTTACTGCCTGACGGTGCGTCTGAACATGATTATTCTTTACGCCCTTCGGATGTAAAACGCTTACAGAACGCGGACTTAGTCGTTTGGATTGGGCCGGAAATGGAAGCGTTCATGAATAAGTCAACGCAAAGTATTTCTGACAAAAATAAAGTCACCATTGCCCAGCTTGACGGTGTGAAACCATTGCTCATGAAAGGTAGCGATGATGATGACCATGACCATGAAGGTGACCACGATCACGCAGGCCATGAGAGTGAAAAAGGTGACGCACATCACCATCACGGCGACTACAACATGCATCTGTGGCTCTCGCCAGAGATAGCGCGGCTGTCAGCGGTTGCAATCCATGACAAATTAGTGGAACTTATGCCGCAGAGTCGAGCCAAACTCGACGCCAACCTGAAGGATTTTGAGGCACAATTAGCCACAGCCGATAAAGAGGTTGGCAACGAGCTGGCACCGCTGAAAGGGAAGGGGTATTTCGTTTTTCATGACGCCTATGGCTACTATGAAAAACAGTACGGTTTAACGCCGCTTGGCCACTTTACCGTAAACCCTGAAATCCAGCCCGGTGCGCAGCGTTTACATCAAATCAGAACACAGTTGGTTGAGCAAAAAGCAACCTGCGTTTTTGCTGAGCCACAGTTCAGGCCAGCGGTCGTTGAAGCGGTGGCCCGGGGAACTTCTGTGCGTATGGGCACGTTAGATCCGCTGGGGACAAACATTCAACTGAGCAAAGAGAGTTACGCGACGTTTCTTCGTCAACTCGCGAACCAATATTCGAGCTGCCTGAAAGGAGATTAATGAGGAAGTGAATACGTGCAACAGATAGCCCGCTCTGTCACCCTGGCGTTTAACAATTTGCCGCGACCCCACCGCGTTATGCTGGGGTCGTTGACAGTCCTGACTTTAGCGGTCGCCGTATGGCGACCATACGTTTATCACCCAACATCCAGCCCGATTGTGCGCACCATCGAGCTGGAACAGAAAGAAATACGTTCCCTGTTGCCGGAAGCAAGCGAGCCTATCGACCAGGCAGCACAGGAAGATGAAGCTATCCCACAGGATGAGCTGGACGAAAAAACTGATAATCAGCATGAATATGTCGTCTCGACAGGTGACACGCTCAGCAGCATCCTCAATCAGTATGGTATCGATATGGGTGATATCAGTCGTCTTGCGGCGGCAGATAAAGACCTGCGTAATATGAAAATCGGCCAGCAGCTCTCCTGGACGCTGACGGCGGATGGCGATTTACAACAGCTCACCTGGGAAATGTCCCGTCGCGAAACCCGTACCTATGACCGCGTTGCTAACGGCTTTAAAATGAGCGCGGAAACGCAGCAGGGCGAGTGGGTGAACAGCCTGCTGAAAGGTACTGTTGGCGGCAGCTTTGTGACCAGCGCGCGCAATGCCGGGCTTACCAGCACAGAAGTGAGCGCGGTCATCAAAGCGATGCAGTGGCAGATGGACTTCCGCAAGCTGAAAAAAGATGATGAATTCGCTGTACTGATGTCGCGCGAAATGCTGGATGGCAAACGCGAGCAGAGCCAACTGGTTGGCGTACGAATCAGAACAGAAGGAAAAGATTATTACGCAATTCGTTCTGAAGACGGTAAGTATTACGACCGTAACGGTACCGGGCTGGCAAAAGGTTTCCTGCGTTTCCCAACCGCGCGTCAGTTCCGTGTCTCATCTAACTTTAACCCGCGTCGTCTGAACCCGGTTACCGGTCGCGTCGCGCCACACCGTGGCGTAGATTTCGCTATGCCACAAGGTACGCCAGTACTGGCGGTGGGTGATGGTGAAGTGGTGATGGCGAAGCGTAGCGGTGCGGCAGGTTACTATGTGGCGATTCGCCATGGTCGTACATACACCACCCGTTACATGCACCTTCGCAAAATCCTCGTGAAGCCAGGGCAGAAAATCAAACGTGGCGACCGTATCGCGCTTTCCGGAAATACCGGACGTTCTACTGGCCCGCATCTGCACTATGAAGTGTGGATCAACCAGCAGGCAGTCAACCCGCTGACGGCGAAACTGCCGCGTACGGAGGGTCTGACCGGTTCCGATCGTACGGATTATCTGGCACAGGTTAAGCAGGTCCTTCCGCAACTGCGCTTTGATTAACTTCGCTTAATTTATAGACAATTAAAGCCGGTGCACTCAGTGTCGCCGGCTTCTTCTTTTGTGTGAAACTGAGCGCCTCGCTACACTATCGGTAATCGTTTCGCACCAGAAGCGCTCTTCATGGAATAAGCATGGAAACAAACAAAAAAAACAGTGAATACATTCCTGAATTCGAAAAAGAGTTTCGCCGCCCGCAGAACTGGGGCGCGTGGTTGGGCGTGTTCGCCTTTGCGGGAGCCGCGTGTTTACCCGCGAAAGTTCGCGACCCGTTACTGGGGACGCTTGGCCGCTTAGCCGGGCGTCTGGGTAAAAGTGCTCGTCGCCGCGCGCAGATTAACCTGCGCTATTGCTTCCCCGAAAAAAGCGATGCGGAAATCGAGTCTATCATCGATGGTATGTATACCACTGCGCCGCAGGCGATGGCGATGATGGCTGAACTGGCGATTCGCGGGCCAGAGAAAATTCTGCCGCGCGTCGACTGGCAGGGCGAAGAGATCATCGATGAAATGCACAAGAAGGGCGAGAACGTCATTTTCCTCGTGCCGCACGGCTGGGGTGTGGATATCCCGGCCATGCTGATGGCGTCACAGGGGCAGAAAATGGCCGCCATGTTCCATAATCAGGGCAACAAAGTATTCGACTACGTGTGGAATACCGTGCGCCGTCGTTTTGGTGGTCGCCTGCATGCGCGTAACGACGGCATCAAGCCGTTTATCCAGTCGGTGCGTCAGGGATACTGGGGCTACTATCTGCCGGATCAGGATCACGGCCCGGAGCACAGCGAATTCGTTGATTTCTTCGCGACCTATAAAGCCACGCTCCCGGCGATTGGTCGTCTGATGAAGGTGTGCCGTGCACGCGTGGTGCCGCTGTTCCCGGTCTATGATGGCAAAACACATCGTTTAACCATCCTGGTGCGCCCGCCGATGGACGATCTGCTGGAAGCCGACGATCACACCATTGCGCGTCGGATGAATGAAGAGGTGGAGATTTTTGTCGGCCCGCATCCGGAACAATACACCTGGATCCTGAAACTGCTCAAAACGCGTAAACCGGGTGATATTAAGCCGTATAAACCGAGCGAGAGATATCCGGAGTAAGTCGCTTTATGTGCCCGGTGGCGCTGCGCTTACCGGGCCTACACGAATTGAGTAGGGCAAAGTCTGGTAGGCCTGATAAGCGAAGCGCCATCAGGCAGTTTTACAGCCTACTCGTAGCTAAAAATAAAAAGGCCTCTTCACATGAAGAGGCCTTTTACACATTAAAGAACTATCTTATTCGACAGTCAAAATACGCGTGGTGTTGGTGGAACCCACGGTATCCATCACGTCGCCCTGAGTCACAATCACCAGGTCGCCGGCAACCAGATAGCCTTTGTCGCGCAGCAGATTAACGGCCTCATGGGCTGCCGCAACGCCGTCGCTTTCGCTATCGAAATGCACCGGCGTCACGCCGCGATACAGCGCGGTCAGATTCAGGGTGCGCTCATGACGAGACATGGCGAAAATCGGCAGTCCGGAGGTGATACGTGAAGTCATCAGCGCGGTACGGCCAGACTCGGTCATGGTGATGATGGCGCTCACACCTTTCAGATGGTTTGCCGCGTACATCGCGGACATCGCAATGGCTTCTTCCACGTTGTCGAACTGTACGTCCAGGCGGTGTTTAGAGACGTTAATGCTGGGGATTTTTTCCGCACCCAGGCACACGCGTGCCATTGCCGCGACGGTTTCAGACGGATACTGGCCCGCAGCGGTTTCTGCAGAGAGCATCACCGCATCGGTACCATCCAGCACGGCGTTCGCCACGTCCATAACTTCCGCACGGGTTGGCATTGGGTTGGTAATCATCGATTCCATCATCTGGGTTGCCGTGATCACGGCACGATTCAGCTGACGCGCGCGACGAATCAACGCTTTCTGAATACCCACCAGCTCCGGGTCGCCGATTTCTACACCCAGGTCGCCACGCGCAACCATCACCACGTCAGACGCCAGGATGATGTCATCCATCGCGTCCTGGCTGCAAACGGCTTCCGCACGTTCAACTTTAGCGACGATTTTCGCGTCGCAGCCTGCTTCGCGTGCCAGACGACGAGCGTAGTTGAGGTCTTCGCCACAGCGCGGGAAGGAGACCGCCAGATAGTCGACCGCAATTTTTGCCGCCGTGACAATATCTGCTTTGTCTTTCTCAGTCAGGGCTTCTGCAGAGAGGCCGCCGCCCAGTTTGTTGATACCTTTGTTGTTAGAAAGCGGGCCGCCGACGGTTACTTCGGTGAACACTTTCATGCCCTGAACTTCCAGCACTTTCAGCTGTACGCGACCATCGTCGAGCAGCAGAATGTCGCCTGGAACGACGTCAGCAGGTAGACCTTTATAGTCGATACCGACCTTTTCTTTATCGCCTTCACCTTTACCCAGGTTGGCGTCGAGCAGGAATTTGTCGCCGATGTTGAGGAAAACTTTGCCTTCTTTGAAGGTTGAAACACGGATTTTGGGACCCTGGAGATCGCCTAAAATAGCTACATGACGACCCAGTTTTGCCGCGATTTCGCGTACTTTATCAGCGCGAAGCTTATGATCTTCCGGTGTGCCGTGGGAGAAGTTCATTCGTACAACGTTGGCGCCGGCGGCAATGACTTTCTCAAGATTATTGTCGCGGTCAGTGGCTGGCCCTAACGTGGTAACGATTTTGGTTCTGCGAAGCCTTCTGGACATGTAATACTCCGTTAACTTAAACAACCAGGTGTTGCGTGAACATGGATTCGGCTCCTTTAAGGTAGCACCGCTTGTGCAGTGATAACGCCGAATGTCTCATCAATAGTGCTTTTACAAATTTTAATGGTTATCGCTGTGTGTCATACGTTCTTTATCAAACCGCGATTCCTTCAACGCTTCTTTGACTCGCTTCAAGTTATCCCTGAATTTCGCGCCCCGGCGCAGCGTAAAACCGGTAGCCAGCACGTCAATGACCGTCAACTGTGCCAGCCTGGAAACCATGGGCATATAAACGTCGGTGTCCTCGGGTACATCGAGTGTAATGGCCAGCGTGGCTTCGCGCGCGAGCGGCGTATTTGCCGACGTCAGCGCAATCACCATGGCATCGTTCTCACGTGCCAGCTGTGCCAGTTCCACCAGACTTTTGGTTCTGCCCGTGTGTGAAATGAGCACCACAACGTCATCCTCGCTGCAATTCATACAGCTCATCCGTTGCAGGACGATGTCATCGGAATAGACAACCGGAACGTTGAATCGGAAGAATTTGTTCATGGCGTCATGGGCGACAGCGGCGGAAGAACCCAATCCGAAGAAGGCGATACGTTTAGCCTGAGTCAGGAGATCGACCGCCCGATTGACCGCCGACATCTCCAGCGACTGGCGAACATGCGCCAGACTTGCCATCGCCGACTCGAATATTTTCCCGGTATAGGCTTCTACACTGTCATCTTCATCCACATTACGATTAACATACGGTGTACCGTTGGCCAGACTTTGGGCAAGATGAAGCTTAAAATCGGGGAAGCCACGCGTTTCCAGACTGCGACAAAAACGGTTGACCGTCGGCTCGCTGACCTCAGCTTCCAGCGCCAGCGCCGCAATACTTGAGTGGATAGCCTGCTCTGGTGCGGCGAGGATCACCTCCGCCACTTTACGTTCGGATTTGCTAAGGTTTTCCAGTTGCGACTGAATTTTTTCCAGCATGTTCATCGTGATGGGGCGCTCATTGATTGAAACGATTCCATTAATGGGTGAAATCTGCAGGCGTTTTAGCAAGAATATACCCCTCAAGGTTGATGAAAGGGGACAAACAACAGCAAAAAATGTTGTTTTTTTTCATTACATGATCAACGTCGAATTTTTGCATACCCGTTCAGGGCGAAAGAACGAACAAAATTAGCGCTTTGCCCAGGCGTTAAGCCGCAGATATTTCCATTTGTGCGGTCTAAGGCGGTAAAAGGTTTCGGTAAGTTAGTAAACACAGTACAGTGCGGTGTAATAAAATTACAACTGTAGCCTGGCATAAGAACCAGGAAATACAACTGAGGAGAATGACATGGCGGTAACGCAAACGGCCCAGGCATGCGATCTGGTCATTTTCGGCGCGAAAGGTGACCTGGCGCGTCGTAAATTGTTGCCTTCCCTGTATCAGCTTGAAAAAGCCGGTCAGATCAATCCGGACACCCGTATTATCGGGGTAGGACGTGCGGATTGGGACAAAGAAGCCTACACCAAAGTGGTGCGCGAGGCGCTCGAGACCTTCATGAAGGAGAAAATAGATGAAGGTTTGTGGGAAACGCTGAGTGGCCGCCTGGATTTCTGTAATCTGGATGTCAACGACACCAGTGCATTTAGCCGCCTTGGCGACATGCTCGATCAGAAAAACCGTGTCACCATCAACTACTTCGCGATGCCGCCTAATACGTTCGGCGCGATTTGCAAAGGGTTAGGTGAGGCGAAACTGAACGCCAAGCCTGCGCGCGTGGTGATGGAAAAACCGCTGGGTACCTCGCTTGCGACCTCGCGTGAAATCAACGATCAGGTGGGCGAATACTTCGAAGAGTGCCAGGTTTACCGTATCGACCACTATCTGGGTAAAGAAACGGTGCTGAACCTGCTGGCGCTGCGTTTTGCCAACTCCCTGTTTGTGAACAACTGGGATAACCGCACTATCGATCACGTCGAAATCACCGTGGCAGAAGAAGTCGGCATCGAAGGCCGTTGGGGCTACTTTGATCAGGCCGGTCAGATGCGCGATATGATTCAGAACCACCTGCTGCAAATTCTGTGCATGATTGCGATGTCGCCGCCGTCCGATCTGACTGCCGACAGCATTCGCGATGCCAAAGTGAAAGTACTGAAATCCCTGCG
This sequence comes from Pseudocitrobacter sp. 73, assembly GCF_008369545.1. NCBI lineage: Bacteria > Pseudomonadati > Pseudomonadota > Gammaproteobacteria > Enterobacterales > Enterobacteriaceae > Pseudocitrobacter > Pseudocitrobacter sp. 73. The sequence continues at coordinate 421,171 of NZ_VTZO01000008.1, read as the reverse complement.
TCGTATCGACCGTTCTAACGTGCGCGAAAAAACCGTACGCGGTCAGTACACTTCAGGTTTTGCGCAGGGCAAAAAAGTGCCGGGCTACCTGGAAGAAGAGGGCGCCAACAAGCAGAGCAATACGGAAACCTTCGTCGCTATTCGCGTGGATATCGATAACTGGCGCTGGGCGGGCGTGCCGTTCTACCTGCGCACCGGTAAACGACTGCCGACTAAATGCTCTGAAGTGGTGGTGTACTTCAAAAACCCGGAACTCAATTTGTTTAAAGAGTCCTGGCAGGAGTTGCCGCAGAATAAACTGACGATCCGCTTGCAGCCAGATGAAGGTGTGGATATCCAGGTGCTGAACAAAGTGCCGGGTCTGGACCACAAACATAACCTGCAGATCACCAAGCTGGATCTGAGCTACTCCGAAACCTTCAATCAAACGCACCTGGCGGATGCTTACGAGCGCCTGCTACTGGAAACCATGCGCGGAATTCAGGCGCTGTTCGTGCGCCGCGATGAAGTGGAAGAAGCGTGGAAGTGGGTCGACTCCATCACTGAAGCGTGGGCCGCCGATCAGGACCCGCCGAAACCGTACCAGGCAGGCACCTGGGGGCCGGTGGCGTCCGTTGCGATGATCACCCGCGATGGCCGTTCCTGGAACGAGTTTGAGTAACGTATGACGGTAATCCCATTGGGGTATTTTACCGGTAACATGATCTAACACAGCATGTAGTGCTATTTTTACGCATTTAAGCCCCGGGTGGATTCACCCCCGGGGCTTTTTTTATTACACTATCTTCAGATGTTTGCCCCTAAGCTACAGAATACGGGGGTTTTGTGGCAGAAAATGCTAATCAAAACCTTATGTCGCTGGAGCCTGGACAGAAAATTTTTGAGGAGCTTTTATGAATCCTGTATTGTTACGCGTAACAAATCGCATTATTGACCGCTCGCGCGATACCCGTTCTGCCTACCTTGAACGCATCAAGCGTGCGAAGACCGAAACCGTTCACCGCTCCCAGCTGGCCTGCGGTAACCTGGCGCACGGTTTTGCGGCTTGCGGCGCAGAGGATAAAGCGTCGCTGAAAAGCATGCTGCGTAACAATATTGCGATCATCACCTCCTATAACGACATGCTCTCCGCGCATCAGCCGTATGAGCACTATCCTGATATCATTCGTAAAGCCCTGCACAGCGTCAGCGCGGTGGGTCAGGTTGCGGGCGGCGTACCAGCAATGTGCGATGGAGTCACGCAGGGCCAGGACGGGATGGAACTTTCCCTTCTGAGCCGTGAAGTGATCGCCATGTCTGCCGCGGTGGGCCTGTCTCACAACATGTTTGATGGCGCGCTTTATCTCGGCGTGTGCGACAAAATCGTTCCGGGGCTGGCTATGGCGGCGCTCTCTTTCGGTCACCTGCCGTCCGTCTTCATTCCGTCAGGCCCGATGGCAAGCGGCCTGCCGAATAAAGAAAAAGTCCGTATTCGTCAGCTGTATGCGGAAGGTAAAGTTGATCGTAACGCGCTGCTGGAATCCGAAGCGGCTTCTTACCATGCGCCAGGTACCTGTACGTTTTACGGCACCGCGAACACTAACCAGATGGTGATTGAATTCATGGGGATGCAGCTGCCGGGCTCTTCATTTGTTCACCCGGATGCGCCGCTGCGTGAAGAACTGACGGCGGCTGCCGCACGTCAGGTGACCCGCATGACGGGTAACGGTAACGAATGGATGCCGCTCGGTCAGATGATCGACGAAAAGGTTGTGGTCAACGGTATCGTTGCACTGCTGGCAACGGGCGGCTCAACTAACCACACCATGCACCTGGTGGCTATGGCGCGTGCTGCGGGTATCATCATCAACTGGGATGACTTCTCTGAAATCTCCGACGTTGTGCCGCTGATGGCGCGTCTGTACCCGAACGGCCCTGCAGATATTAACCACTTCCAGGCGGCGGGCGGCGTGCCGGTGTTGGTGCGTGAACTGCTGAAAGGCGGTCTGCTGCACGAAGACGTGAACACCGTGGCGGGCTTCGGTCTGTCTCACTACACCATGGAGCCGTGGCTGAATAACGGCAAGCTGGACTGGCGTGAAGGCGCAACCGCGTCTCTGGATGAAAACATCATCGCCTCCTTCGACAAACCGTTCTCCAAACATGGCGGCACCAAAGTACTGAGCGGAAACCTTGGCCGCGCAGTGATGAAAACCTCTGCCGTGCCGGTAGAAAACCAGGTTATCGAAGCGCCAGCGGTGGTCTTTGAGAGCCAGCATGACGTTCTGCCAGCCTTTGAAGCGGGCCTGTTGGACAAAGATTGCGTGGTCGTTGTGCGCCATCAGGGGCCAAAAGCGAACGGAATGCCAGAATTACATAAACTCATGCCGCCACTTGGTGTATTATTGGACCGCTGTTTCAAAATTGCGTTAGTCACCGATGGACGACTCTCTGGTGCATCAGGTAAAGTGCCGTCAGCAATTCATGTCACCCCGGAAGCCTATGATGGTGGTTTGCTGGCAAAAGTACGTGACGGCGATATGATCCGTGTCAACGGGCAGACCGGCGAATTAACGCTGCTGGTCGATGAAGCCGAGCTGGCCGCACGTCAACCGCACATTCCTGACATGAGCGCCTCCCGTGTCGGTACTGGCCGCGAAATGTTCAGCGCGCTACGCGAGAAACTCTCCGGCGCAGAGCAGGGCGCAACCTGCATTACCTTTTAAGATGATACGTTTTTAGATCTGGCGAGAGAATAATCTGATGAAAAACTGGAAAACCACTGCAGAAGCAATCCTGACTACGGGTCCTGTTGTACCGGTAATCGTAGTGAACAAGCTGGAACACGCTGTGCCGATGGCAAAAGCGCTGGTTGCAGGCGGTGTACGCGTGCTGGAAGTGACCCTGCGTACCGCGTGCGCAATGGACGCTATCCGCGCTATCGCTAAAGAAGTGCCGGACGCTATCGTAGGTGCGGGTACCGTCACTAACCCGCAGCAGTTGAAAGAAGTCACCGAAGCAGGCGCGCAGTTCGCTATCAGCCCGGGCCTGACTGACTCTCTGCTGAAAGCAGCAACCGAAGGTACTATCCCGCTGATCCCGGGTATTAGCTCTGTTTCTGAACTGATGCTGGGTATGGATCACGGTCTGAAAGAGTTCAAATTCTTCCCGGCTGAAGCAAACGGCGGCGTGAAAGCGCTGCAGGCGATTGCAGGTCCGTTCTCTCAGGTTCGTTTCTGCCCGACTGGCGGTATCTCTCTGAAAAACTGCCGCGACTACCTCGCGCTGAAAAGCGTTCTGTGTGTTGGTGGTTCCTGGCTGGTTCCGGCGGATGCGCTGGAAGCAGGCGATTACGATCGTATCACCAAACTGGCTCGCGAAGCCGTAGAGACTGCAACGCTGTAAGTGCGTAACTATGCCGGGTGGCACTGCGTTTACCCGGCCTATAAGGCATCTGCAATGTATTGAATTTGCATAAATTGTAGGCCGGATAAGGCGTTTACGCCGCATCCGGCAAGAACAACACGCACTTTGCAAGCAACCAGAAGCGGGCCCAGCGGCCCGCTTTTTTTATCCCTTCACAATCACCGCGGCGGCAGCTACTTTTGCCCGCTCGATGGCGTCATCAACCGAATCGGCGGTTGCCAGCGCCACACCCATTCGACGCGTACCGTCGATTTCCGGTTTAGCAAACAAACGAACCTGCAGACCCGCACCCACCGCACCATTTACGTTATCAAAGGTGACGTTCTGGCTCTGTAAACACGGCAGAATAACCGCTGAGGCAGACGGGCCATACTGACGAATTGCACCAACCGGGAGGCCCAGGAAAGCGCGAACGTGCAGGGCGAACTCGGAGAGGTCTTGTGAAATCAGTGTCACCATTCCGGTGTCATGCGGGCGTGGGGAAACCTCGCTGAAGATAACGTCATCACCACAGACAAACAGTTCCACACCGAATAAACCATGACCGCCCAGCGCCAGCACGACGTCGCGGGCGATAGCCTGCGCACGTTCCAGGGCGAGCGGGCTCATCTGCTGGGGTTGCCACGATTCACGATAATCGCCATCTTCCTGACGGTGACCGACCGGCGCACAGAAGTGAACGCCATCCACCGCGCTCACCGTCAGCAGAGTGATTTCAAAATCAAAATTCACCACCCCTTCGATGATGACGCGACCCGCTCCCGCACGACCGCCCTGTTGGGCATACTGCCAGGCGTCAGCAAGCTGCGCTTCGCTGCGAATGAAGCTCTGGCCTTTGCCGGATGAACTCATTACGGGTTTGATGATGCAGGGCAGGCCAATTTCCGTGACGGCATCGCGGAATGTGGCTTCGCTGTCGGCGAAGCGGTATGCCGAGGTGGGGAGCTTGAGTTCTTCGGCGGCCAGACGACGAATGCCTTCACGGTTCATGGTCAGCTGCGTGGCACGCGCGCAGGGCACCACGTTTTGGCCCTGACGTTCCAGCTCAACCAGCATGTCGGTCGCGATGGCTTCAATTTCCGGCACGATGAAATCTGGCTTTTCCGCTTCTACCAGCGCTTTCAGCGCCTGACCATCCAGCATGTTAATGACGTGAGAGCGGTGAGCGACGTGCATGGCAGGCGCATCGGCATAGCGATCGACAGCAATCACCTCAATTCCCAGTCGCTGACACTCAATGGCTACCTCTTTTCCGAGTTCGCCAGAACCTAATAGCATTACGCGCGTCGCCGCAGGACGCAGGGCTGTGCCGAGTAAAGTCATTGCATTTTCCATCGTCTGTCAAAATTTCGCGCATTATAAACGAAAACGTTTGCGTCTGTCTTGCTGTCGACGTTAATGCGGCGCTATCACGTTAAATTTGCGCATCTTTATGCGGCGCAGACATATCCTGACACCGACTCGCCTACGCTGGATAACTGGTACAAATCTATCGGAGGTCATATGTCTGGCTGGCTTAATCAATTGCAATCGCTGCTGGGGCAAAAATCGGGTGAGGGGAAGAAAGATCTCAGCCAAATGCTGGTGCCTGGCGCGCTGGGCGGGCTGGCGGGTTTGCTGGTCGCCAGTAAATCCTCGCGCAAAATGCTGGCGAAATACGGCACCGGAGCGTTGTTAGTCGGCGGCGGTGCGGTGGCGGGTAGCGTGTTGTGGAACAAATATAAAGGAAAGCTTCAGGGTAATCCGCATACAGAACAGAAATACGGTGAACCTGCCGCTCCGCTGGATGTGCGTACAGAGCGACTGATTCTGGCGCTGGTGTTTGCCGCGAAGAGCGACGGGCATATTGATGCCAAAGAGCAGGCGGCGATAGAACAGCAACTGCGTGAAGCGGGTGTTGAAGAGCAGGGACGTGCGCTGATCGCGCAGGCTATCGAGCAGCCGCTCGATCCCCAGCGTCTGGCGCGTGATGTGCATAACGAAGAAGAGGCTTTAGAGCTTTACTTTGTGAGCTGCGCGGCGATAGATATCGACCACTTTATGGAGCGCAGTTATCTTAATGCCCTGGGTGACGCGCTGAAGCTGCCGCCGGAAGTGCGAGAAGGCATCGAGCAGGATTTGCAGCAACAAAAACAGCAACTTTAAACGTCTTGTCACAGGTTTCGCTTGCATCGTCGTTTAATTTGTCCACCCTTATAGGGTGTGACTAATACAGAAGAACAATGACATGCCGCCAAAAGCGAAACAAATTCCTCACGCCATGACGCTTCATGGCGATACGCGTATTGATAACTATTTCTGGCTGCGCGACGACAATCGCGCAGCGCCAGAGGTCCTCGATTATCTGCATCAGGAAAATGATTACGGAAAAAGTGTGATGGACTCTCAGCACGCCCTTCAGGAGCGCGTGCTAAAGGAGATAGTCGACCGTATTCCCCAGCGAGAAGAGTCCGCGCCTTATACCAAAAACGGTTATCGCTATCGCCAGGTTTATGAGCCGGGCTGCGAGTACGCGATATATCAGCGTCAATCTGTGCAGAAGGGGGAGTGGGAACCCTGGGATCTGTTACTCGACGCCAATCAGCGCGCTGCGCACAGTGAATTTTATACACTCGGTGGGCTGACGGTTTCACCGGACAACGATCTGTTGGCGATCACTGAAGATTATCTTTCGCGTCGTCAGTACGGCCTGCGATTTTGCAATTTGCGTACCGGGAACTGGTACCCTGAAGTGCTGGAGAATGTCTCTCCTGGCATTGTCTGGGTCAATGATTCACAAACGCTCTATTATGTTCGCAAGCACCCCACGACGCTTCTGCCGTGGCAGGTGTGGCGACATCGCATTGGCACGCCTGCGGCGCAGGATACGCTGGTCTATGAAGAGAAAGATGATACGTTTTACGTCAGCCTGCATAAAACGTCCTCGAAACACTATGTAGTGATTGCGCTCTCGAGCGCCACAACCAGCGAAATGCGGTTGCTCGATGCTGAGCTGCCGGATGCCGAACCGATCGTGTTCCTGCCACGTCGCAAAGATCATGAATACAGCATCGATCATTTCCAGCATCATTTTTATATTCGCTCCAACCGCGAAGGGAAAAACTTTGGTCTTTATCGCAGTAGCGTACGCGATGAGAGAGAGTGGCAAACGCTAATCCCAGCACGCAATGATGTGATGCTGGAGAGCTTCACACTCTTTACCGACTGGCTGGTGCTTGAGGAGCGTCAGCACGGTCTGACCAGCCTGCGGCAAATTAATCGCCATACGCGTGAAGAGAGCGGAATTGCCTTTGATGACCCGGCCTATGTCACCTGGGTGGCCTATAATCCTGAGCCGGAAACGTCGCGGCTGCGCTATGGCTATTCGTCCATGACCACGCCGGATACGCTATTTGAACTGGATATGGATTCCGGGGAGCGTAAGGTGCTGAAGCAGCAGGAGGTCAAAGGCTTTGACGCCTCGCATTATCAGAGCGAACACCTGTGGATCACCGCGCGCGATGGCGTGGAAGTCCCCGTTTCGCTGGTGTATCACCGTGAACACTTCCGCAAAGGGAAAAATCCGCTACTGGTGTATGGCTATGGTTCTTATGGCGCGAGTATGGACGCCGACTTCAGCAGCAGCCGCCTGAGTCTGCTGGATCGCGGTTTTGTCTATGCTATCGCCCACGTTCGCGGCGGCGGTGAGTTGGGGCAGCAGTGGTACGAAGACGGCAAATTCCTGAAGAAGATGAACACCTTCAATGATTACCTTGATGTGACCGATGCGCTACTCGCGCAGGGATACGGCGACGCCAGACTGTGCTACGGCATGGGCGGCAGCGCGGGCGGGATGTTAATGGGGACCGCCATTAATCTGCGTCCTGAGCTGTTCCACGGCGTGGTGGCGCAGGTGCCGTTTGTTGATGTCGTCACGACGATGCTGGACGAGTCTATTCCGCTGACCACCGGGGAATTTGAGGAGTGGGGAAATCCGCAGGATGAGACCTATTACCATTACATGAAGTCATACAGCCCCTACGACAATGTGCAGCCGATGGCGTATCCGCATCTGCTGGTCACCACCGGGTTGCATGATTCTCAGGTACAGTACTGGGAGCCCGCGAAATGGGTGGCCAAACTGCGCGAGCAGAAGGTGGATGATAACCTTCTGCTGCTGTGTACGGATATGGACTCCGGGCATGGTGGGAAGTCGGGGCGCTTCAAAAGTTATGAAGGCGTGGCGCTCGAATTCACGTTTCTGATTGCGCTGGCTCAGGGTACCTTACCCGGCAGAAGCGTCCGCTAAGTTATTCGCCCAGATAGTGCTTTAACGTGAGGCGCAATTCCGGGCTCATTCGATCCAGGTTGTTGAACAACCACCGTAAATAACCTGGATCGTTCTCCGCCACTTCCGAAACCTCTTTGCCGCGATATTTACCAAAGGTAAAGGTGCGCAGCAGCGCCGGGCGTCCGGTGACATCGACCATTTGTTCGGGCGACCAGCCAGAAACATCGATGATATCAATCAGTAATGCGGCAGTGATATAGCAATCATACAACGCGCGGTGGTGATGCAACCCCGGCGGCGTAGCGACGCTCAGTTTGCGTGACTTATATAGCGCCATGTTGCTGTATTTGATACCGGGCCATAACCGACGCGCCATCTTCATGGTGCAAATCCACTCGCCGTCCATTTCTGGCAGAACGCGACGGTCGAAGCTGGCGTTGTGCGCGACATACCACGGGCTTCCCTGGTAAAACGGCAGCACCTCTTCAATCCACGGCTGATCGGCAACCATCTCTTCCGTAATGCGGTGAATTGCCATCGCCTGTGCGCTGATCGGGCGATCGGGGCGCACGAGGTGGCTCATTGGGTTGGTGATTTTCCCATCCACGACATCGACAGACGCTATTTCAACGACGCCCCCCTGAAGGTCGCAGGTTTCGGTATCGATCACGCGTAACATGGCATACTCCCGGCCAAAAGAAGCTAGCGTAATGGAATGATGTCGCCTTGCCAACCCTGAGCGCTTTTTCTGCCGGTAACCAGGAGTTCACCCTGGTCCGCCCGGACGATCAGTTGCCCGGTTTCATCCCATAAGGCACTGCCGCCGGAAAAGTCATCGCAACTGTAATTCGACTTGAGTACCGCGATGGCATGCTTGCGGGCAAACCATTGTAACCGTTGGGTATTCAGGCTCTGCTGTGACTCTGCGGTGCTGGTGAGCGTGGCTAACAGCGACGCCTGAGGCGAAAGATCGCAGCCATCGTTATTCAGATTCAATACACTGATGTAGCGCGATTCCGGCGTCAGGCAGGTGCCGTTGCCCTGCGCGCAGGTATACGGTTTCGCCGTGTCGGGGGAGAATATGGCCACACCTTTGCTGCGTTGACCGTTTTCCTCAACGGGTAAGCCGGCCACAATGGTTATCTGATGCTGGCGGGCCGCATCGGTGAGCGGTTGCAACTGGTCGTTACTGGGCGGTGAGGGGAGCCCGGGCTCGCCCGTCAGGCCAGTCAGGGAGAGTTCTGGAAAAATTAATACCTTACATTCCAGTTTTGCCGCGGCGCGGATAAAACGCAGATGGTGGATAATATTTTCGGCGAGGCTGCCGTTCTGCGGCGCGAATTGCGCCGCTGCAATAGACCATGCCAGCATAGTTGCTTCCTTCAACAAGAGGTCAGTGGGTCGTCACTTCAGATTTTCCTGAAGAAGTTTACACCGATTGCCGTAAGGAAGTGTATCAATCCGTAAGGATTATTTTTGTTTCGGTTCGTAAGGCAAACGAGACAGGGATACCGAGGCCAAACGATGGGCAATTAAACGCTCGCGGAACCAGTCGCGAAGGTGTTCTGGCTGTTCGCGTTCCACGACTTCGGCCACCACCGGCATGTTATAGCGCTCTTTAAAAGCGACGCCCGCCGCGGCAAGATCGACGTTAACTTTATCCATTTCGTCTTGAGGTAGTTTAGCCAGATTAGTCTGCATCAGATTCTCTCCTTTTCAGGGCGCAACGTTACTAAGAGTCTCGTAGAATGGCAAGCTTAATGGCGGCACATCTCGACTCAGGAATTATACAAGGTTATTCTTTCAGCTACATCCATAACAAAAGGGAATGAAGAATATGGGATCCCACATCGTTCGCATACTCTGCGCTTCGCTGTTTTTAACCTGCACCCTCTCTGCTCCGGCTGTCTGGGCGCATGCCCACCTCAAACAACAGGTGCCTGCCGCGGAAAGTGAAGTGAGCCCCGCACCGCAATCTATCACGCTGCATTTCTCTGAAGGCGTCGAATCGCGCTTCAGCGGCGTCACAGTGATCGGAGAAGATGCTAAAAAAGTCGAAACGGGCAAAGCGGTACGCAGTGAAACCGACAAAACGGAACTGATGGTACCGATTAACCAACCGCTGGCATCCGGGCTCTATACCGTTAACTGGCACGTGGTGTCAGTGGATGGGCATAAAACCCAGGGCCAGTACCAGTTCCGCGTGAAATAAGATGCTGACGACGCTCTATGTCGGGCTGCGATTCGTGCATTTTGCCGCGCTGATGGCGGTACTGGGATGTGCGCTTTATGGCGGATGGTGGGCACCACGACCGCTGCGTCGCCTTTTCAGCCAGCGCTTTGCTCCGCTGATTCATCTCTCGCTGCTGGCCTGCGCTGCATCGGCACTGCTGATGCTGATGGTGCAGGGTGGGTTGATGGGCGATGGCTGGCGCGACGTCTGGCAGCCTGAAGTCTGGCTAGCGGTGGCGGCGACGCAATTTGGCGGTGTCTGGCTGTGGCAAATCATTCTGGCGGGTGTGGCGCTCACCATTGGTTGGGTGAAACCGCGTCAGATGATGCGGTTGCTGCTGTTCCTGACGGCGGCGCAGTTTATCCTGTTGGCAGGCACCGGACATTCCGCAATGCGTGACGGTGCTATCGGTGCGCTTCAGCGCGGGAATCATGCGCTGCATTTGCTGTTGGCGGCAGCCTGGCTTGGCGGCTTATTGCCGTTTCTCTATTGCCTGAGGCTGGCAAAGGGGCGCTGGCGGCAGGCAGCAATCTATACCATGATGCGTTTTTCGCGGTACGGGCACCTCGCAGTGGCGGGCGTCGTGCTGACGGGGATCGTTAACGCATTATTGATTCAGCATGGCTGGCCGCTGGATACACCTTATAGCCGTATGCTGCTGCTAAAATGTGCGCTGGTCGCCATGATGGTGGTTATCGCGCTGGTGAACCGCTATGTTGTCGTGCCGCGAATGGTGATGGCAGAGCCCGCCACGCAACGCTTTTTCCTGCGAGCAACACAGGTAGAACTTGTTCTTGGGGCGCTGGTACTGGCCTGTGTCAGTCTGTTTGCCACCTGGGAACCTTTTTAAATAATGGCGAAGATATGAAAAAAATCGTTCTGACTCTTTTAATGTTAACGGCGGCGGGTTCCGCGCTGGCCGCCCCGCAAATTATCACCGTGAGCCGCTTTGAGGTGGGGAAGGAAAATTGGGCGTTTAATAGGGAAGAGGTGATGCTGACCTGTCGTCCGGGCAATGCGCTGTATGTGATTAACCCTAGTACCCTGGTCCAGTATCCGCTGAACGCCATTGCTGAAGAGCAGGTCAAGGCCGGGAAGACCACCGCTCAGCCTTTGAGCATCATACAAATTGATGATCCAGCGCGTCCGGGAGAGAAAATGAGCCTGGCGCCGTTTATCGAACGCGCCGAAAAGCTCTGCTGATTGTCAAAAATATCTAATTGATTCCAAATAAAAAACCGCCGCCATTCTGTGAATGTGCGAGCGGTTTTTTTAGGGGCTGCCGTTTTCTGACGCCGAAATTTTCTGACCGCTTTCGTCGCGGACTGGAAAACCTGGCACGGTCATCTATTCTTATAGTGCAAGGCGACTTAGCCTGCATTAATGCCAACTTTTAGCGCACGGCTCTCTCCCAAGAGCCATTTCCCTGGACCGAATACAGGAATCGTATTCGGTCTCTTTTTATGTGGCATCCGGGCCATTCCTGTTGGTTATACCACAACAAAAATGCATTAACAATTATCTTACAACTCTATCTTTCACACGTATCGTCATTGAACCATGATGAAGACAGGGGGCTATACTTCATACCGCTCGATGACGTTCTCTTTTTTGGTGTAATAGGTACAGTTATCCGGGATATCCTTGCTAATAAAAGACATTGCCCCAACGATGACATTGCTACCAATGCTGAGATTATCACCAATGATGCAACTGTTTGCGCCAAGGGCTACATTATCGCCGATGATGATTTTATATTCATCATCACGTTTACCCAGGGTTTTAATCCCAATAGTGGTGTTTTGGCGTAGCGTAAAATTTTTGCCTATCTCACAATAGGATGTGACCACGATTCCATTATAGTGGGCGATAAATAACCCAGGCTGAATCCTGGCGGCCAGCCCTATTTCAGTATGATAATTTCTGATCAGGCGTCTGTTGAGATAAGCCGCGAATTTCTTGCTATTTTTGCCACCGATAGCGTGCAAATGTGATGCAATGCGCCACCAAAACAGAAAGCGGCGCTTGGGTTGGCGCCACGCATGACGGATAGCGCGAGGCCAGGAGAATTTTTTATCTTTCCCGCCTATCACTTCAACCCTAAGACACTCTTTCAAAAATGTGTAATGCACCAGCAAATCCTCAAACGTCGAACGGTATGGCTACGAGCTGCCCTATCACAGGTGTGTCACGCCATGTGTAAGTAAGGGCAGAGGGTTTTGAGGATCAGATTTTACGGGTTAACTATCGGAATTCAAAATTTTTTCTTGCGGAATAAAAAGTACAGCCTCCATAAAAATGTATTCTTTGACATAATTACACGATATTTTTTTCTTTCTTTAGATTTTAAAGATGCAATGTCTGACTGAGACAAGGTGAGATATGTACTATTGAGATATTTTAGCGTCTGATCGTATTTGCCTGATTGTAATAATCCCCATAAAAATTTAATTTTGGCAGTAATAGCCATATTTTTAAGGAGTGGGGCTACAGTCTCTTTTTGTGAGTCATGACATAGTGTTATCATCGTGCTGTAAATAATGTCCATTGCATGCGCATTATGTTCATAATCTTCCTTGGACCATGCGCTATTCATTACGGAATCTTCACGGTAGGTTTGGTTGTATAAATATTCAGGAACAGCATGCAGATGTTGTTTAGCAAGAATCGTATAGGTGAAAAGCAGATCTTCACCTAACGCAAGTTCTGTGTTGAATCTTATATTCTCACGTATTAAAAAATCTCTTCTGATCAGTACACCGCCAAGATGGAAAAGTAATTCTCGCGCAATGCGCTGACGTAATAAGTTGCCGTCCTGGAACGCTGCAGGCTGCGGCCTGGCGCAGTTTTTTCCTCCCTGATTACATCCACAATACACGATGTTAGCGGATGTTTCTTTTTGCTTATGGAGTAATTTTTCCAGGAATTGAGGGGCGACATGGTCGTCGCTATCGATAAATATACAAAATTCGCCTTGCGCATTATCAAGCCCGACATTTCTCGCAGTTGATACACCCGCATTATTTTGCGTGATGAGATTGATAGTAAGTTGACTAGTTCTCGAATAATTTTCGACCACCTCTATGGTGTTATCCGAGGAACCATCATTCACGACTATAACTTCAAAATTTTTATAGGTTTGAACAATTAAAGAATCAAGGAGGATATGGATAAACGTGCCAGAGTTGTAAGCGGGTATGATAATGGAAACTGTTGGCTTGTCGAGCATATTGAAATTCACAATGGTTATTGTAGTGTTAATTTAATGTGTAAGTGATGTTGCAACTTCTTTCCCTCGGAGTTTTCAGGGAATTCATTCTCACACTAATGAAAATCTCGATTAACTGAATCGTATCAGAGAAATATCGATGTAACCAGTTCTTGATGCATTCGGTTTCATAGCTAATTATTAGCCTGTTATTATTTTGTATCGTTCGTTAGTTTCTATCAACGTCACAGCCTGGAACGTCATCGGAAAAGAACCTTATCGCTGTCATAACCCACGTTATTAGTGGTTGTCTAAGATTATACTGAAATTATCGAATATTTATTTTGTGAATGTGTCCTAAGCTTTATTGGAATAGGCTCCGGCCACAGTTTTCGGAAATGCCTGATTAATCATCTGTGGGATGGGTAAAATCGATGCAGGCCCCGTCCTGCGCGGGGTTCAGGTTTTAAGGTAATCGTGTGGTGGGTACAAATCGCACTATCAATTTTGCTGAAAATAGCGCATGCTTGCCTTGAGTTAAGTTACAGCCTTCCAGTAAGTTTTATTCCGATTCAGGTACTTTTTTGTAAAGTCTTGTCCTGAAAGTGAATTTGCCGAACGTATTACTGTCAAACTCTTATACGTACGCATAAAGACAAATGAAGGATTCATTTTTCCCTTACGCGTTACTTTTTCATGCTTCAGGAAAAAATGATGTCTAAAGAATTTGATACCCGGTTATTGCATCCGCGCAACTGGCTCACGTGGTTCGGCTTAGGTGTGCTTTGGCTTATCGTACAGCTTCCTTATCCTGTTCTGCATACCCTCGGTTCGACGGTAGGTAAATTGTCTCGCCGTTTTCTCAAACGCCGCGAACGCATTGCTGCACGCAATATTGAACTCTGCTTCCCACAGATGGATGCCGGCTCGCGTGAAGCACTGATACAGCAAAATTTCATGTCATTGGGCATGGGGCTTATCGAAACCGGCATGGCCTGGTTCTGGAGCGATGCGCGCGTCAAGAAATGGTTTGACGTTGAGGGGTATGAAAACCTGACCAAAGCATTGCAGGAACGTCGCGGCGTTATGGTTGTCGGCGTACATTTTATGTCTTTGGAACTGGGTGGCAGGGTCATGGGCTTATGTCGCCCGATGATGGCAACCTATCGTCGTCATAATGATCCGCTGATGGAGTGGGTTCAGACCAAAGGTCGCCTGCGTTCCAATAAAGCGATGATCGACCGCCGCAATTTGCGAGGTCTTGTGCAGGCGCTTAAATCAGGTGAAGCCGTGTGGTTTGCGCCAGACCAGGACTACGGTCCGAAAGGCAGCGTTTTCGCACCGTTCTTTTCAGTGAACGAAGCGGCAACGACCAACGGGACCTGGGTGCTTTCACGTTTGTCAGGCGCGGCAATGCTCAGCATCACTATGGTACGTAAGGCGGATAAGAAAGGTTATGTGCTGCACATCAGCGACGTGATGTCAGATTACCCGGTAGATGACGAAATCGATGCGGCCAGCTATATGAACAAAATCATCGAGAAAGAGATTTTACGCGCACCAGAGCAGTATCTGTGGGTTCACCGTCGCTTTAAAACGCGTCCGCGCGGAGAAGCATCACTCTATCATGCGGCTTCACCACACTGATCGTAACACTCAAAAATCGCTGAATTCGTGGGCGGGGTACCAGAACCCGTCCACAAAATCCTCTATCGGAAAACACCCTCCACGACGCAACCGCTGATCGTCCATCGCGGCAACACACTGTTTTTCCGAATTATACACGTCCACGACGATATCATCACAGCCACCGTCGAGGTAGCAGATGAATAAAACCAGTGCGAACATCCCATCCTCAGTCTGATAAAAGGTTATGACACAACGGATCCGTTAATGATTAAGTGTAGGGGATGAAGGGCAACGGCGGGAAAGGTTATGCAAATAAATAACCCGCCTGTGGGCGGGTTCCATTTGGGTTATGCGAAGCGCAGCACCCAGGCATCAGAACGTTGATCGTAATGTTTACGGTAAAGGACAGAGTGTTCGCCGTTGAGTACGGCAGGGACGCTGGTGTCAGCATCCCAGGCGTCTAGCTGCATGCATAAGTCAGGGTCGGATTTACAGGGGATGCTTAACGTTCGTTCACCGTGCTGCTCGCCGTGCAGCTCGGCATCATCTATCTCGAATGCGCCGATGCGTACGTTGGTTTTACTCATGATACTCTCCGTTGGTCGCTGATGTTGTGGTACGACCAGTTCAGGTCGCCCATTTTTTAGCGTAGCCAACGAAGAGAATATCGCCAGTCAAAAAGTGCGCTATTTTTGCGCGCTAGTCAGGATTTTTCGGCAAAAAGTTTACCATCGCGCACCAGTTCGCGCGGATAACTGTTTTTCAACCGTGAGCTGATTCGTTTCGCCAGTCCAAGCGGAAAGCCCTGATACGTTACCACCACATCGTCGTGATTTGGCTCATTTTCCGGGTAGATATCGCGGCCGCGATACCACTCCTGAGCCTCAGTCTGCGTCAGTTCATGCCCCAGCTTGTCGGTTTGGGCCAGCGCAATCACTGCTTCGTGCTGCCAGCGATAACCTTTGTTATGCGTTTCGGCAAGTTTGAGGCCAATACGCGAGAAACGGACTTTTCCGAGCAGGGGTTCTATCTCGGCCGGGAAGAGCCATATCTCTTTATCGCGCTGCCAGAGGGAAAACGCGTCATTCCAGAACAGTCCGACCTGACCGGCTGCCTCAGTGACGGCGGCGGATTCCCGGGTTTTCATCGGCGTGAACGGGAATTTACCCACTTTGTAGCCTGGGATTGGCAGAGGCTCAACCGAGGCGATTTTACGCAAACGCGCGACAAAGAAGCCTTCGCAATCATAAATTTGCGGGAAGACATGGAGGAATCCTTCAGGCGTGAGCGCCTCTTTGGCTGACGGGAACAGGGTCGCCAGCGATTGGATTTCAACCGCCTGCGGATATTGTTCCAGCAGCCAGGCCAGTACTGATTCGTTTTCGTCACGATTGAGCGTACAGGTTGAATAAACCAGCGTACCGCCAGGTTTCAGTGCGTGAAATGCGCTATCAATAAGCTCACGCTGCGTGGCGGCAATCTCAAGATTGCTTTCAATCGACCAGTTTTTCAGTGCATCGGGATCTTTCCGTACAACACCTTCGCCGGAACACGGTGCATCGAGCAGAATGGCGTCAAAACTTTCCGGTACTGCCGCGCCGAAGACACGACCATCAAAATGGGTCAGCGCCACATTGGCGATACCGCAGCGGCTGATATTAGCGTGGAGAACTTTTACCCGGCTGGCGGAAAACTCATTGGCGAGAATGGCACCCTGGTTGCCCATGCGAGCGGCAATCTGGGTGGTTTTCGAACCCGGCGCGGCGGCGACGTCCATCACCCGTTTCGGCATCTCGTTCCCGGCAAACAGCGCGGCGACCGGCAGCATCGAGCTGGCTTCCTGAATGTAAAACAGGCCGCTCAGGTGTTCGGCGGTACTGCCTAAAGGCAGTGACTCTTCATCTTCGCGTTCAATCCAGAAACCTTCCGCACACCAGGGCACTGGTATCAGTTGCCAGCCATATGGGGCGACCAGTGCCAGGAAATCGGCAACGCTGATTTTCAATGTATTGACACGAATGCTGCGGCGCAGCGGACGCTGGCAGGCAGCAATAAAATCGTCAAAGGCGAGGTGAGCGGGCATGGCCTCACGCATCTGCGCGAGGAATTCATCGGGAAGAAAGACAGAGTTTTGAGCCACTGGGGAGTACCACACGTAATCAGAGAGCGCGCAGTTTAGCATAAACGCCCCGGCGCAGTGACACCGGGGCGTTGAACGTTAACGCGGCAGGGCGGTGCCCCACTGACGCCACTCTTTCGGCTCCTCTTCCTGCAACAGGAAGTGTTTGCCTGCCTGGGCTTTCGGCGCGAGCGGGGTGCCTGGCGGTGTGGCAAAGGCAATACCGCCACGAATGAACTGATTGAAGGTGCCGGTTTTCACCACGCCCCCCGTCAGACCAAAGTCGAGGCTGTAACCGGATGCCAGCCAGAAGACTGAATTGTTGCGTACAAGGTGCTGATAACGTTTGCTGATGCGCAGCTCAACCATCACGCGATCGGAAAGTGAGCCCAGCGTCAGCCCCGTTACTGTGCCCACGTCAATACCACGGAACAGCACTGGCGTGCCAATGCCCAGCGAACCAGCTTCCGGCGCTTCCACCACCAGACTCAGCCCGTCGAGATAGCGGGAATCGGCGATGGTGGCTTCCTGAAGCTCGAATTCGCGACGTGGCGAGCCCTGACCCATCTCAACGTTGATGTAAGGTTGCAGGATGGTATCAAGGTGCTCTACACCGGCAGCGGAAATCTGCGGCGTCACAACCGAGAAGCGACTGCCGCGACGCGCGAAGGTATTCACATACTCCGGGTAAAGCACCGCGCGCGCCTGAACTTCGTTGCGCCCGGCGTTCAGTTCCAGCGTTTGTACCTGTCCAATATCAATGCCCAGATAACGAATTGGCATGCCTGCCGCCAGCTTCCCGGCATCAAAGGCGTGTAGCGTAATTTGCCCGCCTACCGCGCGCGCCGCTGTTTCAGAGGCGAACAAGATACGTTTGTCGCCTTTACGGGTATTTCCGCCCGCGCCGCTCAGGTTATCGAAGCTGATCGCGCCCTTCAGCGCGCGAGACAGCGGCGAGGCCTGTACGGTTAAACCGCTCCCGTTCAACTGGACTTTTGCACCGCCTTCGGCCCAGAACACGCTGTCCGGCGTCAACAGGGAACGGTATTCCGGTTTGATGTGCAGCGAGATATCAAACGCGTTAGCGCGAGGGCTAACGGTAATCACTTCACCCACTTCAAACTTGCGATACAGCACCACGGAACCTGCCTGAATATCCGGCAAGGTTTCAGCCGTCAGGGTGAGGGTAGATGTAGGCAGCTCGCTCAGGCTATTTTCCTGCGCTTTCTCCAGGTTGGCGTACAGCGGATAATCTTCTTTCATCTCGCCTTTTTCACCCGGCAGAATACGGATCCCACCACTCAGCCATTCATTAGCGCTCGCGCCGAGGAATTCAACACCATCAAGGCCGACTTTGACATCAACGCGGCTATTAACAACAAACTTGCTATCGCCATGAATGAGCTCGCGATATTGCGGTTCGATGGCGATAGTGAACGTTACGCCTTTATTGGTCAGCTTACGTTCCATCACCTGCCCGACCTTCACCCCGTGCAATATCAATGGTTGCCCGGCATCAATGCCGTAGCTTTCAGGCGCGCTCAGAGAAAGCGTCATGACATCTGGCTGTTGTAACAGCGTTTTACTGGACGGAAGCACCGCAAAGGTATCTTTTGCCTCGCCATCGCCGGGTACCAGCTCAAAAGTGCTACCCGTAAGGAGCATGCTGAGATTGGCGTTCTCCAGCGAGAGTTTTGGTTCATGGAGCTCAATACGTGTTTTTTCACGCAGCAGGCTGACTACGCTGGGATCAACGGTCATTTCGCCTGTAACAGAACTGTCGTCGTTAAGATTCAGTTTGGTCAGTTGCCCCACTTCCAGGCCCTGATAGAGCAGGGGAGTAGAACCCGCTTTCAGCCCCTGACCGCTGGGAAGCTGCAGTTTAACGATAACGCCGCGCTGGCTGTGGGCCAGATCTTCATACAAGCCGTACTCGTCATTTTGCACCGCAACTTCCGAGTTTTCCGGTGAGTCGAAGGCAATCGCCCCGTTAACCAACGCCGCTAAGCTTTCGAGCTGAACCTTCGCGCCGCTCAAGTCTACATCTGCTTTAATGCCCGACACGTTCCAGAACCGGCTGCCTTTTTTCACCAGATTCGTGAACCGGCGCTCAATCAACACATCAATCGTCACACCGCGCTTGTTAGCGTTAATGGCGTAATCGTAAACGCGGCCAACGGGAATTTTACGGTAATAGACCAGCGAGCCGCTGCTGAGCGAGCCGAGATCAGGCGCGTGCAGGTGAATCATCAGCTCACCGTTATTCAGGCGATATTTGGGTTGCGTGTCCAGCGCGGTGAAGTGATCGCGCGCTTTACCTTTACCGGGCATCATACCGATATAGTTACCGCCAACCAGCGCATCCAGCCCGGAAACGCCAGCCAGCGAGGCTTTCGGCGTCACCAACCAGAATTGCGTTTCATCACGCAGCGCGTCTTCCATATCGCTTTTAATACTGGCTTTCACTTCGATACGGTTCAGATCTTCAGTCAGGCGAATTTCCTGCACCGTACCGACTTCCACACCCTGATAGCGCACGGGCGTACGGCCAGGTACGATACCGTCCGCCGACATGAAGTCGATGGTAATGGTGGTGCCGCGATCTTCGTAACTGTTCCAGATAAGCCAGCCTGCAATCATCAGCGCGATGATAGGCAGCAACCAGAAAGGTGAAATGCGACGTTTAATTTTAATTTTCGCTTCAGTCGGTGAAGCGGGCGTTTCCTGACTCATGAGCGTCCCAAAGTAAGCGGCTGTCCAGCCAATTAACAGCAAGAATAGTCAAAATAACCGCGGCACCGAAATAAAATGCAGCGGGGCCCATCGTAAAGGCGAGAAGCTGATCGCGATTAATCAGCGACATAGTCAACGAGATAACAAACAGATCCAGCATCGACCAGCGACCAATCCATGTTACAAATCGCAGCAACAGAATGCGTGTGCGCAGGCCCTGTTCACATTTGGAATGAATGCTAACCAGCAGCGTAAACAGCACGATGACCTTGGTAAACGGCACCAGAATACTGGCGAAGAATACCACGGCGGCAACGGCGACGTTACTGTCCGCCAGAGAAAGAATCCCCGACATAATGGTATCTTCCTGTCGCCCGCCATTAACGTAAATAATCGATATCGGCAAAAAGTTTGCCGGCAGCAGAAAAATGATAGAGGCAATCAGCGCCGCCCAGCATTTTTGCAGGCTCTGTCGCCGCCGCCTGGTGAGCGGAACGTGGCAACGATGGCAGCGCCCGCGTGAATCCGGGAAGCCTGTGTGATGGCATTCCAGACACACCATCAGCCCTTCATGGGGGCGGGTGACCGGCCGTTGCGGATAGAAGCGCTCCCAGAGTTCCTCTATATTCAGATGGATAAGCGTCAGAATGCTAAGGATGACCAGCGAAATAAACGCCAACAGGCCGAGCCCCGGTTGCAGGAATGCGTAATCCTGTACTTTGATTGACGCAACGGCGATCCCGACCAGATAAATGTCCAGCATCACCCACTCTTTGAGCTTCTCCAGCATCAACAGCACCGGGCGCAGGTTCATGCCCAAAATGTTGCCAAGCCAGAGATAGGCGATGGCGATAACCAGCACTGCTGGCGCGGCGATGCTACAGAACAGCACCATCGCGGCGGTAATGGGATCGCCCTGGGCAGTCATTTGCTGAATACCGTGTAGCACGTTTGCGTCGATACGTACGCCAAGCAGATGCAGGCGAAGCAGGGGCTCGCTCCAGGCGAACGGCATCAGCAGCATCATGGCAATCGCCATGGCGCCAAGACGTGTTAACGACCAGTCCCGACCGTCGCGAACTTTGGCATTGCAGCGCGGGCAATAGGCACATTGGTGCGATTTAACCAACGGTAACTGAAAAAGCGTGTCGCACTGCGGGCAACGTTGGTATTGTGCCTGCGGGATAGGATCACCCATTGAGTGAATACGAATTTTCTGCGTCGGTGTAATGCGTGATGTTTTTAGTGGCATTTATTACATCGTAGAATGAATGTATAACTCTATCTTAACTCATGAATGGATTGAACTTGAGCCCTGACGCATTTAATGCTTATTTTATAGGAGTATGCGTCGTCGATAGTATCAGTAATTGAAGTAGACAATAGTGGTTTAATAATGAACAAAACAGAACTTTACGCGGATCTCAACCGTGATTTTCAGGCATTGATGGCAGGTGAGAACAGTTTTCTAGCTGTAATCTCTAACACCAGCGCGTTGCTTTTTGAACGTCTGGCAGATGTGAACTGGGCTGGTTTTTATTTACTGGAAGGCGATACGCTGGTTTTGGGGCCATTCCAGGGCAAACTTGCATGCGTGCGCATTCCTGTTGGCCGAGGGGTATGCGGCACGGCGGTGGCGAAGAATGAAGTACAGCGCGTGGAAGATGTTCACGCGTTCGACGGTCATATCGCCTGTGATAGCGCCAGTAACGCTGAAATCGTACTGCCGCTGGTGGTTAACGGAGAGGTGATTGGCGTGCTGGATATCGATAGCCCGCTCTTTTCACGCTTCAGCGAAGAGGACGAACAGGGCCTGCGTGAACTGGTCGGTCATCTCGAAAATGTGCTTGCTGGCACCGATTATCAAAAATTCTTTGCCCGCGTCGAAGGATAATCAACGGATAACGTAGCATTTAGCGATGGCGTCATTATAATGTCGCCTGTTCATGCCTGCGGCTTGTTGGCTACGTCCGTTGTAATCAGGAAATTTCATGGAAAATCAACCTAAGTTGAATAGCAGTAAAGAAGTTATCGCATTTCTGGCCGAACGTTTTCCGCACTGCTTCAGTGCCGAAGGTGAAGCTCGCCCTCTGAAAGTCGGTATTTTTCAGGATCTTGTCGAGCGTGTTGATGGTGAGATGAACCTCAGCAAAACCCAATTACGTTCCGCATTACGTCTTTATACTTCAAGCTGGCGCTACCTTTACGGTATTAAAGCTGGCGCAGTACGTGTCGATCTCGACGGTAACCCTTGCGGCGAACTCGATGAGCAGCACGTTGCCCATGCTCGTCAGCAGCTTGAAGAAGCCAAAGCGCGTGTTCAGGCTCAGCGTGCTGAACAGCAGGCGAAAAAACGCGAAGCTGCCGCTGCTGCGGGTGAAGGTGACGCACCGCGTCGCGAGCGTAAGCCGCGTCCTCCGGTTCGCCGCAAAGAAAATGCTGAGCGTAAACCACGTGATGCTAAACCTGCTGCGAAAGCCGTACGCGAAGTACGCGAAGAAAAGCTTACTCCTGTTTCCGACATTTCTGCGCTGACCGTTGGTCAATCCCTGAAAGTCAAAGCGGGCAATAACGCAATGGACGCTACGATTCTGGAAATCACCAAAGATGGTGTCCGCGTGCAGCTTACTTCTGGTATGTCAATGATAGTACGCGCAGAACACCTGGTGTTCTGAAACGGAGGCCGGGCCAGGCATGAACAAACTTTTTAGGCTCTCCGCCCTCGCTGGCCTGTTTTTAATAACAGGCCACGCCTTAGCGGTGGAAGATATTACCCGTGTTGATCAAATTCCGATTCTTAAGGAAGAAACGCAGCACGCAACGGTGAGCGAGCGCGTGACATCGCGCTTTACCCGTTCTCATTATCGTCAGTTCGATCTCGACCAGTCTTTTTCCGCCAAGATTTTTGACCGCTATCTGAACCTGCTCGATTACAGCCATAACGTCCTGCTGGCCAGCGACGTTGCGCAGTTTGCTTCGAAGAAGGGACAGATTGGCGATGAACTGCGCTCGGGCAAGCTCGACGTGTTTTACGATCTCTACAATCTGGCGCAAAAGCGACGTTTTGAACGTTATCAGTACGCGCTGAAAGTGCTCGAACGCCCGATGGATTTCACCGGCAACGACACCTTCAATCTTGACCGGGCAAAAGCGCCATGGCCAAAAGATGAAGCCGAGCTGAACGCCCTGTGGGATGGCAAAGTCAAGTTCGATGAACTGAGCCTGAAGCTGACCGGGAAAGACGAAAAAGAGATCCGCGAAACGCTGACTCGTCGCTATAAGTTCGCGATTCGTCGTCTGGCGCAAACCAACAGCGAAGACGTTTTCTCGCTGGCGATGACCTCATTCGCGCGCGAAATCGACCCGCATACCAACTATCTCTCTCCGCGCAACACCGAGCAGTTCAACACTGAAATGAGCCTGTCTCTGGAAGGTATTGGCGCAGTCCTGCAAATGGATGATGACTACACGGTTATCAATTCAATGGTGGCTGGTGGACCGGCGGCGAAAAGTAAAGCGATTACGGTCGGCGATAAAATTGTCGGCGTAGGTCAGGCAGGGAAAGGCATGGTCGATGTGATCGGCTGGCGTCTGGATGATGTCGTGGCGCTGATTAAAGGGCCGAAGGGCAGTAAAGTTCGCCTGGAAATCCTGCCAGCGGGTAAAGGCGCGAAAACCAAAATCGTCACCCTGACCCGTGAACGCATTCGACTTGAAGACCGCGCCGTGAAAATGTCGGTGAAAACCGTCGGCAAAGAGAAAGTGGGCGTGCTCGATATTCCGGGGTTCTATGTTGGCCTGACGGAAGACGTTAAGGTGCAGCTGCAGAAACTGGAAAAACAGAATGTCAGCAGCGTGATCATCGATCTACGTACCAACGGCGGCGGGGCATTGACCGAAGCGGTATCGCTCTCTGGCTTGTTCATTCCGTCCGGCCCGGTTGTGCAGGTGCGTGACAACAACGGTAAAGTGCGTGAAGACAGCGATAACGACGGCGTGGTGTACTACAAAGGCCCACTGGTGGTGCTGGTAGACCGCTTCAGTGCCTCGGCATCTGAAATCTTTGCTGCCGCCATGCAGGACTACGGACGCGCGTTGATCGTCGGTGAACCCACCTTCGGGAAAGGCACCGTTCAGCAGTACCGTTCTCTGAATCGCATTTACGATCAAATGCTGCGCCCGGAATGGCCAGCGCTGGGTTCCGTGCAGTACACCATCCAGAAGTTCTACCGCATTAACGGCGGCAGTACGCAACGTAAGGGTGTAACACCGGATATTCTGATGCCGACCGGTTCGGAAGAGACGGAGACGGGTGAGAAATTTGAAGATAACGCACTGCCGTGGGACAGCATCGACGCCGCGACCTATGTGAAATCTGATGATTTAACGCCCTTTGGCCCGGAACTGCTGAAACTGCACAATGCGCGCATCGCGAAAGATCCTGAATTCCAGTACATCATGAAGGATATCGCGCGCTTTAATGCGATGAAAGACAAGCGCAACATCGTTTCTCTAAACTACGCACAGCGCGAAAAAGAGAACCAGGAAGATGACGCAACTCGTCTGGCTCGCGTTAACGATCGCTACAAACGCGATGGCAAACCGTTGCTGAAGAACATCGACGATTTGCCGAAGGATTATCAGGAGCCGGATCCGTATCTGGATGAGACCGTGAATATTGCGGTCGACCTGGCCCATCTTGAAAAAGACAGGCCTGCCGCGACCCCTGCGACCAGCAAGTAATTCTCACTAAATAAAACAGGCACAAGTGATTGTGCCTGTTTTTTTACATCTCTAAACCGCGCGTAAGCAAGTGTGCGAAAAAATGTAAAGTTGTGTCTTTCTCGTGACTTACCCGCCGTGGATAGTTGAAAATTGTATTAATACCCATACGATGTGGGTAATCGCATAGTGCGTTTTGTTAAAACGAGGTTAAAAGTAAATTATGATGCGAATCGCGCTCTTCCTGTTGACCAACCTTGCTGTGATGGTTGTGTTTGGGCTGGTGCTAAGCCTGACAGGAATTCAGTCGAGCAGCATGACGGGCCTGCTGATTATGGCTCTGCTATTTGGTTTTGGTGGTTCTATCGTTTCGCTGATGATGTCGAAATGGATGGCACTGAAATCGGTAGGTGGGGAAGTGATTGAACAGCCGCGCAATGAAACAGAGCGCTGGCTGATGGACACCGTGGCGCAGCAATCGCGTCAGGCTGGCATTGGTATGCCGCAGGTCGCAATCTATCATGCGCCGGATATCAACGCCTTTGCCACCGGCGCGCGCCGTGATGCGTCTCTGGTGGCGGTCAGTACGGGTCTGTTGCAGAACATGAGCCGTGACGAAGCGGAAGCGGTCATCGCTCACGAGATTAGCCACGTGGCTAACGGTGATATGGTGACGATGACGCTGATTCAGGGCGTGGTGAACACCTTTGTTATCTTCATCTCGCGCGTTATTGCGCAGATTGCCGCCGGTTTCCTGAGCGGTAACCGTGATGAGGGCGAAGAGGGCGGTAACGGTAACCCGCTTATCTATTTTGCGGTCTCAATGGTCCTTGAACTGGTGTTCGGTATTCTGGCCAGCATCATCACCATGTGGTTCTCGCGTCACCGTGAATTCCACGCGGATGCAGGTTCAGCGCGTCTGGTAGGGCGTGAGAAAATGATTGCTGCCCTGCAACGTCTCAAAACCAGCTACGAACCGCAGGAAGCCAGCAGTATGATGGCCTTCTGCATCAACGGTAAGTCTAAAACGCTGAGTGAGCTGTTTATGACTCACCCGCCGCTGGATAAGCGTATCGAAGCGCTGCGTACCGGTGAATACCTGAAATAATGAAGAAGCGCCTCAATCGAGGCGCTTTTTTTAGCGCTGTACGCGCGGTTGCGTCACCCTCAATCCGCTAAACAGCGCCGCGACCACCGCCAGACTTCCCGCCAGCAGCAATGACACATGTGTCCCGCTATCGCCAAAGGCATTAAACATCAACGCCACCAGCGCCGCACCGGTGCTCTGCCCCAGCAGGCGGGCCGTGCCCAGCATCCCGCTGGCGCCACCGCTTCTCTGCCGAGGTGCGGCAGAAATAATGGTGTGGTTGTTGGGTGACTGAAACAGACCAAACCCTGCGCCGCACAGGATCATGCGCCAGATGATATCCAGATCGGAAGGCGATGAGGGCAGCAGAGCAAGCGCAAATAATCCGCAGGCCATTACCGCCATACCCAGCGCGCCAAGGAATCCGGCGTGGACTCGCTCAATTAAATACCCGGCCAGCGGCGCCATTACCATGGTGGCTAATGGCCAGGGCGTCAGCAGCAAGCCCGTTTCCACTTCGCTGCGCCCCATCATGGTTTGCAGGAAGAAGGGAAGCGATACCAGTGCCAGCATCTGTGCGCAGAAAGAACAGATAGACGTGCAAATAGAGAGTGAGAACAACGGGATGCGCAGTAAATCGACCGGTAATAGCGGTACGGGTAAACGCAACTGACGACGGATGAAAAAGAAACCGACAATCAGTAACAGCACCACTTCTGCCACCACCTGTGTGGTCGATTGGCCCTGCGCGAAACCACCCAGCGCGGTGATCAGCAGACCAAATGTCAGGGCATTCATGATTGCGCTTGGCAGATCAAAGCGCGTGGCCTGGCTGCGTGAGCCGTTTGCGGGCAGATAACGCACCGCCAGCACCCACGAGATAATGCCCAGCGGCACGTTCACAAGGAATAGCCATTGCCATGACGCGACGGACAGAATCGCCGCCGCGATGGTGGGCCCGGCTGCGGAGGAGACGGCAACCACAAACGAGTTAATACCCATGCCGCGTCCCAACTGGCGCTGCGGGTAGATAAGTCGGATGAGCGCCGTGTTCACGCTCATCAGCGCCGCGCCGCCAAGGCCCTGCGCCACGCGTGCAAGCGTTAGCATCTCAAGCGAGTTCGACATTGCACACAGCCCGGAAGCGAGGGTAAAGACAATGAGCCCAATTTTGTAGATTCGGTGATAGCCAATCATGTCCCCCAGAAAAGCCAACGACAGCAGCGAGATGACAATAGCAATTTGATAGGCGTTGACTATCCAGATAGACGCTGCCGGTGAGGCATGCAGATCGCTCGCAATCGTTGGGAGGGCGACGTTGGCGATAGCCCCATCGAGCACCGCCATCGTAATACCGAGCACAATGGTTAAGATAGCACCATACCGTTGAGGGACAGGTAAGCCATCCGAGAGTGTTTTATCCATGAGAAAAATACGGTTTTTAAGAAATTATTTGTCAGAAAACTATTTTAGCATTGATTATTCGGCTGTATGTCGCAGATTTGTAACCAGGTTGCAGAAGATTCATTGCGACGAAGGCGTTGCGAAATTATAATAAAAACCGGTTCTAATTTTTATAAAACAGATGCGATGAGGTGATTAATGGCAGTTGCAGATTTGGATAAACAGCCAGATTCTGTCTCTTCAGTATTGAAGGTTTTTGGCATCCTGCAGGCGCTTGGTGAAGAGCGTGAAATCGGTATTACCGAACTGTCGCAGCGTGTCATGATGTCGAAAAGCACTGTTTATCGCTTTTTGCAAACCATGAAATCATTGGGATACGTTGCCCAGGAAGGGGAATCTGAAAAGTATTCGTTAACGCTTAAGCTGTTTGAGCTGGGCGCGCGCGCATTACAGAACGTTGATTTAATTCGTAGCGCAGACATTCAGATGCGTGAACTCTCGCGTTTGACGAAAGAGACGATTCACCTTGGCGCTCTGGATGAAGACAGCATTGTTTATATTCATAAAATTGACTCGATGTACAACCTGCGTATGTACTCTCGCGTAGGTCGTCGTAACCCGCTTTACAGCACCGCGATTGGTAAAGTGCTGCTGGCCTGGCGCGACCGCGATGAAGTGCGTGAAATTCTGCAGGACGTAGAATATAAGCACAGCACCGATCGCACCATCACCAGCACCGATGAACTGATGCCGGTTCTGGATCTGGTTCGTCAGCAGGGGTATGGGGAAGATAACGAAGAACAGGAAGAAGGTCTGCGCTGTATTGGCGTACCGGTCTTTGACCGATTTGGCGTGGTCATTGCGGGTTTGAGTATTTCGTTCCCGACGCTGCGTTTCTCTGAAGAGCGCCTGCACGAGTATGTTGCGATGCTGCATACGGCGGCGCGTAAGATTTCAGAGCAGTTAGGCTATAACGATTATCCGTTCTGATTAAGCGCTTAATCAAAAAAAAACGCCGCGATGTTCGCGGCGTTTTTTTATCCATTATCGACGACAGTTTCACTTTTTCGCAGGACCGGACAATCGGTCAGGCCAATGATCCCGCTGCTGGAATGAACGTATTGTGCTGTGCTGGTGCCTCGTGCGGTCAGATATTTACATTGCAGCCCCAAACCGCCGGCATTCTCAGTGCTGCCGATTAAAACACCATAACCGCTCAGCAATATGCCAATCCAGACAATGGCCAGTATAATAATTGTTCTGATCGCAAATCTCATGACATCCTCGCGTCTTTTCTATCCTTGTTAATAGAGTAGCTTTTCAATATTGCGAGACAACTCCATGATTCCTAAAAGCAGAATTTATCTGTACAGTTAGCCGCGGTTTAAGATGTCCGTGTTAATTTGATCATCTGTTATTGCTATATGTCGTGGAGTGTGGAGTGAAAAAATTTCGGTGGGTGTTACTGATTGTCGTACTGGCGGCCTGTTTGCTGCTCTGGACTCAGACGCTCAACGTGTTGTGCGACCAGGATGTTCAGTTCTTTAACGGGATCTGCAGCATCAACAAATTCATTCCCTGGTAAAACATTTTTTTCATCAACGATTTCCTTCCTTAATGCGAGTGGTAGAATAGCCCGTTCCTTTTGAGGTGGTGAAATGAGTGATTTAGTAAGTTCTGGGGCATTAAATCTGGCGTCTGTCGTGGTATCTGTTCTGCTGTTGGTCGTGGGGCTGGTACTTTGGTTCTTTGTTAACCGTGCAAGTTCGCGCACCAGTGAGCAAATTGAACTGCTTGAAGCATTGTTGGATCAGCAAAAGCGTCAGAATGCGCTGCTGCGTCGACTCTGTGAAGCAAATGAACCTGAAAAATCGGCAGTCGAAGAGAAAGCCGTTGCAGCAAAAAACGAAGAAGAAGATGATTTCATTCGCCTGGTGGCGGAACGATAATCTTATCTCCTCTTCACTCCGGCTGTCTAAGCAGGCCGCCGGAGTCGGAAGGTTGCACCGCCATGGTGCATGCCGTGTCTACAAGAGTGTAACCTCTCCTTATCATCCAATTTCCTGATGCGTCTCAGACCTGGTTCAGTGGAGTTTCTCAACTGCGAGCTTGTATCTGTTTGTATTTATACTTAATTTTTTACCAGACAAACCATCTGTTCAATTATCCATCACCCAAATGTATGAGTAACGGATATCAACTTTAATTGCGCAACCCACTTATTGATTTTTCATAAAGAATTAGCGAAACGTTTTTATTGTGTGGTGATAACCTTTTGTCATTAAACGGTCATTATTTTGGTGCAACCTAAGTGCATTATTTGGCGCATGTGAGTCACCACGGCAGTATAGCGAAACGTTACTAACTTATAACCGGTTATCAAAATGCACCTTTCAAAAATTAGTGCGTAAATAGTCTAACGATATAAAAAATTTTTGATGCCGCTTCGCTTTTCTGGACGCATTGAAAATGTTGGTCTATGGTAAAAAAGTCTTACGTTACCGTAAGGTAGGTGAGATATAAGAGACGTGCCGGGGCGCGTCAGACGACTGTTTGCCGCATAAATGCGTAGTCGATCAAATGATTGTTGTATGATTTGTGCGGCTGATCGAGACACGTTTAAAAATGGCTTGCCATTATTAACGTTGTATGTGATAACACGTTTTGGGTTAAACGAGGTACAGTTCTGTCTATGTATGGCATTATCAGTAAAGAAGTCCTGAGTAAACACGTTGACGTTGAATACCGCTTCTCTGCCGAACCTTATATTAGTGCCTCATGCAGTCATGTCTCAGTTTTATCTATGAATGCGCCCACGGGCGAAGAAAACACTCTAAGGAATTTTGCAAATGGCAAAGATTAAAGGTCAAGTTAAGTGGTTCAACGAGTCTAAAGGTTTTGGCTTCATTACTCCGGCTGACGGCAGCAAAGATGTATTCGTACACTTCTCTGCAATCCAGGGTAACGGCTTCAAAACTCTGGCTGAAGGCCAGAACGTTGAGTTCGAAATTCAGGACGGCCAGAAAGGCCCAGCTGCAGTTAACGTAACTGCAATCTGATTCGACTGCCACTGATGCTTTGATGCGTGCGCGCATCATAATCAGCCTTAAAGCCTCGCAACTGCGGGGCTTTTTACAATCTTTGCAAAGTGTTTCTGTTTACCCCTCTGGTCGTCCTTTGTTGCAAATCCGCAATCTTATTAGCATTGTTGCACGATAAATCTCTGAACTATTCCTGTTAAATCAGTCCGTTGCTTTTTAACGCTGGAGTCAGAGTGCAAGATAAATCCCGAGGGAAGCCCCCTCAATTTACCCCCGTCCGGTTTGGCCTGGTGTGCGCCGGTATTTTAAGCTGTCTGGGCTTCCTCCTCGCGCGAGTTGGCTGGTTGCAAATTGTCTCTCCCGATAACCTGGTTAAGCAGGAAGATATGCGCTCGGTGCGCGAAGAACCGATTGATGTGCCACGCGGGATGATTGTCGATCGCGAAAATCGGCCACTGGCGGTGAGCGTGCCGGTCAGCGCGATATGGGTTGATCCGAAGACCCTGATTGAGAAGGGCGGCGTAGGTTTCGATAACCGCTGGCAGGCACTGGCGAAAGCGTTAAACCTCTCCTTAAGCGCATTACAGGCCCGCGTCAACGCGCACCCGCACAGCCGATTTCTCTATCTTGCCCGTCAGGTGGACCCGCTTCAGGCGCAATGGATTGATAAACTGCATCTGCCGGGCATTAACCTGCGTGAAGAGTCGCGCCGCTTTTATCCCGCAGGCCACGTGGCGGCAAACCTGATTGGTTTTACCAATGTCGACGATCAGGGCATTGAGGGTATTGAAAAAAGCTTTAACAGCCAGCTCATTGGCAAGCCGGGTTTGCGTCAGGTGCGTAAAGACAAATTTGGCCGGGTTATTGAAAACATTACCGAAATGGCTCCGATACCCGCGCATAATATTCAGCTCAGTATTGATGAGCGTCTGCAAACGGTAACGGAAGACGCGCTGGATAACGCTGTGCGCTGGAACAAAGCCGCGTCTGGCGCTGCCGTACTGGTGAAAATCGATACCGGTGAAATTTTGTCTATGGCAAGCTACCCGGACTACAACCCGAACAACCGCGAAGCGGCCACGCTGGATGATTTCCGTAACCGTGCCATCAGCGACACCTTTGAACCCGGTTCCACTGTTAAACCGCTGGTGATCATGACCGCGCTTCAGCAGGGCATTGTTCGCCCGGATAGTGTCGTCGATACCCACCCTTACACGCTGGATGGTCATCGCATTCGCGACGTGGGCTATTATCCGGAGCTCACGCTCACCGGGATTTTACAGAAATCGAGCGACACGGGCGTCTCGCGACTGTCGCTGGCGATGCCGGTACAAAAGCTGCTGGACACCTACACCGCATTTGGTTTTGGTGAGCCGACCGGATTGGGTTTGACCGGTGAAAGCCAGGGTTTGTTACCGCATCGTCGTTACTGGGGCGAGCTGGATCGCGCGACGTTTGCCTTTGGCTACGGTTTAATGGTCACGCCGCTGCAGCTGGCGCATGTCTACGCGACCATTGGCGGCTTTGGCGTTTCGCGTCCGCTATCGATTACCCGTATTGATCCGCCGGTCATTGGTCATCGGGTGATGCCCGAACCATTAGTACATCAGGTTGAACATATGATGGAAAGCGTCGCGCTGCCTGGCGGTGGCGGGACTAAAGCCGCCGTTCGTGATTATCGTGTAGCGGTAAAAACCGGGACCGCCAAGAAAATTGGCGACGACGGGAAATATGTCGATAAATATGTCGCGTATACCGCAGGTGTGGCCCCTGCCAGCAATCCCCAGTTTGCGCTGGTTGTGGTGATCAACGAACCGCAAAACGGACAGTATTACGGCGGCGCGGTTTCCGCGCCAGTATTCAGTCAGATTATGGGCGACGTGTTACGTCTGGAGAACGTCATGCCGGATGGTTTACCACAGGGCTCAGATAATTTGATTGTGATGCACGCGCCTGCGGGGGCGCCTGCGCTCTAAATCCTCCCACTCAGGGGCGAAAAGCGTTACACTTTCGCCCTTTGAATGTTCCCCGGAGTTGTTATGTCCTGGAGTTGCCCACTCTGCCACGCGCCGCTCACCCGTAGCGGAAACAGCTATTGCTGTCCTCAACGCCATCAGTTTGATATGGCGAAAGAAGGTTATGTCAATTTACTGCCCGTGCAGCACAAGCGTTCCCGCGATCCGGGCGACAGCGCAGAGATGATGCAGGCGCGCCGCGCCTTCCTGGATGCCGGGCACTATCAACCTTTACGCAATGCTATTTGCGCGAAGCTTGACGAGATTAAGCCAGCACAATTACTGGATATCGGCTGCGGGGAAGGGTACTACACTCATGCTTTTGCCGAAATTGCCGGGCACACGTGGGGCCTGGATGTGGCAAAGAACGCCATTCGCGCCGGGGCAAAGCGTTACGCGAATGTCGATTTTTGTGTCGCTTCCAGCCAGCGCCTGCCGTTTGAAGATAACTGCATGGACGTGGTGGTCCGTATTTACGCACCCTGCAACCCTGAAGAGCTGGCAAGAGTCGTTAAACCGGGCGGATGGGTGATTACCGTTACGCCGGGGCCGCGACATTTAGTTGAGCTAAAAGGGCTGATTTATGACGAAGTCCAGCTGCATGCCCCGCATTCGGAAACGTTGCCAGGCTTCGCGCTGCAAACGCACGATGCGTTAGCGTATCCGATGCAGTTAAGCGGGGCGGAAGCGGTGACGTTATTGCAGATGACGCCGTTTGCCTGGCGCGCAAAACCGGAGGTGTGGGAGACGTTGAAAGGGCAGGAACACTTTGACTGCCAGACCGATTTTGCTATTCATGTCTGGCAGCGTTTGGACGATTAACCGGCGAAATGGCTGTAGAGAATTTCTGCGCCAATGCCGATAAGCACAATACCGCCCAGAATTTCAGCCCGTTTGCCGAGCAGCGGGCCGATAAAGCGACCAATCATCATGCCCAGCGTGGACATGGTGAAGGTTGCGCAGCCAATGGCCAGCGCCATTACCAGAATATTGACCTGTAAAAACGCCAGACCGACACCGACCGCCATCGCATCAAGGCTGGTGGCAATCGCGGTGGTGACTAATAACCAGAAACCGTGACGGCGGGGCGGTTCACAATCTTCATCGCTATCATCGCCCCGGAACCCTTCGACAATCATACGTCCGCCTAAAAAGACCAGCAGCACGAACGCCACCCAATGGCTCCACTCCAGCACAAAGCGACTGGCGAGCATACCCAACCCCCAGCCAATCAGCGGGGTAAGGGTTTCGATAACGCCAAAGATAAGACCAGTGCGAATGGCTTCAGAGAATTTTGGTTTGTGTAGCGTGGCGCCTTTACCCATCGATGCAGCGAAAGCATCCATCGACATGCCAAGGGCGAGGAGAATAATTGCGTATGCGTTCATCAGAGCGTCCAGACCGGGAATATCCATATGACACACTCCTGCCCCCAGTAAACAGCAGTAAGTGCATCTATGGTCTCGCCTAACCATTCTGGGTGGAATGAATGGTTCGTACGTGCCACGTTTTGCAACGAGTATGTTGACACGCACATTTTCAGATGACTGAAAATCGGCTACTCCCCAACGACGGACGCAACATTAACATATTTTTAGAATATAAACCAAGAACAGAAAGTGTTATTCTTTTTAATTAAATGATAACGATTTTCATTTGCGAAGTAAGGTGAGAAAACCGTTAATTATTATCGTGTATTTTTTGAAGGAATATAGCCAACGCTATATTAAAAGTGCCTTAAAAGAGCACAGCTATAGCACTGGCTATATTTACAACCTATTGAGATGAAAGAAGAAGTTTAGATATCTTTTCGAGGTCATCAATATTCTTCACACGAACCAGCAGACGCCGTTGTTCTAATTGCATCACCAGCACGCCATCCTCGGATAAATTCATCTGTTTCACCCGTGGATATTCAATCCAGATATTGGCGAAGAAAAAGCCCATCGATTTGAAAATGATTTTTGGGCTGCGGATCCAGAACAGATAAAGGCCCATCAGTGCCAGCGACGATAACAGCCAGGTGGTGATTTGTGCACCATTATTGTTGATGTTGTTATAGATGAGAATTGCAATAAGGCCGACGAAAATTGCGCCATCAATACGGTTACGACGCAGAAGGGGGATAGAAAGCAGCGTGGCACCATGACGGCGGGGCATGATGAACTGGTCGTATAGAGCGAAAGCCAGCAGTGCGATGATAAAGAAAACCAGTACCCAATCCGTTATTGTCATTAAGCCTCCGAATAAAAAACCGGGGGCCTGAGCCCCCGGCGTACAACAGATATTACAGACCCAGCAGGCCGATTGCGTAGCCCACGATACCGATGACGAAGAAGCCAACGATGATCCACAGCGGGTTAACTTTCTTACGCAGCAGCCACATACAGGCGAAGGTCAGCAGCAGCGGTACCAGACCCGGCATCAGCTGGTCCAGGATGGTCTGCACAGTGGTGACGCGCGTCTGTCCATCCTGACCGGTAATGGTCGAAACCACCAACGGGATGTTGACGTGCGTCCACTTGTTAACCAATGCCCCCATGACAAACAGGCCGAGGATTGACGCCCCCTCAGTCAGTTTCTGCAGGAAGCCGCCGCCCATATCTTTAACGATATCGACACCTTTACGGTAGCCGTACGCCACACCGTAGTAACGGGTAGCCAGACGCACCACGTTAAACAGGATGAAGAACAGCAGAGGCCCAAGCAGGCTGCCGCTCATCGCAATACCCGCACCCAATGCCGCGAAGACCGGACGCACAGTACCCCAGAAGATCGGGTCGCCGACGCCTGCCAGCGGGCCCATCAGACCGACTTTGATACCGTTGATTGCTGCATCGTCAATTTCAGCGCCGTTAGCACGCTGTTCTTCCATCGCAAGCGTTACGCCCAGAACCGGCGCTGCAACGTAGGGATGGGTGTTAAAGAACTCCAGGTGACGCTTGATAGCCTGTTTACGCGCATCGTTGTTCTCAGGATACAGACGACGGATCGCCGGTACCATAGAGAAGCAGAAGCCCAGCGCCTGCATACGTTCGAAGTTCCATGAACCCTGGAACAGGTTTGAACGCAGGAACACGCCACGGATATCGCTCGGAGTGAGTTTTTTCTCGGTGGTAGTTTGAGTTGTATCAACCATGTCGCTCACCTGTTAGTCCAGTTCGTTATCAAGATCATTTGCGCCAGCAGCCGGAGCCGCAGCACCCGCAACGCGGTTATATTTCGGGCTCAACTGAATGTACAGAATCGCCATTACCGCACCAATCACACCCAGCGCAACCAGGTTGAAGTTGGTGAAGGCAGCGGTGACGAAGCCCAGGTAGAAGAACGGCATCAGGTAGCCTGCACGCATCATGTTAATAACCATGGCGTAACCGACGACAACGATCATACCACCGGCGATGTTCAGGCCGCTGGTGACCACTTCCGGAATCGCGTTCAGCATGTTCTGCACTTCGCTGGTACCCACAGACACCGCCACGATCACTGCCGGGATAGCGATACGCATCGCCTGCAGGAACAGTGAGGAGACGTGGATCCAGGAGAGCGCCGTCAGGTTGCCATTTTCGGCCGCCTTATCCGCCGCGTGCTGGAATGCCACGGTAATGGTACGTACGATGATGGTCAGAACCTGGCCTGCGGCTGCCAGAGGAATCGCCAGCGCGATACCGGCGCCGATACTCTGATGACCTGCAATAACCAGAATGGTTGAGATGATGGAAGCCAGTGCGGCATCTGGCGCAACCGCCGCACCGATGTTCATCCAGCCCAGGGCGATCATTTCCAGCGTACCACCGATGATGATACCGGTTTTCATATCGCCGAGAACGATACCGACCAGGGTACAAGCAACGAGCGGTCGGTGGCACTGAAACTCATCAAGGATCGACTCCATACCTGCGATACAGGCGACGATGAATATCAGCACAATTTGAAGAGTGGTAATCTCCATTGTACTTCTCCTATAAACGTAAGACTAAAGTGTGAAAACGGAGTGACAATCAACGAGATAGCTTATTTGCCAATCTTGTTGATCAGATCCATCATTTTCAGTTTCGGATCGTTGGAGACCTTACGGGCTTCCAGTTCGATACCACGGTCGTTCAGTTTCTTGAACGCTTCGATATCTTTTTCATCGACCGAAACGGCGTTATTCACCTGAGTTTTACCCTGGCGGAAAGCCATACCACCGATGTTGATAGAGGTGAATTTCACACCACCTTCAGCAAGGCGTTCGACATCCGTCGGGTTCGTGAACAGCAGCATCACTCGTTCACCCGCGTATTTCGGGTTGTTATAGACGCGAAGCATCTTGGCAATATCAACCACATGCGCGGTTACGCCCGGAGGAGCAACCTGTGTCAGCAGGGTTTTACGTACGGTATCTGCGGCAACTTCATCGCTGACAACGATGATGCGGCGGACGTTAGTTTCTTTAGTCCAGCGGGTGGCTACCTGGCCGTGGATTAAACGGTCATCGATACGCGCCAGGCCAATGACCATGTAGTCATTTTCACCCATTGGTTTAACCGGTGCCGCAGGTTTCGCTGCGACCGGGGCGGGTGCCGCTTTTTCAACCGGCTTCGCTTTCAGCGCTTTCACGCCTTCACGCCCGGTTTCAACGGCGATCGCCACCAGCTCATCAAACGATGGGTTATCATCACGCGCCATCAGCGTTTCCACTAACATCGGGATGTTGACGCCCGCAATGACTTCACACTGTTCTTTATCAACGACAATGCGGCTGGCCGCGTTGAACGGGCTTCCGCCCCAGGTATCAACGAGAAACAACACGCCTTTGCTGGTATCAAGCTTTGCCAGTTGTGCGTTGTATTTTTCGATCAGCGTCTCGGCGTTTTCGCCAGGTACGAAATCGATCCAACCCACATTTTCCTGCTCGCCCAACAGCATCTCTGCCGTCTTCAGCAGTTGTTCTGCTGCCCAACCATGTGTGCCTATTACAATAGCAATCGTCACTTGCTACCTCCTTTTATTATCGTCGCATCAGGCGGGCTGATGCCTGTTGAAGCGATGTCGTGACCGAATCGATTCAGATAAGGGTTTGAGAGAAAAAATTAATAACTACCGAGAATTATTTTAGATAGTGAAAAAATAATTAATGTGATGAAGATCCGTAATTTAGTCAAAGGTGGGCGATTATTTTGCGGCGCAAAAAATAACCCTACTTATTGCAAAGACAGGTAAATCTTTGCCAAATTGTGATCAGATTTTGCTATGTTTAGCTTCCGTTTAATTTTGCAGGAGTATAGGGCTGTAGCCCAAAGTATGGACCGTCACCGACGCCTTTTCACATTCACATCGCACATTTGTGCAGTACATCCCGGCCAGCCGCGCCACCGTTCACTTTTGTCTGAAATTGTCACGCCTGTATCTGACAGCGCGATGACGCGTCATCTTGTTAGCTGGAGTCGCTCATGGAATTGTTAATGGACCCGTCAATCTGGGCCGGTTTGTTGACGCTAGTCGTCCTGGAGATCGTACTGGGTATTGATAACCTGGTCTTTATCGCGATCCTTGCGGATAAACTGCCGCCAAAACAGCGTGATAAAGCGCGCCTGATTGGTCTGTCGTTGGCGCTGATTATGCGTCTGGGCCTGCTTTCGGTGATCTCGTGGATGGTCACGCTCACCGCGCCGCTGTTTAGCGTATGGGATTACTCGTTTTCCGGGCGAGATTTGATCATGCTGCTGGGTGGTCTGTTCCTGTTGTTCAAGGCGACAACCGAGCTTCATGAACGGCTGGAAAACCGTCAGCACGATGCCGGTCACGGCAAAGGCTACGCCAGCTTCTGGGTCGTGGTGCTGCAAATTGTGGTGCTGGATGCCGTCTTCTCTCTGGATGCGGTCATTACCGCCGTGGGGATGGTGAACGATCTGCCTGTCATGATGGCGGCCGTGGTGATTGCGATGGGTGTGATGCTGCTGGCTTCCAAACCGCTGACGAATTTTGTCAACCAGCATCCGACGGTCGTGGTGCTCTGTCTGAGCTTCCTGCTGATGATCGGTTTGAGCCTTGTGGCAGAAGGCTTCGGTTTCCATATTCCGAAAGGCTACCTGTACGCGGCGATTGGTTTCTCCATCATTATCGAACTGTTTAACCAGATTGCGCGTCGTAACTTCATTCGTCACCAGTCCACGCTGCCGCTGCGCGCGCGTACTGCGGATGCCATTCTGCGCCTGATGGGCAGCCGTAAGCAGGCCAGCCCGCAACAGGAAGGTGATAACCCAACGCCTGTATCAGTGCCGGAAGGGGCGTTTGCGGAAGAAGAACGCTATATGATTAACGGCGTGCTGACGCTGGCTTCGCGTTCCCTGCGTAGCATCATGACGCCGCGCGGTGAAATCAGTTGGGTCGATGCCGACCTCAGCAAAGATGAAATCCGCGAACAGCTGCTTTCGTCGCCGCACAGCCTGTTCCCGGTGTGTCGTGGCGAACTGGATGAAGTTATTGGTATCGTGCGTGCCAAAGAGATGCTGGTGGCGCTGGAAGCGGGTGATGACGTGGCGGCAATTGCCTCAGCCCACCCGGCCATTGTGGTGCCGGATACGCTTGACCCAATTAACCTGTTGGGCGTGCTGCGTCGGGCAAAAGGCAGCTTTGTTATCGTCACCAACGAGTTTGGTGTGGTGCAGGGGCTGGTGACACCGCTGGACGTACTGGAAGCTATCGCCGGTGAATTCCCTGATGCCGATGAAACCCCGGAAATCGTCGCCGATGGCGAAGGCTGGGTGGTGAAGGGCGGTACTGACCTTCACGCGCTGCAACAGGCGCTGGGGATCGATAACCTGGTGAACGAGGAAGAAGATATCGCTACCGTCGCGGGCCTGGTGATTGCCGTTAACGGCCATATCCCGAAAGTGGGCGATGTGATTGAGCTCGCGCCGTTACAGATAACCATCACTGAAGCCAATAACTACCGCATCGATCAAGTTCGCGTGGTGAAGCAACCGTCAGAACATGACGAAGAAGAATAACATGGGCCTTTAAGGCGTAACGGGTGCAGGTAGCCCGTTATGCTTCGCCAGCCACTGGGGGAATTCCGCCAGTGGCATTGGCGGCGCGTAGAGATAACCTTGCAGTAAATGGACGCCGTGGCGCTGCAAATAGTTTGCCTGCTCCGGCGTTTCCACCCCTTCCGCAACCAGCTCAATATTCAAACGTTGACCCAGCGCAATGATAATGTCCGTTACCGTCGAATTGACCGCATCGGTGCCAATCGCATGGGTAAACGACTTATCAATTTTCAGCACATCGGGATGCAGTTTCTCAAGCCATGAGAGCGAACTGTTGCCGGTACCGAAATCATCAATCGCCAGCTGGACTTTCCTGCTGTGCAGTTCGCGTAAAAGTTCACTGTTCACGTCGTGCAGCGCATCGCGCTCGGTCAGTTCGATGGTTAACTGAACGGCAGGATTTACGCTAAACCACAGGTTATTAAGGTCTGCAAGCAGCAGTTTGTCGTCACGGAAATGCGCTGCAGCCGCGTTGATGCCAATATGGAACTTAGGGTCTGCGGGAAAGTAGTGCAGCTGTTGTGCCGTTTCATTCAGCACATAACGGGTAAGCGGCAGGATAAGGTTTTTGGCTTCGGCAATAGGGATAAACACATCTGGGGCGATGGGCCCCAGCCGTGGATTATTCCAGCGCAGCAGGATCTCCACGCCGTCACAACGCTGGGCGCGGGTGTTCAGCAGCGGCTGGCAGAAAAGCGTGAACTCGCGCTGGGCAATGCCCATGTTGATTTCCCAGGAGAAACTCATGCGTCTGGCGGTGGCAATCCAGGTTATCCAGGCAAAAAGCAAGCTGAAGATCAGCGCCAACGG
The DNA here is from genome assembly GCF_008369545.1 of Pseudocitrobacter sp. 73. Taxonomy (NCBI): domain Bacteria; kingdom Pseudomonadati; phylum Pseudomonadota; class Gammaproteobacteria; order Enterobacterales; family Enterobacteriaceae; genus Pseudocitrobacter; species Pseudocitrobacter sp. 73. Next base: position 381,461 of record NZ_VTZO01000008.1, on the reverse strand, counting down.
TAACCTGCCGGGTAACTCATGCAGCGCCAGCGTCCAGAATGAGGGGCCGCTAACAGCAATGCTGAAAGGGTATGCCCGGGATGCCTGTGAATAGAACATCTCGCCCTTACGCTGTAATCGCTGTTCGGTAATGCCGACGCCATCCATGTAATAGGCGTTATCGATGCCCAGACTGGTACGGGTAATGAGCGGCGGGAAAGGGTCGAGAATCATCTCGCTGACTAAATCAATGTTAATGCCGATAACCACGCCATTTTGGTCGTCCTGCGCCGCCGGAAACCACTGCATCAACACGGGACTTCCTTTGACCAGCGAACGATCTATGGTCAGGATCATTTTTGGCTTGCTGTCCGCCAACCTTGGCTGCAGTTTGCGCAACGGAATATCGCGTTCGCCGAAGGCGCTGGAGCAGTAGAGAATACCGTCCTTGACGAGAAAAATAGATCGGGCGGTTTTTAAGGTGGCAACTTGTTGACGAAGCTGTAACAGGCTGTCATTACACGGTTTTCCGATAAGCGGTTGCAGGCGAACATGCTCTTTTTCCAGATTCTGCAGGATCTTATCCATCGTGTTCACTGCGCGCAGGGTGTAGCTTTCGATCTGCTGTTTATTTTCGCTACGCTGTAAAATAAATCCAATACTCAGCGTAAGCGCAAAGACGCCCAGCGCCACCAGGGCACAGAGAAGAATACGCTTATGGAGATATTGTTTTACTATCCAGTGCGCAGATTGCATATCCGATGCTCAATACCCGGCCAGAGCCTTTTACGGCAACACAAGCAAGTTTAGCGGTGCGGGAAGAAAAAAGTGAGATAAAAGAGAGAAATAAATCGCCCATCCGAAGATGGGCGAGGAGGGGTTAGTCACATTGTACTTTGATCGCCAGTCCGCCGCGGGAGGTTTCGCGGTATTTGGCGTTCATATCTTTCCCGGTTTCATACATCGTTTCGATGACTTTATCGAGAGAGACGCGCGGCTCGCTGGTACGGCGCATTGCCATGCGCGAGGCGTTAATCGCTTTCACAGAAGCGATAGCGTTACGTTCAATGCACGGTACCTGAACCTGACCCGCTACCGGGTCACAGGTGAGCCCCAGGTTGTGTTCCATGCCAATTTCAGCCGCCACGCAAACCTGTTCCGGGCTGGCGCCCAGCAGTTCTGCGAGGCCCGCTGCCGCCATGGAGCAGGCCACGCCCACTTCACCCTGACAACCCACTTCGGCACCGGAAATAGAGGCGTTCATTTTATAAAGTGCGCCAATCGCCCCGGCGGCGAGGAAGTAGCGGATGTAGATATCCGGGCTGACGGATTCAATAAAGTGATCGTAATAGGCGAGTACTGCTGGCACAATTCCGCAGGCACCATTGGTAGGCGCAGTGACCACGCGGCCCCCGGCGGCGTTCTCTTCGTTCACCGCCAGCGCGAACATATTCACCCAATCGACCACGTTCATCGGGTCGTTAGAGAGCTTATCACTGGCGACCAGCAGACGGCGCAGCGCGGAGGCGCGACGCGGAACACGCAGCGGGCCTGGCAAGACACCTTCGGTGTTCATACCACGGTCGATACAGGCCTGCATGGTTTGCCAGACATTAGCAAAGTACTCTTCAATCTCTTTCTTGCTGTGCAGCGCCAGTTCGTTCTGCATCACCATGCCAGAAAGTGACAGCCCGGTCTCTTTGCAGTAGTTCAGCATTTCGGTCGCGGACGCGAACGGGTAAGGCACTTTCACCTCATCGACCGCCTCTTTGCCGAAATGCTCCTCATCAACAATAAAACCGCCGCCGATGGAATAATAGGTTTTGCTGTAGACTTCCGTTTCACCCGCCCAGGCGTGGATCTGCATACCGTTTTCATGCAGAGGCAGGTTGCCGTTGTGGAAGCGCATGCCGTTATCTTTCGGGAAATCGACTTCTTTGCGACCCTGAGCCAGCAGCAGACGACCACGGGTTTCGACGTCGCGAATAAACGCGGGAATAGCATCAATATCGACCGTCGCAGGCTGATTGCCCGCAAGGCCCATAATAATGGCGATATCAGTATGGTGACCTTTACCGGTTAACGAGAGCGAACCGTAGACGTCAACCGCGACGCGGGTAACATCATCAATCAAACCTTTTTCGACCAGGTCATCGACGAACTGCTTGCCCGCTTTCATCGGCCCTACAGTATGGGAAGATGAGGGGCCAATCCCCACCTTGAACATGTCGAATATACTAATCACTTTCTTACTCCTGACAGGGTTACCAGCGTGTTACGGCAACGATGTTATAATTGCGCATAGTGTATGAGGGAACCGGATATTCGGCTGAACTATTCACATGAATTAAACTAATGAATCGATCCTGTTTTACTAATGCCGAACATCTTGCTGTTGCGCTAAGTATAGTCAGGGTTTCAGGCCTACCTGTAGCGCCAGTTCACGAATAATGCCGGCGGTCATTCCCCAGACAAAATAGTGCTGGTACCACGAAAGCCATACACGGTGTGAATCACCGCGGCGATGAATATCGAGTGGATGGTAGCGCCCGAGCCGCAGCGCCTCCGCCAACGGCATTTCAAATACCGATGACACTTCATCGACGCTGGCGTGATAGTGCAGATTTGGCGGAATCACGCCGACGACAGGCGTGACCTGAAAACCGGTAACGCTATCGACCGGCGGCAGCATACCGATTATCTCCACGCTCTCAGGCGGGATGGCGACCTCTTCCTGCGCCTCACGCAATGCGGCGGCAATCAGTGATGCATCGGTACTGTCGACCGCGCCGCCGGGAAAGGCCACCTGGCCTGGATGTTTGCGCAACTTCGCTGAACGCTGGGTTAACAGCAAACCCGGTTCGGGCCGCCGAACGATGGGCACCAGCACTGCCGCCTGCCGCTGGTTAACCGCCAGGCGGTTCGCCTGTGGGCGCAGCAGTTGAAAGCGCGAGAGAAAATCATCCAGGTTCAGAGCAGGGGATGCCATGGTTACGACTCCAGTTGTTGCAGAATACGGTTAACTTTATCAAACGTTTCCTGATATTCCGCGGCTTCGTTGCTGTCTGCTACGATACCACCCCCGGCAGAACAGTAAACCTGCCCGCGCCAGGCGGTGACGGTGCGAATGGTGATGCTGGTATCCATGTTGCCGCAGGCGCTGATATACCCGATGCTACCGCACCAGACGTTACGGCGATGCGGTTCGAGTTCGTCGATAATCTGCATGGCCCGCACTTTCGGCGCACCGGTAATCGAACCGCCGGGGAATGCGGCGCGCAACAGGTCGCTGGCGTGGAGCATATCCGGTAAGGTCGCGGTGATGGTACTCACCAAATGGTGCACCGCCGGGAAGGGCTCGACCACAAACAGTTCAGGCACACGAACGCTGCCCGGCACCGCGACGCGGCCAATATCGTTGCGCATCAAATCGACAATCATCAGATTTTCGGCGCGATCTTTCGGCGAGTTCGCCAGGCGTTCAGCCTGTGCTGCATCTTCAGTGGCGTCGGCCAGGCGGGGAAGGGTGCCTTTAATCGGGCGCGTCTGAATCTCGCCGTGTTCCAGCAGAATAAACCGCTCCGGTGACAGGCTTAATATCGCCCCTTCATCAAGCCGGATAAAGGCGCTGAACGGTGCGCGGTTAGTGCGGTTAAGCTGAACGAAAGCCTGCCATTCATCGCCGGTATAATTCGCCTGAAAACGCTGAGCGAGGTTGACCTGATAACAATCGCCGCTATGCAGATACGCCTGCACCTGACGGAATTTCTCGCCATACGTCTCGCGGCTCATGTTTGCCTGCCATCTGGAGGTCAGTGCAAAGGGCGAAGTCGATTGCCTCTGCTGGCTTAGCAACCAGTCCAGGCGCTCCTGCGCATTATTCTGGCTTACCAGCGTTACCGTTTGGCGATGATGATCGACAATCATCGCCCAGTCATAAATACCCACCGCCATATCCGGCAGGTCGATGTCTGAGTGTGCATGGCATGGAAGACGTTCAAAGCGGCGACCTAAATCATAGCCGAAAAGCCCCAGCACACCGCCGATAAACGGCATATCAGGAAGCGAATCGGTATTGAATGCCTGGGCATCAAGCTCTGCCTGTAAAAGCGAGAGCGGATCCTGTGTGGATTCGGTATGCTCACTGCCGCGCGTAATCGTGGTTGTTTCGCCCTGCGTCACCAGGGTAGTGAGAGGTTGCGCAACCAGAATGTCGTAACGACTGTGTGGATGGTCCGCATGGCCCGAATGCAGAAGCATCGCCCATGGCTGGTGGCTTAACGGCGCGAAATAGTGCTCAGCGGCATCCTGTCGCCACGGTAACGTAATCATTGACGGGAGTAACATCTTCCTCAAACCCAAGCAGCGTGAAATAATAAGCGCCAACAATGTAGCAGGAGTCAAACATGTTTGCAGGATTACCTTCGCTGACCCACGAGCAGCAACAACAAGCGGTAGAACGTATTCATGACCTCATTTCTCAGGGTATGAGTAGCGGCGAAGCGATTGCGCAGGTCGCCGCAGAAATTCGCGCCACCCACACGGGCGAGCAGATTGTGGCGCGTTTTGAAGATGAGGATGAAGAAGAGTAAGACGTTACACCGCGGCGATAATTTTAATTTCGACCTTATACTCCGCTTTCATCAGTCTGGCCTGCACGGTGCAACGCACCGGCGCATGGCCCGCAACAACCCATTCATCCCACGCTTTGTTCATTGCGGCGAAATCATCTCCGTTGGCGAGAAAAATCGTCGCATCGAGAATTTTGGTTTTATCGCTGCCCTGTTTTTGCAAAATCGCGTCAATCTGCGCCAGGGTGTTCGCCGTTTGCTCGTAAGCATCTGCTTGCAGATTTTCCGGTACCCCGGTGTAGTACAGCGTCTGGTTGTGAATCACGACATCAGACCAGCGGGCTTCGGCATCAATACGCGTAATCGTCATTGCAGTTTCCTCTGTTGAAATTCCTTTACGTGCGCAAGAGTGCCATATTGTTGCCCGGTCGTCATCCGTTCGACTGGCGAAAGGACGGTCAGCCTGACATAATCACTGTCCAAATAAACAGGGGGCAGTGTGACGGACGATTTTGCAGCAGACGGTCAGTTAGCGAAAGCGATTACCGGTTTTAAACCACGCGAACCGCAGCGCCAGATGGCGCACGCCGTTGCGCAGGCAATCTGCGACGGCGAGCCGTTAGTGGTGGAAGCGGGAACCGGCACCGGGAAAACCTACGCCTACCTTGCGCCCGCGCTGCGCGCCGATAAAAAAGTGATTATCTCTACCGGCTCAAAAGCGTTGCAGGATCAACTCTACAGCCGTGATTTACCAACGGTGGCGAAAGCCCTGGAATTCAAAGGCAAACTGGCATTGCTGAAAGGGCGTTCGAACTACTTGTGTATTGAACGTCTTGAACAGCAGGCGCTGGCGGGCGGCGATCTGCCCGTCAACACCTTAAGCGACGTTATTCTGCTGCGATCGTGGGCGAATCAAACGCTTGATGGCGACATCAGCACCTGTGTCAGCGTCGCGGAAGACTCACAAGCCTGGCCGCTGGTGACCAGCACCAATGACAACTGCCTCGGTAGCGACTGCCCCCAGTACGCCGACTGCTTTGTGGTGAAGGCGCGTAAAAAAGCGATGGACGCCGATGTGGTGGTGGTCAACCATCACCTGTTTCTGGCCGATATGGTGGTCAAAGAGAGCGGTTTCGGCGAACTCATTCCTGAAGCCGAAGTGATGATTTTCGATGAAGCGCATCAGCTTCCGGATATCGCCAGCCAGTATTTTGGCCAGTCGCTCTCCAGCCGACAGCTGTTAGACCTTGCCAAAGACATCACTATCGCGTACCGAACGGAACTGAAAGATACCCAGCAATTGCAAAAATGTGCCGACCGCCTGGCGCAGGCCACCCAGGATTTCCGCCTGCAGCTGGGCGACCCTGGCTATCGCGGGAATCTGCGTGAACTGCTGGCGGATAACACCATTCAGCGCGCGCTTTTGCTGTTAGATGATGCGCTGGAGCTCTGCTATGACGTCGCCAAACTGTCGCTGGGGCGTTCCGCCTTGCTGGACGCAGCCTTTGAACGTGCGACGCTGTATCGTGCGCGACTCAAGCGGCTGAAAGACGTCAACCAGCCGGGTTACAGCTACTGGTATGAGTGCAACTCGCGCCACTTTACGATGGCGCTAACGCCGCTCACGGTAGCCGATAAATTCAAAGAAGTGATGGCACAGAAGCCGGGCAGCTGGATTTTTACCTCGGCCACCTTATCGGTGAACGACGATCTGCATCATTTCACCGATCGCCTGGGTATCGGTGAAGCCCATTCGTTGCTGTTGCCGAGCCCGTTCGACTATGCGCATCAGGCGCTGCTGTGCGTACCGCGCAACCTGCCGTTACCTAATCAGCCAGGCGCGGCGCGTCATCTGGCGGCCATGTTAAAACCGATCATCGAAGCCAACGATGGGCGCTGTTTTATGCTTTGCACCTCACACGCCATGATGCGTGACCTGGCGGAGCAGTTCCGCGCCACCATGACGCTACCGGTGTTGTTACAGGGCGAAACCAGCAAAGGGCAGCTCTTACAGCAGTTCGTCAGCGCGGGTAATGCGCTACTGGTGGCGACCAGCAGTTTCTGGGAAGGTGTGGACGTGCGTGGTGATGCGCTCTCACTGGTGATCATCGACAAACTGCCGTTTACCTCACCCGATGACCCATTGTTGAAGGCGCGAATGGAAGATTGTCGGCTGCGTGGCGGCGATCCGTTTGAAGACGTTCAGCTTCCGGATGCAGTCATTACTCTCAAGCAGGGGGTTGGACGTTTGATTCGCGACACCGACGATCGCGGCGTGCTGGTTATTTGCGACAACCGTCTGGTGATGCGCCCCTATGGCGCAACCTTCCTTGCCAGCCTGCCGCCAGCGCCGCGCACGCGAGATATCGGGCGCGCCGTTCGTTTCCTGGCGATGTCATCCATTCGTTAACAAGGGCGCAGCCTGGTACAAAGTGTGCTAAGATGCGCGCCATTTTATTGATCTGCAATTGCGAGAGCGCGACGAATCATGCGAATTCTGGCTATCGACACCGCCACAGAAGCCTGCTCGGCTGCCCTGTGGAACACCGGTGAAATCTGTGCTCATTTTGAACTCTGTCCTCGTGAACACACCCAACGCATTCTGCCTGTGGTGCAGGATATTCTTAGCCAAAGCGGCGTCACCTTAGCAGAGCTGGACGCGCTGGCGTTTGGCCGTGGGCCGGGCAGTTTTACCGGCGTGCGTATCGGTATTGGTATCGCGCAAGGCCTGGCACTGGGCGCTGAACTGCCGATGATTGGCGTCTCGACACTTGCGACAATGGCGCAGGGCGCGTTCCGTAAACGCGGGGCGACGCGTGTTCTGGCAGCCATTGATGCGCGAATGGGCGAAGTTTACTGGGCGGAATACGTTCGCGACGAGCAGGGTATCTGGCACGGCGAAGAGAGTGAAGCGGTGCTAAAACCCGAAGCGGTTAAAGAACGTCTCATGCAATTATCTGGTGAATGGGTAACCGTGGGAACCGGTTGGCCGGCATGGCCTGAACTGGCCGCCGACGCCACGCACCTCACGATAACCGATGGCGAGGTGTTACTGCCCGCAGCCGAAGACATGTTGCCCATCGCGGTTTATCTGCTGGAGCAGGGTAAAACCGTCGCCGTTGAGAAAGCCGAACCTAAATATTTACGCAACGAAGTGGCATGGAAGAAACTTCCGGGCCGTGAATGAATCTTAGTAAGTAAATACTGAGAAAAAGGAGTTGCATCATGGCGGGTCAAAAAGCGGTCGTTCGCATTGCTCTTGCGGGGCTTATTGCCGTCGCACTGAGTGGCTGCGTCAGCGTGCCGGATGCTATTAAGGGCAGTAGCCCAACGCCGCAGCAGGATCTGGTGCGCGTAATGGCATCGCCGCAGCTGTATGTCGGCCAGGAATCCCGTTTCGGTGGGAAAGTGGTTAATGTACAGAACACCAACGGCAATACGCGTCTGGAAATTGCTACCGTGCCGCTCGACAGCGGCGCGCGTCCCATCCTTGGCGAACCTTCACGCGGGCGAATTTATGCTGATGTTAACGGCTTCCTCGACCCCGTCGATTTCCGTGGGCAACTGGTGACGGTCGTTGGCCCTATAGCGGGAACGGTGGAAGGCAAGATTGGCAATACCGCTTACAACTATCTTCGCGTTCAGGTCACCGGCTATAAACGCTGGCGCGTGACCCAGCAGGTGGTGATGCCGCCGCAGCCGATTGATCCCTGGTTCTACGGCCCACATCCGTGGCGTGGGGGTTACGGTTATGGTGGCTGGGGATGGTATAACCCCGGCCCCGCTCAGGTACAAACTATCGTTACTGAATAATGAATTGATTTGTAAAAGGAAAGAAACAGCGGCTAGCCCGCTGTTTCTTTATTCACACGGACATAAAAAAATAAAAAGTGACGCGCTTCGCAACCTGCAATTTGTGTAATTAATAAACTGGTACGCTGAGTTAATATTATGTTAAAGGATGGTTTATTAATTGGGGTTGTGATGACGACGAATACGCATTTTAGAGGTGATACTTTGAAGAAGGTTTGGCTCAACCGTTATCCGTCCGATGTTCCGGCGGATATCAATCCTGACCGTTATCAATCCCTGGTTGAACTCTTCGAACATGCCACGACGCGCTATGCTGACCAGCCCGCGTTCGTCAACATGGGCGAAGTGATGACGTTTCGTAAACTTGAAGAGCGCAGTCGTGCATTCGCCGCCTATCTTCAGCAAGGGCTGGGGTTGCAGAAAGGCGATCGCGTTGCGCTGATGATGCCCAACTTGCTGCAGTATCCGGTTGCACTGTTTGGTATTCTGCGTGCGGGGATGATTGCGGTGAACGTCAACCCACTCTATACCCCACGTGAACTGGAACATCAGCTCAACGATAGCGGGGCGGCAGCGATTGTCATTGTCTCCAACTTTGCCCATACCCTGGAAAAGGTTGTCGATAAAACCCAGGTGAAGCACGTTATTCTCACGCGTATGGGCGATCAGCTTTCCACCGCGAAAGGTACGCTGGTTAACTTTGTGGTGAAGTATATCAAGCGCCTGGTGCCGAAATACCATCTGCCGGATGCTATCTCTTTCCGTCGCGCGCTGCATAACGGCTATCGCCTCCAGTACGTTAAACCCGACATTACCACCGACGATCTCGCTTTTCTGCAATACACTGGCGGCACCACTGGTGTGGCGAAAGGCGCAATGCTCACGCACCGCAATATGCTGGCCAACCTCGAACAGGTTAACGCTACCTACGGGCCGTTATTGCATCGCGGTACGGAGCTGGTAATCACCGCTCTGCCGCTCTATCACATCTTTGCGCTCACCATGAACTGCCTGCTGTTTATTGAGCTGGGCGGTAAGAACGTGTTAATCACCAACCCGCGTGATATTCCGGGGCTGGTGAAAGAGCTGGCAAAATATCCGTTTACCGCGATGACTGGGGTGAATACGTTGTTCAACGCGCTGCTGAACAACAAAGAGTTCCAGCAACTCGATTTTTCGACACTCCATCTTTCGGCGGGCGGCGGCATGCCGGTACAAAATGCGGTTGCCGAACGCTGGGTAAAACTGACCGGGCAGTACTTGCTGGAAGGTTACGGCCTGACGGAGTGCTCGCCGCTGGTGAGCGTCAACCCGCACGATATCGATTATCACAGCGGCAGTATTGGTCTGCCGGTGCCGTCCACCGACGTCAAGCTGGTGGATGACGACGATAACGAAGTGGCGCACGGCGAGCCGGGTGAACTGTGCGTGAAAGGGCCGCAGGTGATGCTTGGCTACTGGCAGCGCCCGGACGCGACGGATGAAATCATCAAAGACGGCTGGCTGCATACCGGCGATATTGCGGTGATGGATGACGAGGGCTTCCTGCGCATTGTCGATCGTAAAAAGGATATGATTCTGGTCTCTGGCTTCAATGTGTATCCGAATGAAATTGAAGATGTCGTGATGAAGCATCCCGGCGTTCAGGAAGTGGCGGCAGTCGGCGTACCGGCGGGTAGCAGTGGTGAAACCGTCAAGATTTTTGTTGTCAAAAAGGACGCCTCGTTAACCGATGACGCGCTCATCACCTTCTGCCGTCGCCAGTTAACGGGCTATAAAGTGCCGAAACTTGTCGAATTCCGTGATGAATTACCGAAGTCTAACGTTGGTAAGATTTTGAGACGAGAATTACGTGACGAAGCCCGTGCTAAAGTAGAGAATAAAGGCTGAGACATTTCTAAGTCGCCAGACGCCGGCTATGCCGGCGTTTTTATTGGGCGCAATCTAAGAGAGTATGATTTGAACTATCAGATGATCACCACCAACGAAGCGCTGAGCACCTTGTGCGAAGCCGTTTCGCAGGTCACTTCCATCGCGCTGGACACCGAGTTTGTCCGTACCCGTACCTATTATCCGCAACTGGGGCTCATTCAGTTGTTTGATGGTCAGCAAACGTCGCTTATCGATCCACTCGGCATTACCGACTGGTCTCCGTTACAGGCAATTTTGCAGGACACCCGTATCACGAAGTTCCTGCACGCGGGCAGTGAAGATCTGGAAGTGTTTCTGAATGTTTTCGGTTCAATGCCAAAACCGCTGATTGATACCCAAATTCTGGCGGCGTTTTGCGGCCGCCCGATGTCCTGGGGCTTTGCGGCAATGGTGGAAGAGTATACCGGCATCAAACTGGACAAAAGTGAATCGCGTACTGACTGGCTGGCGCGCCCGCTTACCGAGCGTCAATGCATCTATGCGGCCGCAGACGTCTGGTATCTGCTGCCTATCGCGCACAAGCTGATGGCGGAAACTGAGCAGGCAGAGCGCTTAGACGCCGCACTGGATGAGTGCCTTCTCATGCAGCAGCGTCGTCAGGAAGTGGTTGACCCGGCGGAAGCCTGGCGCGACATCACCAACGCCTGGCAGCTGCGTACGCGTCAGCTGGCGTGTCTGCAACTGCTGGCCGACTGGCGTCTGCGCAAAGCCCGTGAGCGCGATCTGGCAGTGAATTTTGTGGTGCGTGAAGAACATCTGTGGAGCGTGGCGCGCTATATGCCAGGCAGCATGGGCGAACTGGACAGCCTGGGCCTTTCCGGTAGTGAAATCCGCTTCCATGGTAAAACGCTGCTAAGCCTGGTGGCAAAAGCGCAGGCGCTGCCAGATGACGCATTGCCGGAGCCGTTGCTGAATCTGATGGACATGCCAGGCTATCGCAAAGCGTTCAAAGAAATTAAAGCGCTGGTGCAGGAAGTAGGGCAGGAATCTGGGGTCAGTGCTGAACTGCTGGCGTCGCGTCGCCAGATTAACCAGTTGCTGAACTGGCACTGGCAACTGAAAACCTTTGCCAGCGCACCAGAGATGATCTCCGGGTGGCGTGGCGAGCTGCTGAGTGGCCGTCTTGACGCGCTGCTCGCTGAGTATCCGCGCTAAAAAAGAAACCCCGGTGGCCTGCGCCTTCCGGGGTTTTTTCTCACATCGACCAGCAATATCAGGACTTAGATTCTTCCGCTTCCGGTAGGGTCACGTTAAGTTCCAGAATCGAGATATCCCCGTCTTTCTGCTCCAACTGTACGGTCACCATTTCCGGGTCAATCTGAATGTATTTGCAAATGACTTCCAGGATGTCCTTACGCAGCTGCGGCAGGTAATGCGGTTCAGCATCGCTGCGGCGACGTTCTGCCACAATAATTTGTAAGCGTTCTTTCGCGATATTCGCGGTGCTCTTTTTTCGTGAGAGAAAAAAGTCGAGTAATGCCATAATTTATCCTCCGAACAGGCGTTTGAGGAAACCTTTCTTCTCTTCTTCAATGAAGCGGAAAGGACGTTCTTCTCCCAACAGACGATCTACGGTGTCGGCGTAGGCTTTACCTGCATCGGACACCGCATCCAGAATAACCGGTTCACCCTGGTTGGATGCACGCAGTACAGACTGATCTTCCGGGATAACGCCGACCAGTTTGATGCGCAGAATTTCCAGCACATCTTCCATGCTCAGCATATCGCCTTTGTTTACGCGACCCGGATTGTAGCGGGTCAGCAGAAGGTGTTCTTTGATTGGGTCTTCACCGTTTTCCGCACGACGCGATTTCGAGGCCAGAATGCCCAGAATGCGGTCGGAGTCACGCACGGAAGAGACTTCCGGGTTGGTGGTGATAATCGCTTCATCCGCGAAATAGAGCGCCATCAATGCGCCGGTTTCGATACCCGCCGGGGAGTCGCAGACAACAAAGTCGAACTCCATCTTCTTCAGTTCGTCGAGCACTTTCTCGACGCCTTCGCGGGTCAATGCGTCTTTATCACGCGTCTGGGACGCCGGGAGAATAAACAGGTTTTCCGTGCGCTTATCTTTGATCAGCGCCTGGTTCAGTGTAGCATCGCCCTGAATAACGTTAACGAAATCATACACAACGCGGCGTTCACAGCCCATAATCAGGTCGAGGTTTCGCAGGCCGATATCGAAGTCGATAACGACAGTTTTCTTTCCCTTCTGCGCCAAACCAGTCGCGATGGCCGCGCTGGAGGTGGTTTTGCCCACGCCCCCTTTACCCGAAGTCACAACAATAATGCGTGCCATAGAAATTCCTTGTTAAAAGGGATTAATTAAACGATTGAATTGTCAAAGCGCTATCGTCTAAACGCAGACGTGCCGCTTTGCCATAAAACTCGGCTGGGATTTGATCGCTCAGCCAATATTCCCCGGCAATGGACATTAATTCCGCTGCCAGATGTGTACAAAAAATCTGTGCCTCTCGATCGCCAGCAGCGCCAGCCAGCACCCGTCCCCGCATCATGCCATACACATGAATGTTACCATCGGCGATAAGCTCAGCGCCTGCGCTCACGTGATTTGTAACAATCAGATCACAGTTTGGCGCATAAATGCGCTGACCGGAACGAACCGGCATATCAATCAATCGCGTTTTTGTGATCGTGCTAACAGTTGGGGCTGGTTCAGGCTGGGGTTGAGGCTCGACGGGAGCAGGGCGGGCGATTTTTTCTTTACCCTCAGTGAGTAAAGGCAGACCCGCTTTGTCGATTTCCGCTTTCATGCGCGGGTTCTTTGCGCCGCTCACGCCCACAATACGCAAGCCCGCAGCGTTAATCGCCTGCTGCAACGGCTGCCATTGGGTCGTCTCTTCCAGACTACTGACGTTTACCACCACCGGCGCGTGACGAAAAAAAGCCGGAGCCTGAGCCACCTTGTCCTCTAACGCCTGACGAATAATCTCGGGATTTGCCTCATGCAAATGCACCACTGATAAAGTGAAACTACTGCCTTTAAGTTCGATTGGCGTGTTTGACATCCTGGCCTTACTCAATTTGCTATTTATCATCCAGCACAATGCGGTGATATTCCGAAGACTATCAGGCATGTTATAGTCACTGATATATAGAGGCAAGTCACCACGGGCTTAATTAAGAGTAAAAGTATGTTTTGTGTGATCTACCGGAGCGCTAAACGCGACCAAACCTATCTTTATGTCGAAAAAAGAGACGATTTTTCCCGCGTACCTGAGGAACTGATGAACGGCTTCGGCCAACCGCAGTTGGCGATGATGCTGCCGCTGGACGGGCGTAAACAGCTGGTGAATGCCGATCTTGAGAAGGTAAAACAGGCCCTCAAAGATCAGGGATATTATTTACAGATCCCACCACCGCCTGAGAATTTACTGAAACAGCATCTGGCCGAATCAGGAAAGCCACAAGATTAATCCTGGGCAGTTATTGATGTTGGTCGATAAATGAGTCTATTAGTTATAACAATTATGTTTGAAAAACGAATAGGGGAAACAAATGTATCAGCATCATAACTGGCAAGGTGCGTTGCTGGATTATCCGGTCAGCAAAGTTGTTTGTGTCGGCAGTAATTACGCAAAGCACATTCAGGAAATGGGCAGCGCGATTCCGGATGAACCGGTGTTGTTTATCAAACCAGAAACGGCGCTTTGCGATATTCGTCAACCGCTGGTGTTGCCGCAAGGGCTGGGCTCTGTGCATCATGAAGTCGAACTGGCGGTGCTGATTGGCGCAACATTGCGCCAGGCAACCGAAGAACACGTTCAGAAAGCGATTGCGGGCTATGGTGTGGCGCTGGATCTCACGCTGCGCGATGTGCAGGGGAAAATGAAGAAAGCGGGGCAACCGTGGGAAAAGGCCAAAGGCTTTGATAATTCCTGCCCGATTTCTGGATTTATTCCGGCTACCGAATTCGAAAGCGATCCGCAGAATACGCCGCTGGCGTTAACGGTTAACGGCGAGGTGCGCCAGCAGGGAACGACGGCAGACATGATCCATAAAATCATCCCGCTGATTGCCTATATGAGCCGCTTCTTCACCCTTAAGCCGGGCGATGTGGTGTTGACCGGCACGCCGGAAGGCGTGGGACCTCTGTTGAGTGGCGATGAGCTGACCGTACATTTCAATGGCCTTTCCCTTTCTACGCGCGTACTGTAATCCCTTCTTGCCGCCCTCATTGGGCGGCAAAACTTGCATCCCTGTGCCAGACTGGTTATAAGGTGCACCCTGATTTTTGATGTGGACATCCTTATGAGCGAATTACCTTTCTGGCAAAGCAAAACTCTCGACGAAATGACAGACGCCGAGTGGGAATCGCTGTGCGATGGCTGCGGGCAATGCTGCCTGCATAAACTGATGGATGAAGACACGGATGAAATCTATTTCACCAACGTTGCCTGCCGTCAGCTGAACATCAAAACCTGTCAGTGCCGTAACTACGAACGCCGCTTCGACTATGAACCGGACTGCATCAAACTCACCCGCGAGAATTTACCCACCTTCGAATGGTTACCCCACACCTGCGCCTATCGCCTGCTGGCGGAAGGGAAAGGTCTGCCGGAGTGGCATCCGCTGCTGACGGGCTCAAAAGCCGCGATGCATGGCGAGCGTATTTCTGTGCGTCATATTGCAGTGAAAGAGTCGGAAGTGCGCGACTGGCAGGATCATATTATGAATAAGCCTGAGTGGGCGGATTGATGCGTTGAATTGAAAGGAGTTTTTGCTTACTGATTTTGTGCCTGGGGCATGAGTGGGGCATTACCTCCGAAATTAGCGTTCAAAATGTCCATCTGGTTGCCGTTATTATCGGTCATCCATTTTCCGTAAACGTTGTAAACCATCTGTGCAGATGTGTGTCCCATCTGCGAGGCAATGAAGTTTGGGTTAGCCCCGGCGCTTAATGCCCAGCATGCAAAAGTGTGTCTTGATTCATATGCCCGGCGATGGCGTATACCGGCTCGCTTAAGCATGCTGTTCCAGGTGGTGCCAAACGAGCTATTTAATAACACATTTACCTGCAACATGAATGTTAAAGCAAGCTAAATGCCTGAGTTAATGCCGCGTATTAAATGCTTAGACTGTTACATAACTACATAAGTGTCTAATACGTGATAAAGGATTTGAAACTGATCCCGGCGCTCGGCGTGGTTTGACTTCGGAGTTAATAGATTACATATTTAATTAAAAACACGCCTTGAGAAACATCTTATGCGGCTAATTATTGCAAACAATCTATAGTTGTGTATAGTTGCACCCTATTTTTCATCCTAACTTTAGAAGATTTATGGAAAGAAAATACTGGGCTGATTTCATTAGATTTTTTTCAATCATTTTAGTTGTGATTACACATTGCCATGAAAAATCGGGGGTTGCTGATGTTACTACTAGTAGTCTCTTCTACACCATAGACCGACTCGGTGTGCCATTATTTTTGATGATATCAGGCGGGTTTGTACTCCCGAAGCTTGTAAGTATTGAGCCATTTTTATTCTATAAAAAACGCATTCCCCAGTTTATTATCCTGCTGGTATTTTACGCAATAATCACTAATTTTATTGTGCAATATCTTGTTTCAAAAGATGTCGTCCTCGCGATTATAACTAGCGTAACTAAATTTAATGGTATCTTTCCATCGTCATATGGTGGTGCATCGCAATTGTGGTATTTATATACAATCATACAATTGTATCTTATAGCGCCCTTTCTCGCAGTGATGCTTAAGGGGTTGTCTGCTAGAAATATATTTATATTTCTCTGTATTTGCATTTTCTTTAATTACTTTGTTATTACGGTAAAAATATTTAACCCTGCTTCTGATTTGGCTGCTATTGTCAGAATGGGTAAAGATTTCACTGGCCCGTTTTTGGTTTATTTTGTTTTGGGGTACTTAATAATTGACCGCGGGGTCTTAGAGATAAAGGGAGCAGCAGGTCTAGCGATTCAGGCCTTAATCTTATTGGCGATATGTTCTATAGCCGTAGTGTATGATGTAACCACTGGCAAAGTAAATAATTATATTCATTGGTACAGTACGTCTATTTTTATCTTGATTGGGGCAGTGCCCTTATTCAATATCCTTAAATATATAACTTTGAATCATAAGGGTAACTTTCTCATAAGTGATATTGCCAGATGTTCTTTTGGGATCTTCTTGGTTCATTATGGTGTGCTTTACATTGTTAAGAATTATGTTGATATGTATGAATTATC
The DNA here is from genome assembly GCF_008369545.1 of Pseudocitrobacter sp. 73. NCBI lineage: Bacteria > Pseudomonadati > Pseudomonadota > Gammaproteobacteria > Enterobacterales > Enterobacteriaceae > Pseudocitrobacter > Pseudocitrobacter sp. 73. Next base: position 364,935 of record NZ_VTZO01000008.1, on the reverse strand, counting down.
TCCTTTAGTGAATGTTTTTGCATATTTCATTCCTACGTTCATTTTTACATATATAGCCGTAAAGCTCATGGGAATGTCCAAGGTTACGAGGTACTTTGCATTCTAAATTACCAGTATGAAACAGAGTGACTGAATTTAGGCGGGCAAGGCCCGCCAGGGTTAACTATTTTGCTATCACATCCAGAATAATGTCTTTTAGTCCATTCGCAACCATCAGAGAACCATCTTTTGATAAATGCCCACCATCAGAGTACATAATTTTGTTATTAAAAATTGAGCGACATGTTCCGTCTTTACAAAGCACTTCGTACGGATCCAAATAATAAGTATTTCCCATTGATTTTGCTGTGTTTTTCAACATTTGGTTGAGTTTGTATGAGTGGGCACTTTTCTCTTTTACATTGAGTTGTTCTGAGCATGGGCCGGTTGCGAATGAAGGCCTGGTTATACAGGAAATAACGCCATTTTTATCGCCAACCCGAGGGGGAGAGCCGATAATGATTAATGGCCTACTTCCTATATCCTTTCTTAATAACTTAAGCTGAGTGATAACATATGTATAGTATTCGTCCTGATTTTTGAAACTTATTTTCTCGGCGGTTACACGACTGGAAAGAACATCTTTCGATGTATCCCATGAATGAGATACTATTAAGGGTTTGCTATTCCCTTTTAATAATTTATATAGATTGCCGTATTGACTGGCACAAAGATTATCAGGTCCGGTACCTGGTGTCCTGATAGAGTCTCGGCTGATGAGACATCCATGAGCAAAAAGGGTATCAGCTTTTATATGATTTTGTTTAAATAAATTATCAAAACCAAATGCGTACTGATTTGCATAGCTATCACCAGCGATAATAATTGAAGATTTTTTTATCTGCGTATCACCAATCACTGCCTTATAACCATAACCATGCCCTCCATATTGTTCAAAATGATATTGACCAGCATTTTCAACTAAGGTTTGGTATTTGTCATCGACACGCCAGGTCATGCCTTTGCTGTCGCTAGAATATTTACCTGCGATAATAAGCAAGGTAATAGTAGTAATTACGAATGAATAAATGGTCGAAATGGTAAATCCATTCAATTTCACATGGTGGAATCTGAATTTTCGTTCGACAAAATAATATGTCACCAGTGAAAGGATAATGGTGATTAACAGCATAACACATTTGTCAGTGATATTAGGTTGGGAGGATATAAAATAGCTATAATAAACAATTACAGGCCAATGAACAAGATAAAGTGAATAGCTTATTAATCCAATGTATATGGCTGCTTTATTATTTGTCAGTACTGCTGCTTTAGCATTCCCAGAGTAAATCGCTATACTCGCACCAAGGCAAGGAAGTAATGCCATCAACCCCGGGAAAGAAGTGCTTTCACTGAACATAAACATGCACAATAAAACAGTTGTTATACCAGATATATATAAGATATCTAAAAATGACTCTTTAATAGGCCTTATTTGTTCTAAAAAAACAACAATGGCACCTACTGCGAATTCAAACGCTCTTGATGTGGTCAAAAAATAGGATTTATTCGATTCCGTCGGTAACAATGATTCTGAGTAGATTATGCTTGTGAAAAATGTCCCACAAATTATAGCGATGATGCCGTTTTTAGATTTTAACTTAAATGCAATAAACAACATTACGGGCCAGACAAAGTAAAATTGCTCTTCTACTGATAGTGACCAGGTATGTAGCAATGGTTTTGTCATCGATGATGCGTCAAAATAATCACTATTTAACCAAAAAAAGAAATTTGATAAGGATATAACCGAAAATATCAACGAGTTACCGAAATCTACCATTTGCTGCGGAGAGAACAATACCATCGCCGCTACTAAGGTTAATCCACCGACGAAGAATAGAGCTGGAAGCAGCCGGAGTGCGCGCCGTGTATAAAATTGAATGAATGAAAATGAACTTTGTTCAAGTTGACCTGTTATGTTTTTGGTTATTAAGTAGCCACTGATGACAAAGAAGACATCTACTCCAACGAAACCACCAGGAAAACTAAAACCTATGTGGAATAAGACCACCCCGAGGACGGCGACTGCTCGTAATCCGTCAATGTCTCCACGATACTTTTTGACCGCAACTGAGTTCACTAGAGTAACCTGTGTTAGATAAAAGGTGCATTCTAGTATCTATTGATGTTAATTAAAAGTTAAATCAATGAAAACAAAAATTAATCGCGTGTGTATGTGCGAATGCTCACATAAGATGAATTTTGCGCCAGTTGTTGAAAAAAAATCGGGCATGTAGGATGAGATTTTTTAGTTTATCAGTTTATATGTCACGAACAGCTCGATGTGGTAGATCACATCAATGGCATCACTTTTCGAAATGACTACCGTCGTGTTGTTGATATATTGAATATAAATCTTTCAAAATCGTGTGATTATGCTATTCCAGCCGTAAGTTTAAGCGTAGTGGCTAAATTGCAGAGCAAACATATAAATTGCTTACGACGTCATTACGAACAATAAACGTTCGCCGCCATTGGCCCGCGTAAACCATTTACGCGGCAAAACTCTACGCACATGCCGGGGATCAGAGATTCGGATTGATGGGTACTGAGGGCTGAGATGTGAACCTGAACATCTTTACGACCATCTGAAGGGGTGATGAGACCTTTACCGCTGAGGGAGTCAAAAGCTTTGACAATGCCTGTCATTTTACGAGACAAATAAATTCCTTTGTATTGATAACGCCGAACACTATACGCAGGTTTGGTTATTTATCCAGTACTTTATTTTGCCACACTCTACTGCTGAATTAAAAAACGCGCCTTTCGGCGCGTTTTTTAGACGTCATTATCGACCAAACAGGTCGCGTTTTTTCGGCTTAAACGGCTGAGCAATAATCACCAGCACGGCGACCACCAGATAGGCCGCGAAAATACCGACCAGCCACTGTGGCATTTCCAGTGACAAGAACGACCACTGACGCACCGCGCAGTCGCCGGAAGCGACAAATACCTGCGGCAGCCATTTATCGAGCGGCAGCCAGGTCGGGAAGCGTGCGGCAAAGTCGCAGGTCATAAACGGCGACGGGTGCAGCTGAATCATCGTGTGCTCCCAGGCAAGCTGTAAACCACGGATCGCGCTGTAAACCCAAATTACCATAGCGACGTAACGCAGCGGCGTTTTTGGGGCGATGGCACCCACAATACCTGCACCCATGATGCCGAACAGGGCGCAACGTTCATAGATACACATGACGCATGGCTGAAGCAGCATAATATGCTGGAAATACAGCGCAACGAGTTCAAGTGCAAAGGCAGTAAGCGCCATCAACAACCACGCGCCACGGCCTCGTGAGCACTGGTTCAAATATCGCAACATAATCATTTCCCTGGAACATGTTTAAGAGCAGCAGTTTAAACCAAAAAAAGCCTGCCGCCACTGACGTTTAGCAATTATTACGTAAATGAACATTAAATGCCCGGCACTACTGCCGGGCAACTTATGTTAAGGAAGATGTGGGGAAGGGAGCAAACCGATCGCCAGAAGCCAGTCGCTGGTGGGTTGCAGAGCAAACTCAACGCACAGCAGCCCAACCAGCGTCAGCACGATGGTATACGGCAGCGCCATCCAAACCATGCGACCATAAGAAAGTCGTATGAGTGGTGCCAGCGCAGAAGTAAGCAGGAACAGAAACGCCGCCTGGCCGTTCGGCGTGGCGACAGACGGCAGATTAGTGCCTGTGTTAATCGAGACCGCCAGCATCTCATATTGTTTGAGGTCGATAGCGCCAGACTCCAGCGCGGACTTCACTTCGTTGATATAGACGGTTCCAACAAACACGTTATCGGAAATCGACGACAGTAAACCATTGAAGATATAGAACAACGAGCGTTGCGCGTGCGGTGAGGCTTGCAGCACAAAGTCGATGATCGGCGCGAACAGATGCTGGTCGATAATTACTGCGACCACCGCAAAGAAGACGGTCAACAGTGCGGTGAAGGGCAGCGCTTCGGTAAATGCTTTGCCGATGGCATGTTCATCGGTAATGCCGGTGAACGAGGTGGCCAAGATGATAACCGATAAGCCAATTAACCCAACTTCAGCTAGGTGGAAAGCCAGCGCCAGCACCAGCCAGACGCCAATCACCGCCTGAACGTACAGGCGCATGGTGTCCTGACGCGTGCGCTGTTTACGGCTTCGCTCATCAAAATCATGCAGTGTTTTGCGCACGGTCTCCGGAAGCGTGGCCCCGTAACCAAACAGCTTGAATTTTTCTAAAAGCAGGCAGGTGGTTATGCCGCAAATAAACACCGGCACGGTAACCGGAGCCATTCGCATAAAGAACTCGCCAAAGTGCCAGCCGGATGTTTTGGCGATAATCAGGTTCTGCGGTTCGCCCACCATCGTCATTACGCCGCCAAGCGCAGTACCGACGCCCGCGTGCATCATCAGGCTGCGCAGAAATGCGCGGAATTGTTCCAGTACGTCGCGATAGTGTTTATCGATGTGACTATCATCAAGCAGATCGTCATCGTCAGTACGGCTTGACGCCGCACGGTGGTAAATACCATAAAAACCCACTGCGACGCTGATGATCACCGCCACCACCGTCAGCGCATCCAGGAAGGCTGACAAGAACGCAGCCGCCAGGCAAAACGCCAGTGAGAGCAGCATTTTGCTGTGGATGCTCAGCAACAAGCGGGTGAAAATAAATAGCAGCAACTGCTTCATAAAGTAGATGCCGGCGACCATGAATATCAGCAACAGCAGCACTTCAAGATTTGCCGCAATTTCTTCACGCACGTGTTCGGCTGAGGTCATGCCGACAATCACTGCTTCAATCGCCAGTAGCCCGCCGGGGATCAACGGATAGCACTTGAGCGCCATTGCCAGCGTGAAGATAAACTCGATAACCAGCAGCCATCCTGCGATAAAGGGGTTAACGAGAAAGATAATCGGATTAATGACCAGGAATATCAGAAGTAAAAGTTTATACCAGTCCGGGGATTGTCCGAGAAAGTTGCGCCATAACGCGCGCGAGTATGAGATTTCCATGACGAATTGTCTGCCTCGTAGAAGTCATCTTTTATTACAACCAGGGCGGAAACTTTAGCAGAGATTGCGACAAAAAACGTCCTCAAGTGCGGAAAAGGAAAATCAAAAAATGAAACGGCGATCCCTTTTTAATTCGCTTCGTGTGCTATCTGCTGTTGATGCGGTCTGGTATGATGAGTGGATTGCAACGCTGTGTAATGGAAATTCTAACTATGGTCATTAAGGCGCAAAGCCCGGCGGGTTTCGCGGAAGAGTATATTGTTGAAAGCATCTGGAATAACCGTTTTCCACCGGGGTCTATTCTGCCTGCCGAGCGCGAACTTTCTGAACTGATTGGTGTGACCCGTACAACCCTACGTGAAGTGTTGCAACGTCTGGCTCGTGATGGCTGGTTGACTATCCAGCACGGTAAGCCGACGAAAGTTAACAACTTCTGGGAGACGTCCGGTCTTAACATTCTGGAAACGCTGGCGCGCCTCGATCACGAAAGCGTACCGCAACTGCTGGATAATCTGCTTTCCGTACGTACTAACATCGCCACCATTTTTATCCGTACGGCGTTCCGCCAGCATCCTGATAAAGCACTGGAAGTACTGGCTACCGCGCGCGAAGTCGAAGACTACGCTGATGCGTTTGCCGACCTCGATTACAATATTTTCCGCGGGCTGGCGTTTGCCTCCGGCAACCCGATTTATGGCCTGATTCTGAACGGTATGAAAGGGCTCTACACCCGTATCGGCCGTCACTATTTCGCCAATCCGGAAGCGCGTAGTTGCGCGTTGGGCTTCTATCATCGCTTAACGGAAGTGTGCGAGCAGGGCCTGCATGACCAGGTGTATGAAACCGTGCGTCGTTACGGCCACGATAGCGGCGAGATTTGGCACCGGATGCAGAAAAGTATGCCGGGCGGTGTATAAGCATCCATAGAAAAAGCCTCTCAATTGAGAGGCTTTTTTGTATCACAACGCGCTCGGTCTCGGTGGGCAACGTTCAAGTAACTCAACGCTGCCGTCCGCATTTTGCTGCTCAAGATGCACGTCGAAGCCCCACAGACGATGCACGTGCTTGAGCACTTCCCGGCGGCCTTTATCCAACGGCGCGCGGTTGTGCGGCACATAGCGTAACGTCAGCGAACGGTCGCCGCGCAGATCCACATTCCACACCTGAATATTCGGCTCCAGGTTACTGAGATTATATTGCGATGAAAGCTGGGCGCGGATTTCGCGATAGCCGCTTTCATTGTGGATCGCCGAGATCTCCAGATAGTTATTGCGATCGTCATCCAGCACCGTAAACAGGCGGAAATCACGCATCACTTTCGGTGACAGGAACTGGCTGATAAAACTCTCGTCTTTAAAATCGCGCATCGCAAAATGCAGCGTTTCCAGCCAGTCGGAACCCGCCATATCCGGGAACCAGTAGCGGTCTTCTTCCGTCGGCGTCTGGCAGATACGTTTGATGTCCTGGAACATGGCAAAGCCCAGTGCATACGGGTTAATCCCGCTGTACCAAGGGCTGTTATAGGCAGGCTGGAACACCACGTTGGTGTGGCTGTGCAGAAATTCCAGCATAAAGCGCTCGGTCACTTTCCCCTCATCGTACAGATGGTTGAGAATGGTGTAGTGCCAGAACGTGGCCCAGCCTTCGTTCATTACCTGCGTCTGTTTTTGCGGATAAAAATACTGGCTCACCTTACGCACAATACGCATGATTTCGCGCTGCCACGGCTCCAGCAACGGGGCGTTTTTCTCCATAAAGTACAGCAGGTTCTCCTGAGGTTCAGAAGGATATCGGCGCGCAGATTCCACCGTTTTCTCCTCTTCACGCTTCGGCAGAGTGCGCCACAGCATATTCACCTGGCTTTGCAGATACTCTTCGCGACTTTTCTGCCGGGCTTTCTCCTCCTGCAACGAGATTTTTTGCGGACGTTTATAGCGGTCCACGCCGTAGTTCATCAACGCGTGGCAGGAGTCGAGCAGCTTTTCCACTTCATCCACGCCATAACGCTCTTCACACTCGCTAATGTATTTACGGGCGAAAAGCAGGTAATCGACGATGGAGCTGGCGTCTGTCCAGCTGCGGAACAGATAGTTGTTTTTAAAGAAGGAGTTATGCCCATAACAGGCGTGCGCCATCACCAGCGCCTGCATAGTAATGGTGTTCTCCTCCATCAGATACGCGATACAGGGATTGGAGTTAATCACAATTTCATAGGCCAGCCCCTGCTGGCCGTGCTTATAGGCCCGCTCGGTCTCTATAAATTTCTTGCCGAACGACCAGTGGGTGTAGTTAATCGGCATCCCGATGCTGGAGTAAGCATCCATCATCTGCTCAGAGGTAATGACTTCGATTTGATGGGGATAGGTGTCCAGCCGGTAGAGTTTGGCTACCCGGTCTATCTCAACCAGATAGGTTTCCAGCAGGGGAAATGTCCAGTCGGGTCCGTCGCTTAAACGCGTGCTGTCCTTATTCATCGAATCAATCGTTGCCATTAGCGCGCCCTCATTGTTGGCGACTCTCTCTGTCTGGAGAGCCTCTGTAAAAGAATAGAACACCTGGAAAAAACTGTAACAAGCGCCAATTTTTTTCTTCGCGATTTCTTCATTTTGATGACGATATTTTTACAATTACGCAGCATTTTATGCTGGGTAAAATTATTGCTTAGCAGGAGATGTCGATTCTCGCATGCCAGCGCTGGCGGGGGTGTATGTGAACTACGTCACCATAAAAAAAGCCTATGTTGAATAATATTTTCATCTGGGTTATCAATTTGTAATCAGAAGATTGTTCTTTTACTCAATTCGATTCTGGAGTAGCTATGCACGTTGTCATACTGGGAAGTGGCGTAGTCGGCGTGACCAGCGCCTGGTATTTAAGTCAGGCAGGACATCAGGTTACGGTTATCGATCGTGAAGTGGGCCCGGCGATGGAGACCAGCGCCGGCAATGCCGGGCAGATCTCCCCCGGTTACGCTGCGCCCTGGGCGGCACCCGGCGTGCCGCTGAAGGCGATTAAATGGATGTTCCAGCGCCACGCGCCGCTGGCGATCAGCCTCGATGGCACACAGTTCCAGTTGAAATGGATGTGGCAAATGCTGCGCAACTGCGACACGCGGCACTACATGGAGAACAAAGGGCGCATGGTGCGTCTGGCGGAGTACAGCCGCGATTGCCTGAAAGCGCTTCGTGAATCTACCGGGATCGCCTACGAAGGGCGGCAGGGCGGCACGTTGCAGCTTTTCCGCACCGCACAGCAGTATGAAAACGCGATGCGCGATATCGCCGTGCTGGAAGATGCGGGGGTTCCGTATCAACTGCTGGAGTCAGCCCGACTTGCCGAGGTTGAGCCTGCGCTGGCGGGCGTGGCGCACAAACTGACCGGCGGCCTGCGTTTACCGAATGATGAAACCGGCGACTGTCAGCTCTTCACCCAGCGTCTGGCACAGATGGCTGAAAACGCGGGCGTCACTTTCCGCTATAACACGCCGGTCGATGCGCTGCTGCGGGAAGGTGAGCACATCTATGGCGTGAAGTGCGGCGATGAACTGATTAAAGCCGATGCTTACGTGATGGCGTTTGGTTCCTATTCGACCGCTATGCTCAAAGGGCTGGTGGACATTCCGGTATATCCGCTGAAAGGGTATTCCCTCACCATTCCGGTGAAGGAAGAGGCGGGCGCTCCGGTTTCGACTATCCTTGATGAAACCTACAAAATTGCCATAACCCGTTTTGATAATCGTATTCGCGTTGGCGGGATGGCGGAAATTGTCGGCTTCAATACCGAACTGCTGCAACCGCGCCGCGAAACGCTGGAAATGGTGGTGGGCGATTTGTTCCCGCGCGGCGGCTATATTGAACAAGCCACGTTCTGGACCGGCCTGCGACCGATGACGCCCGACGGTACGCCAATCATTGGCAAAACCGCATTCAAAAATCTGTGGCTGAACACAGGCCACGGTACGCTGGGCTGGACCATGTCCTGCGGTTCCGGGCAGTTAATCAGCGATTTAATATCCGGACGTACGCCTGCCATTCCTTATGATGATTTAAGCGTGGCGCGCTATTCGCCGGGCTTTACGCCGTCACGTCCTCAGCATTTACACGGCGCTCATCATTAAGGAGAACGCATGTCTCGTCCTGTAGAAGCCAGCATCGATCTTTCGGCGCTGCGGCAGAACCTGAACGTTGTACGCCGGGCGGCCCCGGGATCACGCGTCTGGTCGGTGGTGAAAGCTGATGCTTACGGGCACGGTTTGAAACGTGTCTGGAGCGCATTACGCGAAACAGACGGTTTCGCGATGCTCAATCTGGAAGATGCCATCCAGCTACGTGAGTGGGGATGGAAAGGGCCAATTCTGCTGCTGGAGGGGTTTTTCCATGCCGATGAGCTGGAATTGTTTGATAAGTATCGCTTAACGACCAGTGTTCACAGCAACTGGCAGATCAAAGCGCTTCAGGACGCGCGGTTAAACGCGCCACTGGATATCTATCTAAAAGTGAACAGTGGCATGAACCGGCTTGGGTTTACGCCGGATCGTGTCAGTACCGTGTGGCAGATCCTGCGTAAAGTGCCGAACGTCGGCGCGATGACGTTGATGTCGCACTTCGCGGAAGCAGAAAAAAGCGAGGGTATCGAACGGCCTATGCTGCGAATCGAACAGGCGGCGGAGGGGCTGGAATGCCCGCGCTCGCTTGCCAATTCGGCGGCAACGCTCTGGCATCCTGAAACGCATTATGACTGGGTACGGCCGGGCATTATTCTCTATGGTGCTTCGCCTTCTGGCCAGTGGCAGGACGTGGCCAATAGCGGTATTAAACCTGTAATGACCCTGAGCAGCCAGATTATCGCCGTGCAAAACCTGAAAGCGGGCGACACGGTGGGCTACGGTAGCCGCTACACCGCCACGCAGGAGCAGCGAATTGGTATTGTTGCCTGTGGATACGCGGATGGTTACCCGCGTATTGCACCGTCGGGTACGCCAGTGATGGTAGACAGCGTGCGTACCACCACGGTGGGGACGGTGTCGATGGATATGCTGGCGGTGGACTTAACGCCGTGCCCCAATGCGGGAATTGGCGCGCCAGTAGAGCTGTGGGGCAACGGCATCAAAATCGATGACGTTGCCGCCTGTGCGGGCACTGTGGGTTATGAGTTAATGTGCGCTCTGGCCCCGCGCGTCCCTGTTGTGACAGTGTAACTTAATGGGTGAGGCGGTTATTCCGCCTCTTCCTCGGCGACTTTAACCCCGACTTTGACCACTTCATTATCGGCTTTCTCGGCGACCGTCCACACCATTCCGGCAAACTCTACCTGATCACCGACCACTGGCGTGGCGCCTAACAACTGTTGCACGATCTCGCCTAGCGACTGCTGTTTATCGCGAAACTCCTCGACGCCATCGAGGCCGTAAATCATCGCCACATCGGCGAATTTGGCGCTGGCTTCGAGAATAAAGTCACCAAAGAAACGTTGATCCAGTGCTACCGGTGGTGACTGGCTGAACAGTTTGCCGAGTGCCGGAATATCGCGCTCGCGGGCAATCACACAAAGAATATCGCCTTCGCGTAACCGCGTACTGCCGTTCGGATGCAGCAGGACGTTATCGCGGAACAGCGCGGCGATGCGCGTATCTTTCGGCATATGCAGGTCACGCAGCGCGGCACCCACGCACCATTTGTCGGCGCTCAACTGATAAATAAGCTGTTCCCACGGGTTTTCCGGGTGGATATCCAGCCCGACGCGCGACACTGGCCAGCCGACAGGCGGCACCACCACTTTGGCGCGTTTCGCCGCCCAGGAGAGCGAGGTGCCCTGAAGCAGCAGCGACACCAGCACCACGAAGAAGGCGACGTTGAAGAACAGGCGTGCGTTATCGAGCCCGGCCATCATCGGGAAAACGGCGAGGATAATCGGCACCGCGCCGCGCAGGCCGACCCAACTGATGAAGATGCGCTCGCGCAGGTTAAACCCGCGAAACGGCAGCAGACCGATAAACACCGATAATGGGCGGGCGAAGAAAATCATCCACAGCGACAGCAACAGGGCGGAAGCGGCAATTGGCAGCAGGTCAGACGGCGTCACCAGCAGACCAAGCACCAGGAACATGCCGATTTGCGCCAACCATGCCAGCCCGTCGAAATTTTGCAGAATACCGAAGCGGTTACGAATAGGCCGATTACCCAGCAGGAAACCGCACAGGTACACGGCGAGGATACCGCTGCCGTCCAGCGAGGTAGTAATCGCAAAAATCATGATCCCGCCGCTGAGGGCCAGCAGCGGATACAGCCCGGTTGGCAGGGTGATGCGGTTAATCATCTGCAACAGCAAATAACCGCCCGCAAGGCCAATCAGAATACCCAGACCAAACTGCTGAATGATATGCACGGCAAACATCCAGCTTAATCCCGTTTCGTGCTGCTGGATCATCTCAATCAGGGTGATGGTCAGAAAGACCGCCATCGGATCGTTGCTGCCGGATTCAATCTCAAGCGTCGAGCCGACACGCTCGTTCAGCCCTTTGCCGCCCAGCAGAGAAAACACCGCCGCCGCATCCGTCGAGCCAACAATCGCGCCAATCAGCAGGCCTTCAATCCAGTTAAGGTTAAACAGCCACGCCGCCGCAATACCCGTCAGCCCCGAAGTGATTAACACGCCTACCGTGGCCAGCGACAGCGCCGGGCCGAGGGCGACGCGAAATGAGCTCGCCTGGGTGCGCATCCCGCCATCCAGCAGGATCACCGCTAACGCGAGGTTACTCACCATATAAGCGAACGGATAATTATCGAAAGGAATGCCGCCGATGCCATCTACGCCTGCGAGCATACCAATGGCGAGGAAGATAACCAGAATCGGGATACCGAGGCGGGAAGAGAATGAACTTAAAAGAATGCTACAGGTTACTAAGACTGAACCCAAAATAAAGAGACTAATGACTGCCGCGGCGTCCAATGTTCACGTACTCCCCGATAACGAACAAGCTAGTTACAAAAAGTTATCATAATTAGCGCGTGAACAGGGGAACAATAAGAGGATTGAATGTTTTTTTATTTTGCAGCGTCGCCCGATAACTCGACCGGGCGACGCTGTAGGTTATGGCGTTAGCGGTTCTCTTTAAGTTCCTGTCGCGCATGGGCCGAACGCAGATACTGCTGAAACTCTTCAATCACGCTGACCGCAGAGATTTCTGTCTTCGTTCCATCCTGTGCTTTACGCATATCCGCATAGACTATCAGCGCAAAGAGTTTGCCCACACCTCGGTTTTCCACGCCGCGCACCTTACGCTTGAGTTTCTTCGGCGGCTGATAGCCTTCCCGCCAGCTCAACACGATGCGCAACGCTTCATGACGTTCCTCAACGTCAAAGCCAGTAATGGCGGTCCACTCAATAGGTTTATCCAGATCGCTACACTCAATGTGCGTTGGCGTGAAGGTATAGAGTGGTGTCTTGCCGGAGCGATACAACATGAAAGTCATCATCGCTAATAACCAGGCCAGGGTAATGAGAAATAGGGAAAAACCGGAGCTGGTTGGCGCGAAAAGAGACAGGAAACCCATCACCATGAGGAACGCAGCACCCGCGCTTTGCAGCAACACTTTTTTCTTGTTATCGCGCCAGATTTCACAGCTTTCCGTTGCCAGTACCGCGTGCGATTCCAGCATCTGCTGGTGCTCTGCATTATACTGGACGGCTTCTTCCGTCAGGGACTGCGACATCGACGCACGCACCTCTTCCAGCCCGCCGAATAACGCGCCCAGAGAGGCGAAGTCGCCCTCGGACACCTGGCGAGTCGCGTGCGCAATCAGGCTGTCGTCAATTTTAACGTCCAGCGCCTCAATACGCGCGCGCGTGACCGGGTGGCTGTCTGTCGGGTGCTGAATCTCATGTTCCAGACACGCCTGCACATCGAAGGTATTTGTTTTGCGCGCTTCGCCGAGCAGGCCGCTAATCCACTCCTGCGGTGCCTGTTGTTTACCTGACATCACCGTGTTGAGATAGTTGCCGACCATTTCTGATAGTGCGGAAATACGCAGCAGCGCACTGGAAAGTGCCTGCGGCGAGCTGGCTCGCGCTCCGGTTTGATCAGCGGCGAACTCACGAATACGGCTCCAGTAGCTGACCGTTTCGTGGAACTTGATCAGGAACCACAGGCCCATATCCAGCGCAGGATGCAACACGATGCGGTCAATCCACGCCACACCGTTTGAGTTATTTGCCATCTGCTGTAGCGTATTTTCAAGGCCCGCATAAACCGGGGCGAAGCGTAAACTGTACTGCGTATCCTGCCCGGTAAAATGGCCCAGTTCGTGACCAATAACCGCCGCCACCTCGTCTTTATTCATCAACGATGAGTAGGTGAGAGGTAAATAAAGGGTATTGCCGGTCAGCAGATCGCCGCTGTTCAGGCGAACGTTATTGGCGGTGACATAAAAGCAGTCAAAGAAGCCGACCACGATGTTATCCGGCATCACCACCTGGCTCTTCTGCGCCAGATCGCGCACCCAGTGCCACAGCTGAGGAGATTGTTCCTCTGAGACCGAGTGGCCGTGAATATGGCTTTCTTCGCGCTTAAAGAAAGCAAAGCAGCGACGGATGGAAAACATGCTTTTCAGCAGCATCCACAATATGGCGCCGATAGCACAAAGAGCCATCACAAATACTTTTCCTGACCCGTGACCGGAATGCGAGAGCGAAACCAACCAGGCCAGTTCGCCGCCCACTAACGAGACAATCCCCAGCCCGTTGCAGATCATGATCAGCAGCAGAAAGATAGGGATAATGCCCCGGCACAGGGTAAAGGTGGCAATCAATTTATTTTGCGAGGTACGCGACGCGACTACGCTCAAATAGCAAATCACCATTGCCAAAAGGCAGATGAGAATGGAGCCGACGCTACAAAGCCCCGCAAAGACGGAGAGACCTGCGCGGAGCGCAGCAGAGGAATTGTGCCCCGAAGGCGTGCCGCCGAGACGCCAGAACTGCCAAAAACTATAAATCAGAATGAATATTGGGATTAAAAATATTCGTCTGAAAGCTTTTATTTCCATATAAAAAGACTCGCATTAAGTGATAGATTTAAAATGGCGGTTCATTTTAAATTGGCCTTAAGGGAGCTTTTGTTATTATTTCTTACGAAGGCTTTAAGATATTTTAATTATATTTAGAAAGGGAATATGTGGGTTTGTGGGATGCTATATATGTTGCAACATCCCACCAATAAGCCTTAACGAAGGACCGGATGCCCGCTGATGGTCAGTGTGGTTGCGTCTGCCGAGTGTACCAGTTTCGCCTGCGCCCCCAGCGGCAGCGTGACGGTGCGCTGCTCGTGGCCGAAATCGAGCCCGCTGATGACCGGAATCGCCAGCCGCGAGCGTAAATAGTCGTACATGGTCTGCAAATCATAACCCGCATCGTAATCATTGGGCGTGGCCCCGGTAAAGCTACCGAGCACGATGGCCTTTTGACGCGGCAGAATACCGGCGTACAACAGTTGCAGCAGCATGCGTTCCACGCGGAAGGGATGTTCGTTGATATCTTCCAGCACCAGAATACCGTCGCGGATTTGCGGCATCCACGGCGTGCCCACCAGCGACGTCAGCATCGCCAGATTTCCGCCCCACAGAGTGCCTTCTTCGCGACACTGCGGCCCGTCGCCCGCCCATTCAAGCGTGAAGCTTTCATTGCGCAGCGCCTGCCAGAAGTGATGCACGGTAAAGTCGTTCAGGGCTTCTGCACCAAAATTCCCCGCCAGCATCGGCCCGCTGAAGGTGATGACGTCACCTTTTGCCAGCAGCCCCATCTGAATGGCAGTGAAATCGCTGTGGCCGCAGATAAGTAGCGGATCCTGCTGCTGGCGCGCGATTAGCGACGGCCAGTCGATGGCATCCAGCAGACGGCTTGCGCCATAGCCGCCGCGCACCGCAAGGACAATCTGATTTTTACCTTTCAGTTCGGCGAGTTGATTGATATCGGCCAGACGCTCGCTCTCGACGCCCGCAAAGCGCTGGCTACGACGGGGAATGACCTGCTGGTGGTTGACCTGATGCCCTGCGCTTATCAGTCTGTCAACGCCCATTTCGGCCGCGGATTGATTGATGCAGTAGCCCGACGGGGCGATCAGATGAAACTGTGACATGGTAATTCCTTGCAGAGAACGAAACGAGTATCATGCCGCCTGAACCCGTTATTGTCATTACTGGCGGCATACTTGAGCTAAAAAGGATAGTTGCGTGAAATTGAGATGGTTTGCTTTTTTAATTGTGTTACTTGCCGGATGCAGTTCAAAACAGGATTACAAAAACCCGCCCTGGGACCCACAGGTGCCGGTAAAACGCGCAATGCAATGGATGCCGATTAGCGAAAAAGCCGGTGCGGCGTGGGGCGTGAGCCCGCGTTTGATCACCGCCATTATTGCCATCGAGTCTGGCGGTAACCCGAATGCCGTCAGCAAATCTAACGCGGTGGGCTTGATGCAACTCAAAGCGTCCACCTCCGGAAAAGATGTCTATCGCCATATGGGCTGGAGCGGTCAACCGTCAACCAGTGAGCTGAAAAACCCGGAGCGTAATATCTCCATGGGGGCGGCTTATCTGAGCATACTGGAACATGGTTCGCTGGCAGGCATTAAAGACCCGGAAGTGATGCAGTACGCACTAATGGTCTCTTACGCCAACGGCGCGGGCGCGCTGTTGCGAACGTTCTCCTCCGATCGTAAAAAAGCGATCAGCAAAATCAACGATCTGGATAAAGATGAGTTCTTCGAACACGTTGTCGAAAACCATCCGGCTCCGCAGGCGCCGCGCTATATCTGGAAAATGCAGAAAGCCATGGATGCGATGTAACTAAACGCGAACCTTATTGGCGCGTTCACGTGCTTCTCGCTCCAGCGAAAAAATGATGCGCTGGAGCGAGCGTTCTGCCGCCGGGTTAACGTTCAGAAAACGCAAACTCAACCGTGGCGTACTCACCGTTTCGTTTTTATGATCGACCACTCTTCGCTCACTGACTGCAATCAACTGCGCATCAAAATGAAATTTTCCCCATGGCCCCATATCCAGCTCCAGTTGGGAAAAACGCATTCCCGGCTGTAAATCGGCTTCCGGCTGACTATCCAGCAGTGCCCCCATTCCTCCCAGCGACAGATCAAAAAGCCGAAAATACATCGGCTGTTTACCGGGCAGTTGGGCTTTACCAAAGTAGGGCGGATGCAACGGGGCGGTGATGCGAAAATATTCACGACGCTGAATAAACCAGAGTGTTGGCGGAACGGGAATGATGAATGCAGAAAGCCCCTGATATTCGCCCGCCTGCAACTGTGTCACTGTGAACTCCATTTTCGCACCGGCGGTTTCGGCGGTGATGGTGACGTTTTCCACCCGCTGTACTGCACGGTTCTCGTACTCCTGACTGCCAAAATCGAGTACCAGCGCAGTTTTGCTCACCTCCAGAAGGCGACTGATAAATTGCCCGCTTCCCCACGAGACGCGTAGCGGAACGTCATCGCGATGGAGATCGCGCAGAATATTCAAAACGGCCAGCGGGTTTTGTTTCAGGAATTGCGAAGGGTATTGATTCATCTGCTATCTCTTCTGGAGGATAAACCGTCTGGTTGTTATCGGTTTACGTTCAGGAAACTTCAGCCTCGGTAAAAAAATTTTTACGCTCGCTTTCTGCGCGGCGTGCGGGCGAGAAGGGCCTGTTCAGGTCAAACATATTCAGTGTATGAATAAAATTTAAGCGCGACGGCGAGATTTTTAAGAGTAATTACCTATACTTGAAACATTAGCGGCGCAGAATGTCGGCGCTTTTTTTGAGGTTTTTTTAATTGGAGGATGGTAAAAATGGGTGTTATTGCCTGGATTATTTTTGGTCTTATTGCGGGTGTTATTGCCAAACTGATTATGCCGGGGAAAGACGGCGGCGGCTTTATTCTGACCTGCCTGCTGGGGATCGTCGGTGCGGTCGTGGGCGGCTGGATTGCCACCACGCTGGGCTTTGGCGATCGCGCGATGGGCTTTGATATGCACAGCTTCCTGGTCGCCGTTGTGGGCGCCATTGTGGTGCTGGGTATCTTCCGCTTCCTGCGCCGCAACAACTAAGCATAATGCTTCAACGGCCCCATTCGGGGCCGTTATTCTTCCTTTCTCTTGATTCCCCACAATTTTTTCAGACACAGTGCATCTGGCTATTGCGCATCAAATAAAAATGAGAATAATTAGCATTCTTTATTCTAATTATTGGTCAGACAAACATTATGCGCTTCGCCAATCGTACGCTCTCGGGAATGATTGCTCTTGCTCTCGCCACACCGGCCTGGGCCGACAACGCAGAAACCACTATGGTCGTTACCGGTTCACAGGGGAGCAGTGAACTGCCCGTCTGGACCAACAGCGCCACCAAATCCGCTGTTGCGGAAAGCAAAACGCCGCAGGTCATCAATACCATCAGCGAGAAAGAAATTAGCCAACGCCACGCCAACTCGGTCAATGAGATCCTGCGCTATGCGCCGGGCGTTTCGACGGAAGTGCGCGGCAGCACCAGCTACATGAGCGAATATAAAATTCGTGGCTTTACCGTCGACAATGAATTTTATAACGGTCTGCAATTGCCCTATAACGTCAACGGCAACACCAAAGCGCGTATTGACCCGCTGCTGATTGAAAACGTGGATATTCTGAAGGGGCCGTCTTCGGTGCTTTATGGCAACGGTTCGCCGGGTGGTCTGGTGAACATTCAGGGGAAAAAGCCGCAAACTGAGCCGCGCACGGAAGTGGGGTTTAACACCGGCACGCGCAACCTGAAAGAGGGGTATCTGGATTCCACCGGGCGTATCCTCGACAGCGACTGGAGCTACCGCCTGCTGGGTAAAGCGCGTGAAGGCGATGACCAGCCGCATACTACGCGTTACGAAGATTACCTGGTTGCGCCGAGCGTTACCTGGCAGCCCGATAACAAAACACGTCTCACGTTTGACGCGCTGGCGCAAAATACGCCGAGCCTGACGCCGTCCAATCCATTACCGCTTTCTTATCTGCGTTCCAGCTACGCCGGGCGTCGCGACTTTGCGGGTGATAAGTGGAGTGGTTTCGAACAGCGTCAGTGGATGGTGGGTTATAGCTTCGAGCATGAGTTCGACAGCGGTTGGGGCATTGCCCAGAAAGCGCGTTACTTTGATATTGATACCCATCAGCGCAGCGCCTATTCCACCGGCAATGCGGGCAGCGCCAACGTCTATGAACTTAACCGCTTTGCCTATACCACCGATGAAGATCTGCACAGCTTTAATATCGATAACCAGGTCAGCAAAACCTTCGCGCTGGGCGACTGGCAGCATCACCTGCTGGCGGGGTTCGATTACCAGAAACTGAATTCGCACTATAACTACCGCTATGCCTCGACCACGCCGGGCATCGATATGCTGCATCCGGATTACTCGCAGATCACCAGCGATAATTTAGGGCTCTATACCGCGCAGAAAAATCGTCTTTCTTACAACCAGAAGGGCTATTACTTCCAGGATCAGGTGGAGTTCGGCGGCCTGAATATTCTTGGTAGCATTCGCTATGATGAGTACCAGTCCGCTACCACAGATTATCTCAATGACCAGCAAAAAGCGTGGATCTCGCAGGATCGCGTGACTAAACGTCTGGGCGCGCTGTATGCCTTTGAAAATGGTCTGTCACCGTTTATCAGCTATTCAGAAGGCTTCCTGCCGGTATCGCCGCGCGGTAACCTGACGGCGCAGGACGTGAAACCGACCACCAGCAAACAGGTGGAAGGCGGCGTGAAATATCTGCTGGCTGATTACGCGACGACCTTTACCGCATCGGTGTTTAATATTCGTCAGAAAAACGTGGTGAGCGCGGACCCAAGCTGGAACTATCGCCAGACGGGGGAGATTGAATCGAAAGGTGCGGAGCTTTCCGTCGTTAGCCGCCCGACGGACAATATCAATCTGATTGCCAACTACGCCTATACGCACGCTATCAATACCGAGGATGAAACTTACGAAGGTAAGCGCCCGACACAGGTGCCGGAAAACGCGTTTAATCTGTGGGGGGATTACACCTTTGACAGCAGCTTATTCAGCGGATTAACCGTGGGCGCGGGAGTACGCTACACCGGGCCGATGGAGATTTCTCCGGCTAATAACGAAGGTAAGCTGGGCGGTACGACGCAGTATGATATGGCGATATCGTACGACATGTCGGCTATCGACAGCAGCCTGAGCGGGCTGATGCTGAAGGCCAGCGCGCAGAACCTGACCAACAAAGAAACCTTCAGTTGCTACGACAGCACCAACTGCTGGATTGGCCGCGACCGCACGGTGCAGGTGGGGGCGAGTTATACGTTTTGATGGTGGGTTTTTTCCCCCTCACCCTAACCCTCTCCCTCAGGGAGAGGGGACCGACCGAGCCGGTTTTGCAGATCTGCGCTGGTTTTCTCCCTCTCTCTTAGGATGAGGGGACCGACCGTGCCAGTATTGCAGACCTGCGCTGGTTTTCGCCCTCTCCCTGAGGGAGAGGGGACCGACCGAACCGATTTTGCAGATCTGCGCTGGTTTTCTCCCTCTCTCTTAGAGTGAGGGGACCGACCGAGCCGGTTTTGCAGATCTGCGCTGGTTTTCTCCCTCTCTCTTAGAGTGAGGGGACCGACCGAACCGATTTTGCAGATCTGCGCTGGTTTTCTCCCTCTCCCTGAGGGAGAGGGCGGGGTGAGGGTGCTTTACTTCGCCGCCTGAACCGGCGCATCCGGCACCGTATCGCACGGTTTCTCTTTCGGGCAAATCAAATCCAGCATCTTCAGCGTTACGCCGTTGGTCCAGCCAAAGCCGTCCTGCAACGGATATTCACCGCCGCCGCCGCCCGTCCCGGTGGAGGTAATGTCATATTTCTCCACCAGCTTTTTCTCCTTGTCATAGGTGTGCTGCACGTTACTCAGAAAGCGCCAGGTGACATCCATCGCCACTTTTTCCTGACCATAGTTCTGCAACCCTTCCACGGCGACCCACTGCAACGGCGCCCAACCGTTTGGCGCATCCCACTGTTGCCCGCTGTTAATGGTCGTGGTGGTAATGCCGCCCGGTTTTAACAACCGGCTCTGCGTCGCCGCCGCCATTTTCGTTGCCCGCTCATGCGAAGCGACATTCACGTACAAAGGGAACAGGGCGGCAGCAGTGAGCTGATTACGCACCTTGTGCGACTTCAGATCGTAATCGGCGTACCAGCCCTCTCTATCGTTCCACAGATATTTTTCGATAGCCTTCTGGCGTGCGTTAGCTTCCGTATCATACTGTTGACTTTTCGCCGTATCGCCCGCGGCTTTACTCCCCTCGGCGATCAATTTTTCCATTTTAAACATCAGCGCGTTCAGATCGACGGGCACGATGCTGGTGGTACGAATGGTGTCCAGTTGCTGTGGGTTATCCATCCAGCGTGAGCTGAAATCCCAACCCGATGCGGCGGCGGAGCGCAGGTCGCGATAGATTTCCGTGGCGGGTCGATTTGGGTTTTTCTTCGCGGTAGTCACATCATCAAGCCACGATTCCGGACGCGGCGTATCGTTATCATCCCAGTAGCGGTTGAGCAGGGTGCCGTCGCGCAGTTTGACCACCCGCTTGTTAGCGTCGCCAGGCTGAAGACTTTCCGCGCCGTCCATCCAGTAGGCGTGCTCTTTTTCCATCTGCGGCAGATAGGTTTTCAGCGCGTCGCTGTCATGTTTTGCCAGTAACTCAACCATCAGTGAGAAAAACGGCGGTTGTGAACGGCTTAAGTAGTAGCTGCGGTTGCCATTGGGGATATGCCCCCAGGTGTCGATTTCATAAGCGAAGTTCGCCACCATATCGGCCACTTTATCCCAGTGCCCGCTCTCCGCAAGGCCAAGCATGGTGAAGTAACTGTCCCAGTAATAAACCTCACGAAAGCGCCCGCCGGGCACGACATACGGTTTCGGTAGCGGCAGCAGAGAGCTCCATTTTTCTGCTGTTTCGCTGGTGCGGGTTAAGACCGGCCACAGGCCATCAATGTGCTGGCGCAGCGTTTGCCCTTTGGGCGGCACATAGGTTTCACCTGCCTGTGGCAGCGCAAAGTTCATCTCCACAAAGTGGCGCAGATCAAAGCTGGTCTGGCTCTTCTGCATGCGGTAATCCGCGAGGATCATCAACGGGTCGCTTTTAGGCACCGCGTCGGCGAAGGTTTTTTGATCGGGAAAGAGTTTCGCGCTTTGCACATCATTAAACAGCGGCCCAAGCAGAATATCAGGGGAGGCCGGGTACTCCTCCTGCGCCTGGACAGTAAAGGCCAGCAGCAGAGCGCTTAAGGTCAGGGTATGGCGCGCAACAGGATGCGCAGCAATGTTCTTCATCGGTTTTCTCCATTTCGGCAAACAGCAGGAGCGCTGCAATCAACCTGATGAAAACCTTAGTTGAAATTCCTCTTCACCGTGGCGATTTGCGTGATTAATTGCTGTTTTTTCAGCGCGGATCGCATTGCGTCAGGTTAAAAATGAAAGCCCGTTATTCATTGGAATATCTTTTCGATGCCCGTATCGGTCATTATTTTTACTGATGAATATTTGCACAGTTATCGCTCATGGATGTTCTGAAAGGGTGCAGTTAATTCTTATAAATAATAAGGAAAATTATTTAATTTGTTTTAAAACAATGCATTAATTATTTGGCATGCCGGTTGCTATATGAATTCCATCTTGTATACCAACAGGAATTCCAACATGGCAGTGATGACCGGAAAAACACTTGGCGAATGGCAACAAACCATTGCGCGTAATAGTGACAACGTATTTGCCTTATTAAATGACCATCTTCAGTCGCTGACTGCGCAGGATAATGCATGGATCGTGCTTGCCAGCGAAACGCAGCTTCGCGAACAAATTGACGCCCTGTTGCCGCATTACCAACAGCAGCCAGAACGGTATCCGCTGTTTGGTATTCCCTTTGCGATTAAAGACAACGTTGATGCCGCGGGCTGGCCAACAACCGCAGCCTGCCCGGCGATTGCCTGTGTCGCGGAACGTGATGCCACCGCTGTGGCGAAACTGAAAGCGGCGGGCGCGATCCTGATTGGTAAAACCAACCTGGACCAGTTTGCAACCGGATTGGTGGGCACGCGCTCTCCCTACGGGGCCGTCGCGAATACATTTAATCCGGCTTACGTGAGCGGCGGTTCCAGCTCTGGCTCTGCGTCGGTGGTAGCGCGCGGGCTTGTGCCGATTTCATTAGGTACCGACACTGCCGGTTCAGGCCGCGTACCTGCCGGGTTTAATAATATTGTCGGTCTGAAGCCGACCAAAGGCTGGCTCTCGGCGACCGGGGTTTTCCCGGCCTGTCGTCTGAACGATACGCTTTCGGTGTTTGCCCTGACAGTAGATGACGCCTGGCAGGTCGCCACGATCGCCGGAGGGTTCGACGCCGAGGATGCCTATTCCAGAATCAACCCGGCTACTGCGCCTGCGACTTTTTCGCAAAATCCGGTACTCGCCATTCCGGATGCGCTGGTGTTCTTTGACGATTGCGCGGCAGAGCAGGCGTGGCAGGCGGCGCTCGGCGCGCTGCGCGAAAGTGGCGTGACCTTAAAGCCCATCGATTTCTCGGCGTTTTATCAACTGGCGGAACAACTTTACCAGGGCCCGTGGGTGGCCGAGCGCACCGCCGCGGTGGGTGACACGCTGAATCACCCGGAGCAGATGGACCCTACGGTTCATACCATCATCGCCGCTGGCCTGAACTACAGCGCTGTTGAAGCTTTTAAAGCCGAATATCTGCGGGCAGAGCTGGCACGCAAAATTCAGACCGCGCTTGCCGGAGTTGATGCGCTGGTGGTGCCGACGTCACCGACCATACACACCCTGGCGGATATGGCGCGCGAACCCATTCGCTTTAATTCGCAGTTTGGCACGTACACCAATTTCACCAACCTTGCCGATCTCAGCGCCCTGGCGCTGCCGGCCCCGTTCCGTGCGGATGGCTTACCCGCTGGCATCACGGTGCTCGCTCCGGCCTGGCATGACCGCGCGCTGGCCGATTTTGGCCGCCGCTGGCAGCAACAGTTGGCCCTGCCGCTCGGCGCGACCGGGCACGCCTTCCCGGCCATCTCTCCATCGTTACCGCCTTCCGCGCATCACGCTCGCGTCGCCGTTGTCGGCGCACATCTGCGCGGCATGCCGCTCAACTTCCAGTTGACTCAGCGCGATGCCGCCTTTGTTGAGGCGACAGAAACCGCCGCTCGCTACCGACTCTATGCACTGGCCAACACGCAGCCGCCAAAACCAGGCATTGCGCGTGACGCCGACGGCGCGGCGATTCAGGTGGAACTGTGGGATATCCCGCTGGCGCGCTTTGGCGAGTTTGTCGCTGAAATTCCCGCCCCGCTAGGTATCGGCTCGCTGGAACTGGCCGATGGGCGCTGGGTGAAAGGCTTTATCTGCGAACCGGCGGCGTTATGTGACGCCATCGATATCACTGAATTTAAAGGCTGGCGCCACTGGGTTGGCCGCAAGGAGACGCATCATGTTTAACACCGTCCTGATTGCCAACCGGGGGGAAATTGCCTGCCGTGCGATTCGTACCTTAAAGCGGCTGGGCGTGACCAGCGTCGCGGTCTATTCCGATGCGGATAAAAACGCGGAACACGTTAAACAGGCGGATATTGCGATGGCGCTGGGCGGAGAGAAAGCCAGCGACAGCTATCTGCGCATCGATAAAATCATCGCTGCCGCGCGGGAAAGTGGGGCGCAGGCTATCTGGCCGGGTTACGGTTTTCTCTCGGAAAGCCTGGCATTTGCTGATGCCTGTGAGCAGGCGGGTATCGCGTTTGTCGGCCCCACGGCGCAGCAGATTGGCGAGTTCGGGTTAAAGCACCGGGCGCGTGAACTGGCGGCACAGGCGGGCGTGCCAATGACGCCCGGTACCGCGTTGCTGGACACTATTGAAGAGGCGCTAAACGCGGCGCAGAAAATTGGCTATCCGGTGATGCTTAAAAGCACGGCAGGCGGCGGCGGTATCGGCCTGGCGCGCTGCGCCGATCGCGAGGCGCTGGTACAGGCGTGGGAAAGCGTGCGTCGTCTTGGCGAACAGTTTTTCAGTGATGCAGGCGTGTTTATTGAGCGCTGTATCGATCGCGCCCGTCACATCGAAGTACAGATCTTTGGCGATGGCAACGGCAATGTTGTCGCCCTGAGCGAACGCGACTGCTCTCTTCAGCGGCGCAATCAAAAGGTCGTTGAAGAGACGCCTGCGCCTAATCTGCCGCAGGCCACGCGCGAAGCATTACTGAATGCCGCCGTTGAGCTGGGCAAGCTGGTGAATTACCGCAGCGCAGGTACGGTAGAATTTATCTATGACCCTGAACAGGACGCGTTTTACTTCCTCGAAGTGAACACCCGTTTGCAGGTTGAGCACCCGGTGACCGAGTGCGTCACCGGGCTGGATCTGGTGGAGTGTATGCTGCGCGTCGCCGCGGGCGAAAGTATCGACTGGGCACGTCTGGCGCAAGCCCC
Source organism: Pseudocitrobacter sp. 73 (assembly GCF_008369545.1). NCBI lineage: Bacteria > Pseudomonadati > Pseudomonadota > Gammaproteobacteria > Enterobacterales > Enterobacteriaceae > Pseudocitrobacter > Pseudocitrobacter sp. 73. The sequence goes on along the minus strand of NZ_VTZO01000008.1, from coordinate 340,388 downwards.
GCAGGGCGCAGCGATGGAAGTGCGAATCTATGCAGAAAATCCGCTTAAGAACTTCCAGCCGAGCCCCGGCGTGCTGACCGAGGTCGTCTTCCCGGACGGCGTTCGTATCGATAGCGGCGTGACGACAGGCAGTGAAGTCTCTGCATTTTATGACCCGATGATCGCCAAACTGATTGTGCATGCGGATACCCGCGAGGCGGCGCTGGCGAAACTGACGCAGGCGCTGAACGCCACGCGGTTGCACGGTATTACCACCAATCTTGATTATCTGCGTCAGATAACGTCAAGCGTGGCATTCACGCAGGGCAGTGTCTGGACTCGCTGGCTTGATAACGTGGCAGCAGAATCGCCGGTGATTGAAGTGCTGCAACCGGGCACCTGGAGCAGCATTCAGGATTATCCGGGACGCCTCGGTTACTGGGATATTGGCGTACCGCCGTCCGGGCCGATGGATGATTATGCCTTTCGACTGGCGAACCGCATTGTCGGCAACCATCATACCGCCGCCGGGCTGGAGTTCACGCTTCAGGGGCCGGTATTACGTTTCCACACGGACGCGGTGATCGCCCTTACCGGGGCAGATTGTCAGGCTCTGCTTGACGAGACCCGCGTGCCGCTCTGGCAGCCGGTCACGGTTAAACGTGGACAAACCCTGAGCCTTGGGCGCGCCAAAGCGGGGTGTCGTGCTTACCTCGCGGTGCGTAACGGTTTTGATGTGCCGGAGTACCTGGGAAGCCGGTCCACCTTTGCGCTGGGGCAGTTTGGCGGCCACGCCGGACGCACGCTGAAAGTTGCCGATCTGCTGCCCGTTTCGCGCCCGGAACTGACTGCCTGCACTACGCCTGCGCCGGTGAGCGAACCGCAGGCGCTGGCGGCGTCGCTGGTGCCAGAGTATGGCGATAGCTGGCGTATCGGCGTGCTATATGGCCCGCACGGCGCACCGGATTTCTTCAGTCAAAAGTCGATTGATGACTTTTTCGCCAGTGAATGGCAGGTGCATTACAACTCTAACCGCCTTGGCGTGCGCCTGGTGGGGCCAAAACCGGAATGGACCCGCCCGGACGGCGGCGAAGCCGGGCTGCATCCCTCCAATGTGCATGACTGCGAATACGCCATTGGTGCGATTAACTTTACCGGCGACTTCCCGGTGATCCTGACGCGCGATGGACCAAGCCTGGGGGGATTTGTCTGCCCGGTCACCATTGCCAAAGCGGAGCTGTGGAAAGTGGGCCAGGTGAAGCCCGGCGATACGATTCGCTTCTATCCAATAAGCGTGGCAGATGCCGTGGCGCGGGAGAAGGCGATGGATCGCACTATCGATACGCTTCAGTCCAGTCAACTGGCAACATTTGCCGTGCCATCGTTGGCCGCGCGCGACGGTGTCTCGGCGGCGGCGCTGGTGTCGCTGCCTGCCAGCGCGACCACGCCCGCCATTGTCTATCGCCAGGCGGGGGATAATTACATCCTGATTGAATACGGTGACAACGTCCTCGATCTGGCGCTGCGCCTGCGGGTGCATCTGCTGATGGCGCGACTTAACGATTTATCACATCCGGGCATTAAAGAACTTTCGCCGGGCGTGCGCTCATTACAGGTGCGCTACGACAGCCGTGAAATCAGTCAGCAGGCGCTGGTGGCGATTCTGCTGGAGCAGGAGTCGCACATGGGCGATGTCAGCGAAATGAAAGTCCCGTCGCGCATCGTCTGGCTGCCGATGGCTTTTGAAGACACCGCCACGCTGGATGCCGTCAGCCGCTATCAGGATACGGTTCGCGCCAGTGCGCCGTGGCTGCCGAATAACGTTGATTTCATTCAACGCATCAATGGGCTGGCGAGCCGCGAGGCAGTGCGTGACACGATTTTCGATGCCAGCTATCTGATCCTCGGGCTGGGCGATGTTTACCTCGGCGCACCTTGTGCGGTACCGATTGATCCGCGCCACCGCCTGTTGAGCTCGAAATACAACCCGGCGCGCACCTTTACCGCTGAAGGTACGGTCGGCATTGGCGGCATGTATATGTGTATCTATGGCATGGACTCTCCCGGCGGTTATCAGCTGGTGGGGCGCACGCTGCCTATCTGGAACAAATTCCTCAAAAACCGTCAGTTCGCGGCGGGCGAACCGTGGCTGTTGCGCTTCTTTGACCAGGTGCGCTTCTATCCGGTCAGCGAAAGCGAACTCAATCAACTTCGTGATGATTTTCGTGAAGGTCGCGCCGCCGTGCGCATCGAAGAGAGCGAATTCGATTTTGCTGAGCATCTGCGCTTCCTTGAGGCCAACGCCGAGGAGATTCGCCACTTTCGTGAGAAGCAGGCGCTGGCCTTTGAAAGCGAAGTGGCGCGCTGGCAACAAGATGAACAGATCACCGAGGCGGAACGCCCACGCCAGCCCGTCAGTGAGGACGCCGATGATGATGCGTTTGCCGTGACTGGCGATATGAACGGCAACATCTGGAAAGTGCTGGTGAAACCGGGCGATGAGGTAACGGAAGGGCAGCCGCTGATCATCGTCGAAGCGATGAAAATGGAACTGGCTATTCACGCACCTCAGGCGGGAACCGTGAAACGCATCGGTTGTCAGCCGGGGCATCCGGTGAGCCCCGGTGATGCGCTGCTGTGGCTGGCGTAAGGAGGCGTCATGGACAGCAGCAAACGTAGCCCCGGCCTGGGCGAGCGAATTTATCACGCGCTGAAAAATGACATCTTCGATTTTCGCCTGATGCCCGGTGAGCATTTCAGCGAAAACGAAATTTCAGAGCGGATGGCCGCCAGCCGTACCCCGGTGCGCCAGGCCCTGTTTCGTCTCGAACAGGAGGGCTACGTGCAGGTGTACAGCCGGAGCGGTTGGCAGGTGAAGCCGTTTGATTTCGCGTGGTTCGAGGCGCTGTACGACTTTCGTATCGTACTGGAGTGTGAAGCGGTAAAGCGCCTGTGCGACATGCCGCTCGCGATATGCAAGGACCACCTCGCGCCGCTGGTGGATTTCTGGATAGACGCCCCGCGCATGGCGCCGGGCAAAACCCTTTCACGTCAGGATGAAGCTTTCCACACCACGCTGGTGCGCGCCAGCGGCAATGAAGAAATGGTGCGCGTGCATATCGAGCTGACGGAAAAAATTCGCATTATTCGCCATCTCGACTTCACCCGCGAGGACCGCGTAGAGGCCACCTATCAGGAGCACGCGCGCATTTTGCAGGCGGTGCTGCGTCAGCAAAGGGAAGAGGCGCAGCGGCTGCTGACGGAACACATTTCACAGAGTAAAGCCGAGGTCAGGAAAATTACCCTGCACCGGCTCCAGCAGGCCAGGTTGTAAGACGTTCTCGCTCCGCCTATGCGGAGATATTAATCAATATTATTTAGGGGTTTAGTGATGAAAAGACGTTCTTTACTGAAAGCTTTTGCCCTCTCCGCGACTTTTTTGAGCATGGGCTTCTCGTTACAGGCATACGCAGCAGACACCATTAAAGTCGGCATCATGCACTCGCTCTCCGGCACGATGGCGATTTCAGAAACGCCGCTGAAAGATATGGCGCTGATGACCATTGATGAAATCAACGCCAAAGGCGGCGTGCTGGGTAAAAAACTGGAACCGGTGGTGGTTGACCCGGCGTCTAACTGGCCGTTGTTCGCGGAAAAAGCGCGCCAGTTGCTGAGCCAGGATAAAGCTGCCGTGGTGTTTGGCTGCTGGACGTCGGTGTCGCGTAAATCGGTGCTACCGGTATTTGAAGAACTGAACGGCCTGCTGTTCTATCCGGTGCAGTATGAAGGCGAAGAGATGTCGCCAAATGTGTTCTACACCGGGGCGGCGCCGAATCAGCAGGCAATCCCGGCAGTCGAGTACATGATGAGCGAAGACGGCGGTGGAGCGAAGCGCTTCTTCCTGCTGGGTACTGACTACGTTTATCCGCGCACCACCAACAAAATTCTGCGTGCGTTCCTGCATTCGAAAGGCGTTCAGGATAAAGACATTGAAGAGGTGTATACGCCGTTTGGTTACAGCGACTATCAGACCATTGTCTCTAATATCAAAAAATTCTCCGCAGGCGGTAAAACGGCGGTGATCTCCACCATCAACGGCGACTCTAACGTGCCGTTCTACAAAGAGCTGGCAAATCAGGGCATTAAATCCACTGATGTACCGGTGGTGGCGTTCTCCGTCGGCGAAGAGGAACTGCGCGGCATTGACACCAAACCGCTGGTGGGCCACCTGGCCGCGTGGAACTACTTTGAATCGGTCAGCAACCCGGTGAACACCAAATTCGTGGCGGATTATCGCGCCTATGCCAAAGCGCATAAGTTGCCGAATGCCGATACCGTGGTGACCAACGACCCCATGGAAGCGACCTATGTCGGCATTCATATGTGGGCGCAGGCGGTGGAAAAAGCAGGCACTACGGATGTCGATAAAGTGCGTGAAGCAATGGCCAACCAATCCTATGCCGCGCCGAGCGGTTTCACCCTCACCATGGATGCCACCAACCACCACCTGCATAAACCGGTGATGATTGGCGAAATCGAAGATAACGGGCAGTTCAACGTAGTGTGGCAGACCGAACAACCGGTGCGCGCGCAGCCGTGGAGCCCGTACATTCCGGGCAATGATAAAAAATCGGAAAGTCCGGTGAAGACGGGCGGTAAATAATCGCAGCGGCGGGGGCGGATGGCGCCTCTGCCAACGGTTGGCTGGCCCGATGCATTCGGGCCACAAAAGAAGACACCGACACGATGAAAATTTTAGGCTCTCTTTTTATTAGCTGTCTGTTGATAGCAACCTCGGCGCTGGCCGGTCCCGCCGAAGATTACGGCAAGGCGAACCGCAGTCAGCAGGCGCAATTGCTGCAGCAATGGGCGCAAACGCCGGACGCCTCTCGCCTGACGCTGTTACAGGCGTTGAGCCGTGAAACGGTGGTGATGGACACCCAGGGGCAGCTTTTTTCACAGCGACAGGGCAAGCTTACGCCGCTGGAGGGCGATGCGGTGCCGGTAGGTAATACGAAAAAAGTGTTCATGAATAACCGTCTGCGTGGGCTGGTCGCCAGTGCGCTGTCGGCGCATCAACTGGTAAGCTCGGATGACGCCGTGCGGTTGCAGGCGGCGCAAGCGTTGCAGACCAGCGCACAGGCAGATCAGTTGCCGTTCCTCAGCCAGCGTCTGGCCACTGAGAAGAATGACGCCGTACATCAGGCGCTGGGTATCGCGGTCGCCGGATTACAGTTAACCGATAGCCGCCCGGCCCAGCGCCTGCAAGCGGTGAAATTACTGGGCGAGGCCAGCGACCCGCAGGTACAGGCGAGTCTGTATCGTCTCACGCAGCCAGAAAACGAACCGGATGCGGCGGTACGCGATGCGGCGGCCGATAGCCTGAAACAGATCCAGCAGCGCCTGAAATGGGGCGAGTGGCTGGGGCTGGCGTTTAGCGGCTTATCGCTGGGCTCAATTCTGCTGCTGGCGGCGCTGGGTCTTGCCATTACTTACGGCCTGCTGGGCGTCATCAATATGGCGCACGGAGAAATGCTGATGCTGGGCGCATATGCGACCTGGCTGGTGCAGGACGTGTTTGCCCGTTACGCACCGGACTGGCTGGCGCTTTATCCGCTGGCGGCGCTGCCGGTGGCTTTCGCCATCACCGCCGTCATGGGGATGCTGCTGGAGCGCACAATTATTCGCCATTTATATGGACGTCCACTGGAAACGCTGCTGGCGACGTGGGGAATCAGCCTGATGTTGATTCAACTGGTGCGCGTGATATTTGGTACGCAGAACCTGGAAGTGGCAAACCCGGCGTGGTTATCGGGCGGCTGGAACGTGCTGCCGAATCTGGTGCTGCCGTACAACCGGATTGCAGTGATCATTTTCGTGGCGGGCGTGCTGGCGCTGACCTGGCTGCTGCTCAATAAAACCCGTCTCGGAATGAACGTGCGGGCGGTTACACAGAATCGTCGGATGGCAGATTGCTGCGGCGTGCCGACCGGCCGCGTGGATATGCTGGCGTTTGGGCTGGGTTCCGGCATCGCCGGGCTGGGCGGCGTGGCGTTATCACAGTTGGGCAACGTGGGGCCGGAGCTGGGGCAGGGTTACATTATCGACTCTTTCCTGGTGGTGGTGACCGGCGGGGTTGGGCAACTGGCGGGCACCGTAGTAGCCGCGCTGGGTCTGGGCGTGTTGAATAAGTTTCTCGAACCGCAGCTTGGAGCGGTGCTGGGGAAAATCGCCATCCTGGTGATGATCGTGCTGTTTATCCAGAAGCGTCCACAGGGGCTGTTTGCCTTCAAAGGGAGGGTGATTGACTGATGAGCCAGCCACTGACACTGACTTTAGCCCGCCGCGCGCCGCGTGTGTCGGGCGCACTCGGCGCGTTGATTTTCATCGCGCTGCTGATTCTGCCCTTTCTGGCGCTGTTGCCTGCGGCACATCCGCTGGCGGTTTCAACCTACACCCTTACGCTAATAGGCAAAATTCTGTGCTATGCGATTGTCGCCGTGGCGCTGGATCTGGTGTGGGGCTACGCCGGGCTTTTGTCTCTCGGGCACGGGTTGTTCTTCGCCCTGGGCGGCTACGCGATGGGCATGTACCTGATGCGCCAGGCCTCGGGCGACGGTTTACCCGCCTTTATGTCGTTTCTCTCGTGGACGGAACTACCGTGGTTCTGGGCCGGTACGCAGCATTTTGCCTGGGCCCTGTGCCTGATCATTCTGGTGCCTGGCCTGCTGGCGCTGCTGTTTGGCTACTTCGCTTTCCGCTCGCGTATCAAAGATGTTTACTTCTCGATCATGACCCAGGCGCTGACCTACGCTGGAATGTTGCTGTTCTTCCGTAACGAAACCGGTTTTGGCGGCAATAACGGCTTTACGGGATTCACCACTCTTTTAGGCTTTCCGGTATCGGCGACAGGCACGCGCATCGCGCTGTTTATCGCCACCGTGTTGCTGCTGGCGGGGGCGCTGGCGATTGGCGTGGCGATCACCCGCAGCAAGTTTGGCCGGGTGCTGACCGGCGTGCGCGATGCGGAGAATCGCCTGATGTTTTGCGGCTACGATCCGCGTGGATTCAAATTGTTTGTCTGGACGCTGTCTGCGGTGCTGTGTGGGCTGGCGGGGGCGCTGTATGTGCCGCAGGTGGGCATTATCAACCCCAGCGAAATGTCGCCCACTAACTCTATCGAGGCGGCGATTTGGGTGGCGCTCGGCGGACGGGGTTCGCTGATTGGCCCGGTACTGGGCGCGGGCATCGTAAACGGCGCGAAAAGCTGGTTTACCGTCGCATTCCCTGACTACTGGCTCTTTTTCCTTGGCCTGATGTTTATTCTGGTGACCCTGTTTTTACCGCGCGGCGTGATTGGCCTGCTCAAACGGAGGAAGCATGACTGATTCCCTTTTTACCCAGCCGCTGCCACAGGACCGCTATCGCGAAAAAACCGACCCGGTGCTGCAACTGGAAAAGATCAACGTCACCTTTGACGGCTTTCGTGCGTTAACCGATCTCTCGTTGTCCATCGGCGTGGGGGAACTGCGCTGTGTGATTGGCCCTAACGGCGCGGGAAAAACCACGCTGATGGATGTTATTACCGGGAAAACCCAGCCTGATAACGGGCGGATTTTTTACGATCAGACTATCGATCTGCGCACCTTATCCCCTGTTGAGATAGCCCGTGCGGGAATTGGCCGCAAGTTTCAGAAACCCACCGTTTTTGAGGCGCTGACGGTGCTGGAAAACCTCGAAATCGCGCAGAAAAACGATAAATCCGTGTGGCACAGCCTGCGCGCTAAACTCAGCGGCGAGCAGCGGGATCGCATCCATGAGGTGCTGCATCTACTGCGTCTTAGCGACGCCAGCCAGCGCGCCGCGGGGTTGTTATCCCACGGGCAAAAGCAGTTTCTGGAAATTGGCATGCTGCTGGTGCAGGAGCCGCATCTGTTACTGCTGGATGAACCCGCCGCCGGGCTGACGGATGCGGAAACAGAGTACATCGCCGAACTGTTTCGAACGCTGGCAGGAAAGCATTCACTGATGGTGGTTGAGCACGATATGGGGTTTGTCGAAAGTATTGCCGACCACGTGACGGTGCTGCATCAGGGGCAGGTGCTGGCGGAGGGATCGTTGCGTGACGTGCAGGCCAACGAGCAGGTTATCGACGTTTATCTGGGGCGCTAATATGTTGCAGGTTCAGGATCTTAATCAATATTACGGCGGCAGCCACATTCTGCGTGGCTTATCGTTCGACACCACGCCGGGGGAAATCACCTGTCTGTTAGGGCGCAACGGCGTGGGCAAAACCACGCTGCTGAAATGTCTGATGGGGGTGATTCCGGCAAAATCTGGCGAGATCCGCTGGAAAGGAAAGGTGATTAACGGGATGAGGCCGCATCAACGCGTGCAGCAGGGGATTGCGTATGTGCCGCAGGGGCGCGAAATCTTCCCGCGTTTGACGGTAGAGGAAAACCTGTTGATGGGGCTGTCGCGTTTCTCCGGGCGTGACGCAAAAGCGGTACCGGAAGAGATCTATGAACTCTTTCCGGTGCTGCGTGAAATGAAACAGCGACGCGGAGGCGATCTCTCCGGCGGGCAACAGCAGCAGTTGGCAATTGGCCGCGCGCTTGCCTGTCGCCCGGAACTGCTGATTCTTGATGAACCTACCGAAGGGATTCAACCGTCGGTGATCAAAGAGATTGGCACGGTGATCAGAAGTCTCGCCAGGCGCGGTGACATGGCGATTCTGCTGGTGGAGCAGTTTTATGACTTTGCCGCCGAGCTCGCAGATAACTATCTGGTGATGTCTCGCGGGGCGATTATCCAGCGTGGGCGCGGTGATGAAATGGAGGCTCAGGGGGTACGCGGGCTGGTGGCGATTTAACGCGCCTGTTCCTCTTTCAGCCGTCGCCAGAAGGTGGTGCGGCTGACCCCCAGATAACGTGCGGCGGCGCTGCGATCGCCGCCACACTGCGCCAGTGCGTCAATGGCTGATGGTGAAACTGTGAGCGTATTTTCCGCGTCATACAGTTCTGGCAGAAGTGCGGGAAGGTCCCGCTCATCGCCGATCATGTCGCTACTGAGCAGCAGCGCCAGCCGCTCGCAGAGGTTGCGAAGTTCGCGAATATTGCCCGGCCAGGCGTAGCGCAACAACGGCGGCAGGCAGAGCGCGATGCGTCGCTGCAGAGCGTCGCTCAGCGGTGCATCCAGCGCCGCCAGCGATTGCGTCAGGTAGCGCCGCGCCAGCAGCGCGATATCGTCGCCACGCTCGCGCAGGGCGGGTACGCGCAGACGCAGAGCGCTGAGGCGGAAAAAGAGATCGGCACGAAAACGCCCCTCGGCAACCGCCTGTTGCAGATCGCAATGAGTGGCGCTGATCACGCGAAACTCAACGCTCAGCGGCTGTTGCCCGCCGACGCGCGTCACCCGTTTTTCCTCCAGCACGCGCAGCAGGCGCGTTTGCAGATGCAGCGGCATTTCGCCGATTTCATCGAGGAACAGCGTGCCGCCGTTGGCGGTTTCCAGCAAGCCGCTGCGTCCGCCGCGCCGTGAGCCGGTAAATGCGCCTTCTTCATAGCCAAACAACTCGGCTTCCAGCAACGACTCCGCTATCGCCCCGCAGTTAATCGCCACAAAGGGCGGCGAGCCACGGCCCGCGCGCGGGCGATGGTGAGCAAAATACTCCTGATGCAGTGCCTGCGCCGCCAGCTCTTTCCCGGTGCCGGTTTCGCCTTCAATTAACACCGCCGCCGGGGATCGCGCATAAAGCAGAATCGTTCGGCGAAGCTGTTCCATTATCCCTGATTCACCCACCAGATCGCCCAGGCCGTAGCGGGTACGCAGGGTGTCGCGTTGAGCGCTGCTGCGGACGGTAGCGGAAAATCGGGTCATATCCAGCGCATCGCTGAACGCCTGGCGCACCGTGGCAGCAGAATAGAGAAAGACCGCCGCCAGCCCCGCTTCTTCGGCGAGTTCTGTGACTAACCCTGCGCCGACCAGCACGCGGATCCCGGAGGCCTTCAATTCGGTTATCTGGCTACGGGCATCTTCTTCAGTGACGTAGCTGCGCTGTTCAAGCGGCAGCTGAAAACTTTTCTGAAACTCCTGTAGCGCAGGCAGCGGTGCTTTGTAGGTAATGACGCCGATCCGGTCGGCTACGCGGCGTGCTTTGCCCAGCGCCTGCAACAGATCAAACCCGCCGGGACGGATCAGAATAACCGGCACCGAGAGGCGGCTTTTCAGATACGCGCCGTTCGAACCGGCGGCAATAATCGCGTCGCAGTGTTCGGTGACCAGTTTCTGGCGAATGTACTGCACGGCTTTCTCAAAGCCGAGTTGAATCGGCGTAATCGTCGCCAGATGGTCGAACTCAAGGCTGATATCGCGGAACAGATCAAACAGGCGCGTCACTGAGACGGTCCAGATAACCGGTTTCGCAGCGGACGTGATGTTATCGGTCATGACAACGCACTCAAATGAGGGAGACCTGATCTGTTGTAGTTGTGTTTCATTGATGTTTCAAAAACAGAGGGTGAAACAATCTCTGAAACGTTAGCTGAAGCGCTTTACCCTCATATTTGAGCGACATGGTGAGAAAGAATACATTCAAAATCTTGATTTTATTGCCAATATTTTGCTGCTTTCATTTTTGTGAACTGACGCGGCCGTTCTGGCACATCGCTTGCTCTTTTGTTGTTACGCAAAAATAACATTTAAACAACAAAGAGGTGTGCATGAGCACTCAATCACCGGGTCAGGCGTTCCGTCAGGCGCTGAGCAAAGAATCCCCGCTACAAATTGCAGGCACCATCAACGCTAACCATGCACTGCTGGCGCAGCGGGCCGGGTTTCAGGCGATTTATCTCTCCGGCGGCGGCGTGGCGGCGGGATCACTTGGCCTGCCCGATTTAGGCATCACCGGGCTGGACGATGTGCTGACCGATATCCGGCGTATTACGGATGTTTGCTCGCTGCCGCTGCTGGTGGACGTCGACAGCGGGTTTGGCGCGTCGGCGTTTAACGTGGCACGTACGGTGAAATCGGTCATTAAAGCCGGGGCGGCGGGGCTGCACATTGAAGATCAGGTGGGGGCGAAACGCTGCGGCCATCGCCCGAATAAAGAGATTGTCTCAACCGAAGAGATGGTCGATCGCATTAAAGCCGCCGTGGATGCCCGTACCGACCCGGACTTTGTGATTATGGCGCGCACTGACGCCCTGGCGGTGGAAGGGCTGGAGGCGGCCATCGAACGCGCCCGCGCGTATATCGAAGCCGGGGCCGACATGCTGTTCCCGGAAGCTATCACTGAGCTTTCGATGTATCGCCAGTTTGCCGATGCGGTGCAGGTGCCGATTCTTGCCAACATCACCGAATTCGGCGCGACGCCGCTGTTCACCACCGACGAACTGCGCAGCGCGCACGTGGCGATGGCGCTCTATCCGCTGTCGGCGTTTCGCGCCATGAACCGCGCCGCGGAACAGGTCTACAACGTGCTACGTCAGGAAGGCACGCAGAAGAGCGTTATCGACATCATGCAGACCCGCAGCGAACTCTACGAAAGCATCAACTACTACCAGTTTGAAGAGAAACTCGACGCCCTGTTTGCCAGCAAACGCGGCAAGTAATCGGTTTTACCCTACACATCCATAATAAGACGAGGCCAGTATGAGCGAAGCGACCATTTTGCAAAACACGACTGCCACAAAACCGAAAAAATCCGTGGCGCTCTCCGGTGTGCCTGCCGGAAATACCGCCCTCTGTTCCGTGGGCAAAAGCGGCAACGATCTTCACTATCGCGGCTATGACATTCTCGACCTCGCGAAGCACTGCGAGTTTGAAGAGGTGGCGTATCTGCTGATTCACGGCAAACTGCCCAATCGCGATGAGTTGCATGCGTATAAGACACGGCTGAAAGCATTACGCGGTCTGCCTGCCAACGTGCGCATCGTGCTGGAATCGCTGCCGGCGGCATCGCACCCCATGGATGTACTGCGCACCGGCGTCTCTGCGCTGGGCTGTACATTGCCAGAGAAAGAGGAACACTCGGTTTCCGGGGCGCGCGATATTGCGGACAAGCTGCTGGCGTCGCTCGGCTCTATTCTTCTCTACTGGTATCACTACAGCCACAACGGCGAGCGGATCCAGCCGGAAACCGATGACGACTCCATCGGCGGCCATTTTTTGCACCTGTTACACGGCCATAAACCGCCACAAAGCCAGGTGAAGGCGATGCACGCGTCGCTCATTCTCTACGCCGAACATGAGTTTAATGCCTCAACGTTCGCCTCGCGGGTGATTGCCGGAACAGGCTCGGATATCTATTCCGCTATTATCGGTGGGATTGGCGCGCTACGCGGGCCGAAGCACGGCGGGGCCAATGAGGTGTCGCTCGATATTCAGCAACGTTATGAAACGCCGGACGAAGCCGAGCAGGATATTCGCAGCCGCATTGAAAACAAAGAGGTGGTGATCGGCTTCGGTCATCCGGTGTATACGATCTCCGACCCGCGCCATCAGGTGATCAAAACCATCGCCCATCAGCTCTCCCGTGAAGCAGGCTCCATGAAGATGTATGACATCGCCGACCGCCTGGAAACGGTGATGTGGGACACCAAGAAGATGTTCCCCAACCTCGATTGGTTCTCGGCGGTCTCCTACAACATGATGGGCGTCCCCACCGCGATGTTCACGCCGCTGTTTGTAATGGCGCGCGTGACGGGCTGGTCTGCTCACGTCATTGAACAGCGCCAGGACAATAAAATCATCCGCCCGTCTGCCAACTATACCGGGCCGGAAGATAAACCTTTTGTCACGCTGGAAAATCGCCAGTAATTCATCTGCTTACCTCTGACAATAACGAAAACAGGAAAACAAACATGTCTCAACCGATTACCCATCTTCGTGCGGAATTCGATCAGGAAATCGTCGATATCGTGGATTACGTGATGAATTACCAGATTGATTCCACCGTGGCGTGGAACACTGCGCATTATTGCCTGCTCGATACGTTGGGCTGCGGGCTGGAAGCGCTGGAGTATCCGGCGTGTAAAAAACTGATGGGGCCGATTGTGCCGGGAACGGTCGTGCCCAACGGCGCGAAAGTGCCGGGCACGCAGTTCCAGCTCGACCCGGTGCAGGCAGCATTCAACATTGGTGCGATGATCCGCTGGCTGGATTTCAACGATACCTGGCTGGCGGCCGAGTGGGGGCATCCTTCTGACAATCTGGGCGGTATTCTGGCGGTGGCCGACTGGCTGTCGCGTAATGCGGTGGCGGCGGGTAAAGCGCCGCTCACCATGCAGAAAGTGCTGGCTGGCATGATTAAAGCGCATGAAATTCAGGGCTGCATCGCACTGGAAAACGCCTTCAATAAAGTTGGGTTAGACCATGTGCTGCTGGTGAAAGTGGCCTCGACGGCGGTGGTGGCAGAGATGCTCGGCCTGAATCGCGAAGAGATCTTAAATGCCGTTTCTTTGGCGTGGGTTGACGGGCAGTCGTTGCGAACCTATCGCCATGCGCCCAATACCGGCACGCGTAAATCCTGGGCGGCGGGTGACGCCACGTCGCGCGCGGTGCGGCTGGCACTGATGGCGCAGACCGGTGAAATGGGGTATCCCACGGCACTGACTGCCAAAACCTGGGGCTTCTACGATGTCTCCTTCAGGGGCGAGACGTTCCGCTTCCAGCGTCCTTACGGTAGCTACGTGATGGAGAACGTGCTGTTTAAAATCTCCTTCCCGGCAGAGTTCCACTCGCAGACGGCGGTTGAAGCCGCGATGACGTTGCATCAAAAAATGGTCGCGGAGGGGAAAACGGCGGCGGATATTGAGCGCGTGAGTATTCGCACACATGAAGCCTGTATTCGCATTATCGACAAAAAAGGGCCGCTCACCAACCCGGCCGACCGCGATCACTGCATTCAGTATATGGTTGCCATCCCATTGCTGTTTGGCCGCCTGACGGCGTCGGACTATGAAGAGAATATCGCCAGCGACCCGCGCATTGATGTTCTGCGCGCCAAAACCCATTGCCATGAAGACCCGGCATTTACCCGCGATTATCACGACCCGCAAAAACGCTCAATTGCCAATGGCTTAACCGTCGAGTTTTCGGACGGTAGCCGCTTTGAGGAGGTGGTGGTGGAGTACCCGATTGGTCACGCGCGTCGCCGCGAAGAAGGGATCCCGCTGCTGATTGAGAAATTTAAAACCAACCTGGCACGCCAGTTCCCGGCCCGTCAGCAGCAACGCATTCTGGAGACCTCCCTGGACAGACAGCGCCTGGAGCAGATGCCGGTAAACGCGTTCCTTGATCTGTTCGTCATCTGATCCGTTCAGAAGGAGACTTCTATGTCTTATGAGACGTTCTATCAGCGGTCGATTAACGACCCGGAGGCATTCTGGGCCGAGCAGGCCCGGCGCATCGACTGGCAGATGCCGTTTACGCGTACGCTCAACTATGACAATCCACCGTTTGCCCGCTGGTTTTGCGGCGGCACGACCAACCTGTGCCATAACGCTATCGATCGCTGGCTAACGACCCAACCTGAGGCGCTGGCGCTGATTGCCGTGTCGGCGGAAACCGGCGAAGAGCGAACATTTACCTTTCGCGAACTGCACGCCGAGGTGAACCGCACGGCAGCGATGCTGCAAACCCTTGGCGTCTCGCGCGGTGACCGGGTGCTGGTGTATATGCCGATGATCGCCGAAGCGCATATTACGCTGCTGGCCTGCGCCCGCATTGGTGCGATCCACTCAGTTGTGTTTGGCGGTTTCGCCTCGCACAGCCTGGCGGCGCGGATTGATGATGCGCGCCCGGTGCTGATCGTCTCAGCGGATGGCGGATCGCGCGGGGGGAAAGTGATCCCTTACAAAAAGTTGCTCGACGATGCGATTTCGCTCGCAGAACATCCGCCGCAACGGGTGCTGCTGGTTGACCGTGGGCTGGCGCCGATGCACCGCGTGGCTGAGCGTGATGCCGATTACGCGACGCTGCGAGAGCAGCATCTTGATGCCCGGGTGCCGGTTGTCTGGCTGGAGGCGAGTGAAACCTCCTGCATTCTTTATACCTCTGGCACGACGGGAAAACCGAAAGGCGTTCAGCGCGATGTCGGCGGTTATGCCGTGGCGCTGGCGACGACGATGGCGACGATTTTTGGCGGTAAAGCGGGCGGCGTGTTCTTCTGCACCTCCGATATCGGCTGGGTGGTGGGGCATTCGTATATCGTTTATGCGCCTCTGCTGGCGGGTATGGCGACAGTGGTTTTTGAAGGCACGCCGACCTGGCCGGATTGCAGCGTCTGGTGGAAAATCGTTGAAAAATATCAGGTCAGCCGGATGTTCTCCGCGCCGACTGCCATTCGCGTGCTGAAGAAATTCCCCACCGCGCAAATACGCAATCATGATATTTCATCGCTGGAAGTCCTGTATCTCGCCGGAGAACCGCTGGATGAACCGACCGCCAGTTGGGTGACCGAAACGCTGGGCATCCCGGTCATCGACAACTACTGGCAGACTGAATCTGGCTGGCCGATTATGGCGATTGCCCGCGAGTTGAGCGATCGCCCGACACGCCTCGGCAGCCCTGGCGTGCCGATGTTTGGCTATCACGTCAAACTGCTCAATGAACATACCGGGCAGCCATGCGGGGCGAATGAAAAGGGCATGGTCGTGATTGAAGGGCCGCTACCGCCGGGCTGTATTCAGACCATCTGGGGAAATGATGAGCGTTTTGTGAATACCTACTGGTCACTGTTCGAGCGCCCGGTATACGCGACCTTTGACTGGGGAATTCGGGATGAGGACGGCTATTACTTTATCCTTGGGCGCACGGACGACGTGATCAACATCGCCGGGCATCGGCTCGGGACGCGCGAAATTGAAGAGAGCATCTCGGGCTACGGTAACGTCGCGGAAGTGGCGGTGGTCGGCGTGAAGGATGCGGTGAAAGGGCAGGTCGCGGTGGCGTTTGTTATCCCCAAACAGGGCGACAGCTTGCTGTTGCGCGATGTGGCGCAGGAGGAAGAACAGGCTATCCAGCATCGGGTGGATGACCAGATTGGTCACTTCGGGCGACCGGCGCGGATTTACTTTGTTTCACAGTTGCCGAAAACGCGATCCGGCAAAATGCTCAGGCGCGCGATGCAGGCGATTTGTGAGGGGAGAGATCCCGGGGATTTAACGACGATTGAGGACCCGAATGCGCTGGTGGAGATCAGGCGGGCGCTGGGGGAGTAAGGTTGGCTTATGAAAAATCCACGCGGCGGCGTGGATTTTTCGCAGTGATATTTTCCCTCTGTCTGACGCGCAATATCTGAAAGTAGACAAGAAGGCCTATACATATCTTTACAGTTAAGAAGTTTTAGGAATACTATCTTAAGGTGAGATTAATACGATTACTTTCAATGGAAGAAATATGAATATATTTGAACAGACTCCACCAAACCGTAGACGTTATGGCCTCGCTGCTTTTATCGGTCTGATTGCCGGTATAGTGTCAGCATTCGTGAAATGGGGGGCTGAGGTGCCATTACCTCCACGCAGTCCTGTTGATATATTCAATGCTGCGTGTGGCCCTGAATCATTAATTAGAGCGGCGGGACAAATTGATTGCTCACGCAATTTCCTTAATCCTCCTTATGTTTTTCTTCGTGACTGGGTGGGGCTTGCGGATCCTAATGCGGCAGTTTATACCTTCGCCGGTCATGTATTTAACTGGGTTGGTGTCACGCATATTATCTTTTCTATTGTATTCGCTTTGGGCTACTGCGTCGTTGCTGAAGTTTTCCCGAAAATTAAACTCTGGCAGGGGTTATTGGCTGGTGCATTAGCGCAGCTTTTTGTGCATATGATCTCTTTCCCATTAATGGGGCTGACTCCTCCATTGTTTGATCTTCCCTGGTATGAAAATGTCTCTGAAATTTTTGGGCATTTAATCTGGTTCTGGTCTATTGAAATTATCCGTAGAGACCTGCGTAACCGAATAACGCACGAGCCTGATCCGGAAATTCCGCTCGGCACTACTCGCTAATACGTTTCTCAAAATGAAAAACTGGCGTTGAAAAGGCGCCAGTTTCCTGAAAGCACGGCTAATGTTAAACCTCAATGTTGCGTTGTCACTTTTCTCGCTCAGCCGCAAACAAAAAAATCCACGCAAATGCGTGGATTTTTTATTGTGTTCATTGAGATCAACAGGCCTGACAAACCACCTTACACGTTAAACAAGAAGTTCATTACATCGCCATCTTTCACGATGTAATCTTTCCCTTCTGCACGCATTTTACCGGCTTCTTTCGCGCCTTGTTCACCCTTGTAGGTGATGAAGTCTTCAAACGCGATAGTCTGGGCGCGGATGAAGCCTTTTTCGAAGTCGGTGTGGATTTTACCGGCAGCCTGCGGTGCGGTCGCGCCGACAGGAATGGTCCACGCGCGCACTTCTTTCACGCCTGCGGTGAAGTAAGTTTGCAGATTCAGCAGGGCGTAACCGGCGCGAATCACGCGGTTCAGGCCCGGTTCTTCGAGGCCCAGTTCCTGCATGAATTCGTCACGCTCTTCGTCGTCAAGTTCGGCGATATCAGATTCAACGGCAGCACACACCGGAACCACCACGGAACCTTCGGCTGCGGCGATTTCGCGCACTTTATCCAGGTATGGGTTGTTCTCGAAACCGTCTTCATTGACGTTAGCGATGTACATGGTCGGCTTCAGGGTCAGGAAGCTCAGGTAGCGGATGGCGGCCTTGTCTTCTTCAGTGAGATCCAGCGCGCGCAGCATACCGGCGTTTTCCAGCTGCGGCAGGCATTTTTCCAGGGCAGCCAGTTCAGCTTTCGCGTCTTTATCGCCGCCTTTGGCTTTCTTCTGCACGCGGTGGATAGCGCGTTCGCAGGTATCAAGGTCAGAGAGCGCCAGTTCGGTGTTGATGACGTCGATATCTTCTGCCGGATCAACTTTGCCAGAAACGTGGATGATATTGTCGTTTTCGAAGCAGCGAACGACGTGGCCAATGGCTTCGGTTTCGCGGATGTTGGTCAGGAACTGGTTACCCAGACCTTCACCTTTGGACGCGCCTTTTACCAGGCCTGCGATGTCCACGAATTCCATGGTGGTTGGCAGGATGCGCTGTGGTTTAACAATTTCAGCCAACTGGTCCAGACGCGGGTCGGGCATGGGTACAACACCGGTGTTCGGCTCAATGGTACAGAACGGGAAGTTCGCCGCTTCAATACCTGCTTTCGTGAGCGCATTGAACAGGGTGGATTTGCCCACGTTAGGCAAACCGACGATACCGCATTTAAATCCCATGTTTAAATCACCTTAATCTTTGATAATCAACCTGTTAACGATAACAGGTATCAGAAAAGTAAATAACTCTGCCTATTATACACGGCATGCGGCAAAAATGCCGCAGTTCAACGGTTATTGCGCCTTAAAGGCGTGCAAACGGTTAGTGGCTTTGGTTAAGCCATCCTTCAACCAGATCTCGGTACAGCGCGCCGCTTCGTCTACCGCATCGTCGATCAGCTTCTGTTCCGATGCCTGCGGTTTGCCGAGAACGAAACCGACAACTTTGTTTTTATCGCCCGGATGGCCAATTCCGATGCGTAAGCGATGAAAATTGGGGTTATTGCCCAGTTTGCTGATGATATCTTTCAACCCATTATGGCCGCCATGACCACCACCCAGCTTAAACTTTGCGACACCTGGTGGTAAGTCGAGCTCATCGTGCGCCACCAGAATTTCATCCGGATTAATACGATAGAACGTCGCCAGCGCGGCAACCGCTTTTCCACTCAGGTTCATAAAAGTGGTTGGCACCAGCAGGCGCACATCCTCACCCGCCAGGTTAATGCGCGAGGTGTAGCCAAAAAATTTACTTTCTTCTTTCAACGGCGCACGGGCGCGCTCCGCCAGCAAATCGACATACCAGGCACCCGCGTTATGGCGCGTCGCAGCATACTCTGCGCCGGGGTTAGCCAGGCCGACAATCAGTTTAATCGTCACGTTATTATTCCTGAACAGGTCGTATTTCTGGCGCGTAGTTTACGTGGTGATCGCGCGCTTGACAAAAATAAGCGCCCAAAGGGGCAAAAACCGAATAGTTCATTCGGGTGACCATTCAGACTTGATGTAATTCAGTAACTTAAATGTAAAGTTTTGTTGCGTTAATGTTCGTAATTGCGATCGCCATCGCACAAATTGCCAAAAGTGGTGTCTATACTTTACACACAAGGAGAAGGGATATTTCCCTTAAGCCCAAAAGCTCGGAGGTGACATATGAAACGTAAAAACGCTTCGTTACTCGGTAATGTGCTCATGGGTCTGGGCCTGGTCGTAATGGTGGTCGGCGTCGGCTATTCTATTTTAAACCAGTTGCCACAGTTCAATTTGCCACAGTTTTTCGCGCACGGTGCTGTCTTAAGCATCTTTATTGGCGCAATCCTCTGGCTTGCCGGGGCGCGTGTCGGCGGACACGAACAGGTCTGCGACAAATACTGGTGGGTACGCCACTATGATAAACGTTGTCGCCGGGACAAACGCACCAGTCACTGATATTTGATGAAAAAAATGGCTCCCGCAGGAGCCATTTTGCTATTTGATATCGGCCAGCGCCGCTTCTTTATTCGGGAAGAAGGTCAGGCGACCCGGAATCGGTTTAATTCCGGCGCGTGCCATCGTGCGCAGCGGCTGGAATTCCATGTTAGACACTCGCAGTTCACATCCTTCCGGTAGCTTACTCACAAATCGCTGGAAGGCATCCAGCCCACCTGCATCGAGAACCGGTACGGCATCCCACTTCAGCACGATGATACGCTTGCCTTCGATACGTGATTCAAGGTCAGTAAACAGATTTTCGGCAGCGGCAAAGAACAGCGGGCCAATCACGCGTAGCACCAGCACGTCATCCGGTACATCCACATTGACCGGCGACAGGCGGGTCATTTGCGCGATACGGCGCATAAACAGCAGCGATGCGAGTACAATCCCCACGCTAATGGCGATAACCATATCGAACAGTACCGTTAGCGACATACAGATAAGCATCACGATGATGTCATCTTTCGGCGCGCGGCGAAGCAGGTTAACCACTTTATGCGCTTCACTCATGTTCCAGGCCACCATCAGCAGCAGTGCGGCCATTGCCGAAAGCGGCAGCCAGGAGAGCAGTGGCGCGAGGATCAGCAGCGCCAGAATAACCAGGACCGCGTGGATGACCGCAGAAACCGGTGAGGTCGCCCCGGCACGCACGTTGGCGGCGGAACGGGCGATGGCAGCGGTCGCGGTGATGCCGCCAAAGAACGGCGCGGCAATATTCCCCAGCCCCTGACCAATCAGCTCACTGTTGGCTTTGTGTTTGGTGCCGGTCATGCCGTCCAGCACCACGGCGCAGAGCAGCGACTCAATCGCCCCCAGCATTGCCATCGAGAACGCGGCGGGTAGCAGGGCGCGCAGCGATGCCCAGCTCAGCGTGAAGTCGGAACCTGGCATATCCCACGGTAACACCAGTTGTGGCAGCAGCTGCGGGATACCGTTGCCCTGCGAGCCATCCGCCAGCACGTAGTGGAACTGGGAACCAATGGTGGCGACGTGACCGCCCAGCATATTGACGATAAACATCACCACGCAGCCTGCAATCAGCGCGGGCAGGTGGCCCGGCAGGCGAATACCGAGGCGAGGCCAGAAAATAAGCGTGCCGAGGGTGACGATACCAATCGCAGCATCGCCCATATTGATGGTCGGCAGCGCCATCACCAGCGCCCCGACTTTTTGCAGATAATGTTCCGGCACGTGCGTCAGTTGCAGGCCAAGGAAGTCTTTAATCTGCATCGTCCCGATGGTGATACCAATACCGGAGGTAAAGCCCAGCGTGACGGAGAGGGGAATGTATTCAATTAAGCGGCCAAAACGCGCAAGGCCAAAAAGAATCAAAAATACACCGGACATCAACGTGGCGACCAGCAACCCGGCAAGGCCAAACTGTTGTGATACAGGGTAAAGAATGACGACAAAGGCGGCCGTCGGCCCGGAGACGCTAAAGCGTGAGCCCCCGGTCAGGGCGATAACAATCCCCGCAACGGCAGACGTATACAGACCATACTGCGGAGCGACGCCGCTGCCGATCGCCAGCGCCATCGCCAGCGGGATAGCAATAATACCGACAGTGATCCCGGCGATAACATCGCGAGTAAAGCGGGATACGGTGTACTTCTCTTTCCAGCACGCGTCGATGAGAGCGCGGAAAGGCATCACCTGTGAGGAAAATATTTTATTCACAATAATGTTTCATCCGTGAGCGCATCATCTGTCATGTGAATGGCAGGTGAAGGAGGCATAGGTCATACAAATAGTTACTATAGACAAAAAAACCCGCCGCAGCGGGTTTTTTAACCAGGTCCGATTAATGCTCGAACATGGCAGAAATGGATTCTTCGTTGCTGATACGACGAATCGCTTCGGCCAACATCCCGGACAGCGTCAGTGTACGAACGTTAGGCAGCGCTTTGATTTCATCCGACAGCGGGATGGTATCGCAGACGACTACTTCGTCAATAACTGAGTTGCGCAGGTTGTTTACCGCATTGCCAGAGAAGATCGGGTGGGTTGCGTAAGCGAATACGCGTTTTGCACCACGTTCTTTCAGGGCTTCAGCTGCTTTGCACAGAGTGCCGCCGGTATCGATCATGTCGTCAACCAGAACGCAGTCACGGCCAGCAACGTCACCGATGATGTGCATCACCTGAGAAACGTTCGCACGCGGGCGACGTTTGTCGATGATAGCCATGTCGGTATCGTTAAGCAGTTTTGCGATGGCGCGAGCACGAACAACGCCGCCGATATCCGGGGAAACCACAATTGGGTTGTCCAGATTCAGTTGCAGCATATCTTCGAGCAGGATTGGGCTACCGAATACGTTATCTACCGGTACGTCGAAGAAGCCCTGAATCTGTTCAGCATGCAGGTCAACGGTCAGTACGCGGTCAACGCCGACGCTGGACAAGAAGTCAGCGACAACTTTTGCCGTAATTGGCACACGCGCGGAACGCACACGGCGGTCCTGACGGGCATAACCAAAGTAAGGGATAACGGCTGTGATACGGCCTGCGGAAGCACGACGCAGAGCATCAACCATAACAACCAATTCCATCAGGTTGTCGTTGGTGGGAGCACAAGTGGACTGGATGATGAAAATATCACCACCGCGTACATTTTCGTTAATTTGTACGCTGACTTCACCATCGCTAAAACGACCGACAGCGGCGTCGCCAAGAGAAGTGTACAGGCGGTTGGCAATACGTTGTGCTAGTTCCGGGGTGGCGTTACCAGCAAAAAGCTTCATATCAGGCACGAGAAGAACCTCAGGCATGCGTCCATTGGTGGAAAGAATCAGCCAAAAACTGTGCGGGCCAGGCTATATTCTTCCCAGGCGGTGTATTAAAGAGCGCGATGCAACGTCTGGAACAGGGTGACGTTGTCACCGAAACTCAGCTTGCCCGGCTAAAGCATGGATTGATGGAGTGGAGAGAGGTTTACACCCTTAGCCACAAAGCCATTAAACCATTCCGGGGCTTGCTCCAGCACCTGACGAGCAGCGAGTTCTGTGTCAAATTCAGCAAAAACACAGGCCCCTGTGCCAGTCAGGCGCGACGGCGCGTATTCTAACAGCCAGGAAAGCACCTCATCAACCTCGCGAAAACGTTTTCTTGCGATAACCTCGCAATCATTGCCAAATTCACATTTTAATAACGTGTCTATTGACCTTTTTGGCGTATTTCGGGGCAAGTCAGGATCGTTAAAAATCACCGGCGTGGGAATGCTGACGCCAGGATGAACCACCAGGTACCATTTTTCAGCCACATTTATCGGCGTGAGCTGCTCGCCAACGCCTTCGGCAAAGGCGGCGCGGCCGCGAACGAAGACCGGCACATCTGCACCCAGCGTTAAGCCAATCGCGGCCAGCTCATCTTCCGATAAACCACACTGCCAGAGCTGATTCAGGGCCACCAGCACCGTGGCGGCGTTAGAAGAACCACCGCCGAGACCACCGCCCATCGGCAGCCGCTTTTCGATACTGATATCGGCACCGCTGCCTTCTGCCAGACGGTGCGTTTGCGCCGCGGTTTTCATCAGCAGACGCGCAGCACGTACGATCAAATTCTCTTCGTCCGGCACGCCCTCAAGCGGCGTTAACAGGCGCAGTTGCCCATCCTGACGCGGTTCGATGGTTAACGTATCGCCGTAGTCAAGAAACTGAAACAGGGTCTGCAACTCATGATAACCGTCGGCACGTTGCCCGGTGATATATAAGAACAGGTTCAGCTTTGCGGGAGAGGGCCAACGGGTCATCATTTCACGATCCAGTTATCCATTTTCAGCTTGATGCGCTGGGAACCTTCGGTCAGTTCCATATTCGCAGGCAGCGCCGGTTTCTGGTCGTTATAGCCGCCGTACACCACTTTCCAGGTTTTGCCGTTTTGCGTGTAATTCACTTCGCGCAGGCGATACTGGTCGTCGAGTTTGTAATCGGTCGCGTCGCCTGGCAGGCCTAAAATCCACTGACGCAGGCTGTTAAGCGGAATCGGCATACCGGTGAGCTTGCCAATCATCTCTTCGCCGTCCACGTCGGTGTAGGTTTTGCCCTGGTTATCGACTAACTGCGCCGAGCCTGGCTGCGCGGTGAGCGACAGTTCGGTACTGCCCAGCGGGTTAGTCAGCAGCAGTCGGTAATGATCCTGACCGGTCTGCTGCCAGAAGAAGCGTGCATAAACTTTTTGTTCGTCAGAGAGATAGGCGAATGCGCCGCGGGTTTGATACTGGTTCAGTTTGCGAATTTCCTGCTGGTGCTCACGCCACTGAGGCGAGTCCGGGCTTTTCCCCGGGCCTTGTGGTGTCGTGGTCACACAGGCGGTTAGAACGAGGCTTGCCAGCGGCAGCAGACGAATCAGGCGAAAGTCAGACAGGGTCATGATAATGACAATCCTTGCGATAGGTAGCAGTTATAACCCTTAATGCTAGCGTCGCAGCGAAGCAGCGTCTACGCTCAAGTTGTCTTAAATCATTAAATTATCTTGGCTATCCGTTTGTTCACAAGGTGAGCGATGGCACTACCCCAAAAGGGGAGCGTCTCTTTTATTGATCTCGCGCATCCTGTATGATGCGCTCAGACTAACCTTATCAACGCTGGTACTACTCCCGCAACATGACCCTTTTAGCGCTTGGCATCAACCACAAAACAGCTCCGGTAGCGCTGCGAGAACGTGTTTCGTTTTCGCCGGATACGCTTGACCAGGCGCTGCAGAGCCTGCTGGCTCAGCCAATGGTGCAGGGGGGCGTGGTGTTGTCGACCTGTAACCGCACCGAGCTATATCTGAGTGTGGAAGAGCAGGACAACCTACACGACGCCATCGTGCGCTGGTTATGCGACTACCATCAGTTGAACGAAACCGAGCTGCGTGAAAGTTTGTACTGGCATCAGGATAACGATGCCGTCAGCCACCTGATGCGCGTGGCCAGCGGCCTCGATTCGCTGGTGCTGGGCGAGCCGCAAATTCTCGGGCAGGTTAAGAAAGCCTTCGCGGATTCCGCGCAGGGGCATCTGCATG
The DNA here is from genome assembly GCF_008369545.1 of Pseudocitrobacter sp. 73. Lineage (NCBI taxonomy): Bacteria > Pseudomonadati > Pseudomonadota > Gammaproteobacteria > Enterobacterales > Enterobacteriaceae > Pseudocitrobacter > Pseudocitrobacter sp. 73. The sequence goes on along the minus strand of NZ_VTZO01000008.1, from coordinate 315,826 downwards.
CCAGCGAACTGGAGCGCATGTTCCAGAAATCGTTCTCGGTCGCCAAACGGGTGCGCACCGAAACCGATATCGGCGCCAGTGCGGTGTCTGTGGCATTTGCGGCCTGTACACTGGCGCGACAGATTTTTGAATCACTTTCTACCGTTACCGTGTTGCTGGTTGGCGCAGGCGAAACCATTGAACTGGTGGCGCGTCATCTGCGTGAACATCACGTCAAGAAAATGCTGATTGCTAACCGTACCCGCGAACGTGCGCAGGTACTGGCGCAGGAAGTGGGCGCGGAAGTGATTGCTTTAAGCGACGTCGATGAGCGCTTAAAAGACGCGGATATCATCATCAGTTCTACCGCCAGCCCGCTGCCGATTATCGGTAAAGGGATGGTCGAGCGTGCATTAAAAGCCCGCCGTAATCAGCCAATGCTGCTGGTGGATATCGCCGTACCGCGTGACGTCGAGCCCGAAGTGGGCAAACTGGCGAACGCCTATCTGTACAGCGTGGATGATTTGCAAAACATCATTCAGCACAACCTTGCCCAGCGCAAAGCCGCTGCGGTGCAGGCTGAAACCATTGTTGAGCAGGAAACCAGCGAATTCATGGCCTGGCTGCGCGCGCAAAGCGCCAGCGATGTCATTCGCGAATACCGTTCACAGGCCGAAATGGCGCGTGAAGAGCTCACCGCAAAAGCGCTTGCCGCGCTGGAGCAGGGCGGCGACGCCCAGGCAATTTTGCAGGACCTGTCGCGTAAGCTGACCAACCGCCTGATCCACGCCCCAACCAAATCTCTTCAGCAGGCCGCCCGTGACGGGGATGATGAACGCCTGCATATTCTGCGCAACAGCCTCGGGCTGGAGTAGCACAACTCTTTTTATTACAAGGTGCATTTACGCCAATGAAGCCTTCTATTGTTGCCAAACTGGAAGCTCTGTACGAGCGCCATGAAGAAGTTCAGGCGCTGCTGGGCGATGCGGAGACTATCGCCGATCAGGAGCGATTCCGGGCGCTGTCGCGTGAGTATGCGCAACTGAGCGACGTTTCACGCTGTTTTACCGACTGGCGTCAGGTTCAGGACGATATTGAAACCGCCCAGATGATGCTGGACGACCCGGAAATGCGCGAAATGGCGCAGGAAGAATTACAGGACGCCAAAGCGCGGGAAGAGGAGCTGGAACAACAGCTTCAGGTTCTGCTGCTGCCGCGCGACCCGGATGACGAACGTAACGCCTATGTTGAAGTGCGCGCCGGTACCGGCGGCGACGAAGCTGCGCTGTTTGCGGGTGATCTCTTCCGGATGTACAGCCGCTATGCAGAAGCGCGCCGCTGGCGTGTGGAAATCATGAGCGCCAACGAAGGCGAGCATGGCGGATTTAAAGAAGTGATCGCCAAAATCAGCGGCGAAGGGGTGTATGGCCGTCTGAAATTTGAATCTGGCGGGCACCGCGTGCAGCGTGTTCCGGCAACGGAGTCGCAAGGGCGTATCCACACTTCGGCGTGTACCGTTGCGGTGATGCCGGAGCTACCGGAAGCCGAGCTGCCCGATATCAACCCGTCAGAGCTGCGTATCGATACTTTCCGTTCCTCAGGCGCGGGCGGTCAGCACGTTAACACCACCGACTCGGCAATCCGTATTACCCACTTGCCAACCGGTATTGTGGTGGAGTGTCAGGACGAACGTTCGCAGCACAAAAACAAAGCCAAAGCGCTGTCCGTGCTGGGTTCGCGTATTCGTGCCGCTGAAATGGCCAAACGCCAGCAGGCGGAAGCGTCCACGCGTCGTAACCTGCTGGGTACGGGCGATCGTAGCGACCGTAACCGTACTTATAACTTCCCGCAGGGGCGCGTGACCGATCACCGTATTAACCTGACGCTCTACCGTCTGGATGAAGTGATGGAAGGCAAACTGGACATGCTGATCGAACCTATCGTTCAGGAATATCAGGCTGACCAGCTTGCGGCGCTATCTGACCAGGAATGATGAGTTACCAACAGTGGCTGAAACAGGCAATTGCACGGCTGCGGGAGAGCGAAAGCCCGCGCCGTGATGCCGAGATCCTGCTCGGGCACGTCACCGGCAAAACGCGAACGTTTATCATGGCGTTTGACGAAACAGTATTAACGCCCGCCGAACTGGCGCCCCTTGATGCGCTGCTGACGCGCCGCGAGCGCGGTGAACCGATCGCGCATTTAGTGGGTATGCGCGAATTCTGGTCGCTGCCGCTGGCGGTGTCTCCCGTCACCCTGATTCCTCGCCCGGACACCGAATGTCTGGTCGAACAGGCATTAGCACGCTTGTCCGCACAACCCTGCGAGATCCTCGATTTAGGCACCGGCACTGGCGCGATAGCCCTGGCCATCGCCAGTGAAAGACCTGATTGCCGCGTGACGGCTGTCGATTTTATCGCCGATGCCGTCGCGCTGGCGCAGCAGAACGCGCAAACGCTGGGTATAGACAACGTTACCCTTTTGCAAAGTGATTGGTTCAGCGCGCTGGCCGGACGGAAGTTCGCCATGATCGTCAGTAATCCTCCCTATATTGATGAACAGGATCCGCATCTCTCTCAGGGCGATGTCCGCTTCGAACCAAAAACGGCGCTGGTTGCCGCCAATGAAGGGCTTGCCGATCTCGCGCATATTATCCGTGAAAGCCGACAGGCGTTGTTGCCGGGTGGCATCATGCTACTGGAACATGGCTGGACGCAGGGTGACGCGGTACGTCACCTGTTTACCGACGCAGGTTATCTTCAGGCGCAAACCTGCAAGGATTACGGTGGAAACGATCGTCTGACGCTTGCCATCTGGCCAGGAGCCGCGCAATGAGCCTGTTTAGCGTTATTCTGCCGATACACGTCGTCAGTGCTATCTTTTCGGTCGCACTATTTGCGCTACGCTACTGGTGGACGTGGAACAATGATTCACGTCTGAAATTGCGTTGGGTGCGTATATTACCGCACACTATTGATAGCGTGCTGCTGCTGAGCGGTATCACGCTGATGGTAATGACCCATGTTTATCCATTCACCCCACAAGGTACGTGGCTGACGGAGAAACTGTTTGGCGTTATCATCTACATCGTTTTGGGTTTTGTTGCGCTCGGACGTCGCTGTCCGCGCAGTCAGCAGCGAGGCTTTATTGCCTTTCTACTGGGGCTGGTGGTGTTGTGCATCATCGTTAAACTCGCCATCACTAAAGTTCCGTTGTTGGGGTAAGGTATGAAGTCATTGGCTGATTTTGAATTTAATAAAGCGCCGCTGTGCGAAGGCATGGTCCTGGTGTCAGAGTTAATCCGTGATGATTTCCCGACACAGCGCGTAAATGAACAACTGGAGTGCCTGCTGGCGCTGGCGCAGGAGGAGATTAGCCCCTCCTGGACGCTGACCCGGCAGATGGAGCGCCTGATTGAACTCTTCTACCACGAATGGCATTTCAGCGATTCTAAAGGCGTGTACCGTCTTTCGGACGCGCTATGGCTGGATCAGGTATTGAAAAATCGCCAGGGCAGCGCCGTATCACTTGGCGCAATTATGCTTTGGCTCGCCGAGCGCCTTTCCATTCCCGTGGTACCGGTGATTTTCCCGACGCAGTTGCTGTTGCGTGCGGATGTCGACAACGAAGAGTTGTGGCTCATCAATCCGTTTAACGGCGATACGCTGGATGAACACACGCTGGAAGTGTGGCTGAAAGGCAATATCAGCCCAATGGCTGAACTGTTTAATGAAGATCTCGACGAAGCGGATAACGCAGAAGTGATCCGTAAACTTCTGGATACGCTGAAATCGGCATTAATGGAAGAGCAGCAGATGGAACTGGCGCTGCGTACCAGTGAAGCGCTGTTGCAATTTAATCCGGAAGATCCGTATGAAATTCGCGATCGCGGGCTTATCTATGCTCAGCTTGAATGCGAGCATATTGCATTGAATGACCTGAGTTATTTTGTCGAACAGTGCCCGGAAGATCCGATTAGCGAGATGATTCGCGCGCAGATAAACACTATCGCGCAGAAACAAATTACCCTTCACTAAAATCCAGGGATTCCGGTTATACTCGCGGGCAATTATGTGACGTCATTATTGGCAGGACTGCCTGGACGCATCCCGAGATAACTGGAGTATTTACCCTAATAAGGCGATCTTATGAAACAGAAAGTGGTCAGTATTGGTGATATCAACGTAGCAAACGACCTGCCGTTCGTGCTGTTTGGCGGCATGAACGTGCTGGAATCGCGCGACCTGGCAATGCGCATCTGTGAGCACTACGTTACCGTTACCCAGAAACTGGGTATCCCTTACGTCTTCAAAGCGTCGTTTGATAAAGCTAACCGTTCCTCCATTCACTCTTACCGTGGCCCGGGCCTGGAAGAGGGGATGAAAATTTTCCAGGAACTGAAACAGACCTTCGGCGTAAAAATCATTACCGACGTACACGAAGCCAGCCAGGCGCAGCCGGTTGCCGACGTGGTGGATGTGATTCAGCTGCCTGCATTCCTCGCTCGCCAGACCGATCTGGTGGAAGCGATGGCGAAAACGGGTGCGGTCATCAACGTCAAAAAACCGCAGTTCGTCAGCCCTGGCCAGATGGGCAACATCGTCGATAAGTTCATCGAAGGCGGTAACGACAAAGTGATCCTCTGCGATCGCGGCGCGAACTTCGGTTACGACAACCTGGTCGTCGATATGCTGGGCTTTGGCGTGATGAAAAAAGCCTCTAACAACTCTCCGGTTATTTTCGACGTTACCCATGCGCTGCAGTGCCGCGACCCGTTTGGCGCAGCCTCTGGCGGTCGCCGCGCGCAGGTCGCTGAACTGGCACGCGCCGGTATGGCGGTCGGTATCGCCGGTCTGTTTATCGAAGCGCATCCGGATCCGGACCACGCTCGCTGCGACGGCCCGTCAGCGCTGCCGCTGGATAAACTGGAACCTTTCCTGAAGCAGATGAAAGCGATCGACGACCTGGTGAAAGGATTCGACGAGCTGGATACCAGCAAGTAACCACGCTGCACTGCATTTTATCGAAGCCTTACCGTTGTGCGGTAAGGCTTTTTTGTTTCTGGCACGAACAAAATAGGCCGCAGGCTATTACTCCTGCGGCCTGTTTCGGGCGCATGTTGTCATCACGACAGCCAGACGCCCGCTTTCACGTTACTTCCTGTTACGCCACCAGCCGACAATCGCTGCGGTGATAATACCCGCAAGAATTGGGGCTGCCAGGTCGTGCCAGAACATCACGCTAAACTGCACGAGCGTCATATAGCCGCCTATTGTCATGACAACGTTTTGCGGCTATTCTTGAATTGCTTAGGTTCAAGGTAGCCCCCGTTATGTTGTCAGGTTTACGCCTTACAACGTGCGGGGGTTTTCTCTTTCCAGCAACCAACGCCGCCGGGGATCAAGCCCCCGCAACATTGCGCCTCACCGGAAGATTCCGGCTTGGTGCGGATTCTATGATGCCAGCTTCACGCACTTCACTCTCAAAATACCCACAATGCGAAAGGTCTTCCGATCTTTTTTCACCTGTTACATTTATTTCGTCGCTGTTACCGTCGGTGCTCGCAATTTGAGCGGATGATATCCGACGAGATGACTTCTTCTGTTTATAAACATGGCACTTACGGCGGTATACTCCGGTTTTTCAGGGAGGATAATTTATTGAATCTAAGAATATTTCTGGCGATAAGTATATTGCTTACATCGTTCGTGGTGCAGGCCGAAATGTCAGAACATTAGAAGTGCACGCTTGAGTTCGCGGAGCATTCCCTCGTGCAGGGAAAAGGTGTTGAAAGTGAGTTAGGTTTGGCGGTGATTGGCGAAGGTAATGGCCCTCAGTCATTGCAGTTTTTAGCCGAGCTTGTCCGCTGGCGAAGAGGCATGGATGCAGGAAACGGAGAATCGTTTACTTGTTACTTACTGAGTAAAGGAAAGGCTATTTTGCCTTATCTCGAACGGTTAGACCCACTGACGTTACGTAAACAATGCGTGGCTGAGTTTAATGCGGGGAAATATGGCTTAGAAGCTCGTGACAATCTGGAATCTGTTTGCCGCAGTGAGATGCATATTCGCGCTGAAAACGTGCAGATCATCGCAGGAATACGCGATGGCACAGTGTGTAACGACGAAGACTGGTGATTTTACTGTTGTCGCGGCGCGACAAAAAAGGCCGCAGGCGATTACCCCTGCGGCCTGTTTCGGGCGCATATTGTCATCAAGACAGCCAGACGCCCGCTTTCACGTTACTTCCTGTTATGTCACCAGCCGACAATCGCTGCGGTGATAATACCCGCAAGGATTGGGGCTGCCAGGTCGTGCCAGAACATCACGCTAAACTGCACGAGCGTCATAGAGCCGCCTATTGTCATGACAACGTTTCGCGGCTATTCTTGAACTGTTGAGGGTCAAGATAAGCCCCCGTAATATTGTCAGGTTTACACCTTACAACGTGCGGGGGTTTTCTCTTTCCAACAACCAATGCCGCCGGGGATCAAGCCCCCGCAACACTGCGCCTCACCGGAAGACTCCGGCTTGATGCAGATTCTACGACGCCTGCTTTACTCGCTTCACTGGCTAAATACGCTATGTGCGAGAGGCTTTCCGAGGCTTATGCACTGCTTACATCGGTTTCATGTAGGCTTACATGCGTGTTCGCAATTTTTGTTCATGAAGATGTTTCATTCGGCTATACACTCTGCCTTTTTCCAGGAGGATGACGATGAACGTTGCAGGGATGCATTTTTTTAAATTACGGCGTGGGATGCTCATTAATTCAGGCAGCGCATTCATTTTCTTGCTGGTGATACCCGCCACTGCGGCTGAGGAGTGGCCAACAATTCAGGAACGCCTTCTACACATCACACAAACTCGCTATACCCCTCTGCGCGAGCTGCCTGTTTTGCTGAAGACAGGCGAGAAACGTTACGTGTTGGGATGTATGCATACACCACAGGCTGAGCTCTATCAGGGAAACTGGGGGGCGTTTTCTGGCATGTTTCAATGTAAACTTATTGATTTAAAAGATGGAGCCGATATTTTACAGCCCGTGGATGAATGGGGAAGTACCGTCACACGCGCCCGTTTTTATCACTATGAAGTGATGGGTGGCTGCCGCAAACATCAATGGTATGGGCATCGTCGCGAGTTTCATGTTCGTGGCATGAAAGTGGTGCTGGATATTGTCGATTTTGTTCCTGGCAGTACTATTCAACCATTTTACGACGACTATCGCTTCACACTAAATGTGGCGATAACGAACGACAAATCGGCGAATTCCGCATGGGGAGGGTATGCCCCGGAAATATGTCGCGTGGACAACGAATACATTGATAAGTACGGAAAACTTCAGGGACAGGTGTCCATCATTCGTGGCGCTAATGCTTTTTAATAAAGGGAAGAAAAATGAGCAGATGGTTAATCCTGTTTTGGCTTATAGCGCCATTAAGTTCGCTTTGGGCACAAACGCCATGCAGCGGTATCGGTCGCGATTTAGGGCTGTCGCCGGAGCAGATTGTGAGGATGAAGGAAAACATTAGCCCACAGGTTTTCTCCACTGACCTTGAAATTTTAAACGTTTTTAAAAACAGGGATGGTCAATCCTGTCAATTAATCCCAATAATGCTGAACCCGCTTATCTCTTTTTCTCAAGTGATTTACTGACGTCGCACTACGTTGGGCTTTGGTCTGGGGCGTATGGGGAGATGACGCCTTCAGAGCTCGTGGTGGCATTTCAAAAAGAAGCTGCAGGGGTCCCTGAAGATTTAGCCCAGTGTGTTGCATAGTTTCTCACTGACAGGGGAAAACTAACGGGTGTTTTTTCCAGCATGGAGAGTCATCCTGACACTGCCGATATTTTGGGGGATGAAATGATAATATCTCAGGCTGAAGGCGATAAATACTGGGTAGTATTTCAGCATGCCGAAGGGGCAGCAATAAAGCCACTTGTTGCACCCCTAAAGGTCGACAGCACAACGGGGCATTTCAGCTTCCACCTTCCCGACGAGATGGCATCCTGGGGCGAGTTTCATGGCACGATCACCGAGGAAGATGAACTGATCGGCATATTCGATAACGGCTATTCCGTAAAACTGCCGCGCAAAGCAAGCTTTTGGCAATAAGATTTAGCCTGCGATGACATCCAAAAAAGGCCGCAGGCTATTACCCCTGCGGCCTGTTTCGGGCGTATGTTGTCATTACGACAGCCTGACGCCCGCCTTCACGTTACTTCCTGTTACGCCACCAGCCAACAATCGCTGCGGTGATAATACCCGCAAGAATTGGGGCTGCCAGGTCGTGCCAGAACATCACGCTAAACTGCACGAGCGTCATATAGCCGCCTATTGTCATGACAACGTTTCGCGGCTATTCTTGACTTGTCTGGGTTCAAGATTAGCCCCCGTAATGTTGTCAGGTTTACGCCTTACAACGTGCGGGGGTTTTCTCTTTCCAGCAACCAACGCCGCCGGGGATCAAGCCCCCGAAACATTGCGCCTCACCGGAAGAGTCCGGCTTGGTGCGGATTCTACGTCGTCTGCTTTATGCACTTCACTGGCGAAATACGTACGCTGCGTGACGTCTTCCGACCTTCCGTTATCTATTGCAGCCGTTTCGGTCGCATTCTCGCTGATGCTCGCAATTACGGCTGCCGGCACGATTATCAGGCGAATATGGTCATCAGATAGGCGGCAAACAGCGCCAGATGCGCGGCTCCGTTTAGTACATTGGTACGCCCGGTGGAGAACGAGATCTGGCACAGTACTAATGACGCAACCATCACAATCATTTCTGGCGCGCCGAGACCAAACATCAGCTCATTACCCGTCATCCAGGCAATCAGCGTCACGACCGGAACGGTCAGTGAAATGGTGGCCAACACGGAACCAAAGAACAGGTTCATCGCACGCTGCACCTGATTATTCAGTACCGCTTTCAGCGCACCCAGGCCTTCAGGAGAGAGAATCAACAGAGCCACCAGGAAACCGGTAAATGCGACAGGCGCATTCATTGTGGTGAGCAGCGTCTCCAGCGGGTTAGCGTTCATCTTGGTGACCGCAATAACGGCAATCAGATGCACAATCAGCCAGGCAGCGTGCCAGGCGTTACTGTGAGCTGACGGTTTACCGTGGTGCGGGTCATCGTCGTCGCCATCGTCTTCATGTTCGTAAACAAACAGGCTCTGGTGCGTTTTGGTCTGAATCAGCAGGAACACGCCGTACATTGCGGCAGAAATCAGCGCCACCAGCAGAGATTGACCGATAGTGAAGTTCGCTTCAGGCAGCGCCATCGGGAACACCAGTACGATAATCGCCAGCGGGAAGAGGGCAATCAGATACTGTTTGATGCCGAACAGATTGACGTACTGCGTCGCAAATTTGCGCCCTCCCAGCAGTAGCGAGAAGCCCACCAGGCCGCCGGTCACAATCATAATGATGGAGTAGAGCGTGTCGCGCATCAGCGTAGGGGCGGCATCGCCCGTCGCCATCAGTGCGGAAATCAGGCTCACTTCCAGAATAACCACGGAAAGACTTAAGATAAGCGAACCGTAGGGTTCGCCGAGGCGATGCGCCAGCACGTCGGCGTGGCGAACAACGCTGAATGCGCTGCTGAGAATACCGATAAGCGCCAGGATATTAATCCCGACAACGACTGGCAATGATTGACTACTTCCCCAGAAGAACAATATTGCCAGCGCAATAACCGGGAAAATGAGAGAAGTCTCCTTATGGCGGGTTTTTACCGCCTCTTGTACATGCGTCATGTCCATCTCCGTTAGTGCAGGTGTTTATAATTATATACTTAGAATATTTCTAATCGTCACAGCATAAGTCTATAAATTAACAGATTGTGGCTTATATATAACGATTTTTTACTAAAGTTTACCCTGATTGATAACTTTTATATGAAGCTATTGAAAAGTGTTGTTATGTTATTTTATCCCTTAATTAACATCATGTTATGTGTTGATAGTGAGTAATATTCTTAATTAAGTTTTGTCTGCGGTTCAGTGAGCCATACTTATCATGAAGCCACTAACAGGAGGACTTATGCCCTATAACAGCAAATCTGATTTACCCGACAGTGTGCAACATGTTTTGCCAGCTCACGCCCAGGAGATATACAAAGAAGCCTTTAACAGCGCGTGGGAACAATACAAAGATAAATCTGACCGTCGGGACGATGCCTCCCGCGAGGAGACTGCTCACCGTGTGGCCTGGGCCGCAGTGAACATGAGTATGAAAAAGGTGACGATGACAAATGGTATAAAAAGAAATAGGCCAATAGCACGATTATCCTAAAGCCCTTTGTCACGGTTTAATACTCTTGCCGTCAGATGCGCAATTGCATATTGCTTAATAAAGCTGGATAATATTTAAGCAATAAAAACTCAGGGAAAGGCAAATGCAGATGAGAATTTGCCTGGTTCGCTATTAGCCAAAACCAGAGGTCTGAATAATACGCACGGACGTGATGTAGTGGCGGAGGTTGAGAGTGATTACACGTGATTTCTTAATGAAGGCAGATTGTACAACAGCGTTTGGCGCTATTGAGGAATCGCTGCTCTGGTCTCCAGAGCAACGCGCGGCATCCCTGGCCGCTACGCTTGCGTGTCGGCCAGATGACGGGCCGGTGTGGATATTCGGCTACGGCTCGCTGATGTGGAATCCGGCGCTGGAATTTACCGACTCCTGTACCGGTACGCTGGTCGGCTGGCATCGGGCATTTTGTCTGCGCCTGACCGCCGGGCGCGGGACGGCCTGCCAGCCAGGCCGCATGCTGGCGTTGAAAGAGGGCGGGCGCACCACCGGAATCGCCTATCAGTTGCCCGAGACGACGGTTGAAGATGAGCTTTCGCTGCTGTGGAAACGTGAGATGATCACCGGCTGCTATTTGCCCACCTGGTGCAAGCTGGAACTCGACGACGGGCGCACGGTTAACGCGCTGGTCTTTATTATGGATCCCCGCCATCCGCAGTACGAAGCTGACACCAGCGTACAGGTGATAGCACCGTTAATTGCGGCAGCGAGCGGCCCGCTGGGCACCAATGCGCAGTATCTTTTCTCGCTGGATGAAGAGTTACAGAAACTCGGTATGCCCGATGAAGGGCTCAATGAATTGATTAAATATGTTCGCGGTTTACTGGGGATCAACCCACAACCGGGGCTGGCATAAAAAACGCCCGGAAGTTTCGGCTTCCGGGCGCTTAATCAGGCTGCAACATAGCTGATTGAGTGTTCAAGCGACTGGCTGTGGCTGTCAATTAACACATTCCAGGTACCGCTGTAAGGCACTGTAAGATAGGCACTCTCTCTGTTTTGTACGCTCAGAATATCGCTGTTGCTGCTTTGTGCGCTCATTAAATGAATATGGCAGCGCTCTGAGCAACGCACCACCACCGTATCCCCACCAAATAACGTCAAACTTGCCTTAACCATCGCCATCTCAACCCCGAATCTTTCTGTGAATGCACTCCCTGCGACGGATATCCTGCATGTGATGTTGTTCACAAATCACTCATTGATAACACCAAATAGGGAGGGGGAAGATGATGATTTCGATCAACAAATCTGACAACGATTCAACAAAAGTGAGGATTCTCCTGAAACCATTCAGCCTGACGCGTGATTGACCAGATAACGCGCGCCAGCCGGGTATAATCTGCGGCAATCGCCGGTAATTTCAGTAAAGTCGACTAAATGAACGCTTAAAACGTCAGCACCTTGTCAGCGGCCAGCGTCCATTGTGCCAGTTCGACCAGCGTACCCACTTCCACTCCATCAATCAGTGGCAGCGTGGTAATGCCCCGGCCATCGGTGCAGGTTTTGCACAGTTTTACAGGGACGTTTTGCGCGGTGAGGATCTCCAGCATCTGCTGAATGTTGTAGCCTTCCGCAGGTTTTTGCCCACGTAACCCGGCTGTGACCGCATCAGACATCAAAAACAGTTTCAGGTCGAGGTCACCCTGCTGCTCGCGCAGGGCAATGGCCAGGCGCAGACTGTTGAACAGGGATTCACTGCCGTAGGCGGCACCGTTAGCGACGATCACAATATGTTGCATCTCTACTCCTTCAAAAAGGCACGTTTATTGCTTTGGTTAATAAAAGAGACGTTACCGGGAGGGAGCATGATCAATCGTGCTGACACGACACCCGGCGCAATCGAGTGGTTTCGTTATGCGCGCCAGGTTCAGAAAGGTAAGCTTCAACAGCTGGCGCAGCAGGGCCAACTGGTAAGCCAGTTGAGCCATCTGGTACACATGTTACAGTGCGAACGCGGCGCGTCCAACATCTGGTTATGCTCGGGTGGACGTTTATATGAACCTGAACGCCGGGCGAGTGCGGCACTGGTGGATGAGCGGGTGCGCGAATTCTTGCAGCTGCTTGACCCGCAGGCGGTACCTGCCGCATCCGGGCTGTGCCAGCGCATCGCCAGCGCCGTCTGGTCTCTGGAGCAGTTGCCCGATTTGCGCCATGCCATTAATACCCAACGTGTGGATGCCGGTACCGCTACCGCCCGTTATAGTCGGGTGGTACGTCATCTGCTGAGTATTATTCCCCAACTTAATGACACCATCGACAACCCCGCGCTGGTCGGGCGACTCGTGGCACTTTACAGCTTTATGCAGGGCAAAGAGCTGGTGGGGCAGGAACGTGCGCTGGGGGCGCTGGGCTTTACGCTCGGGCAGTTTAGCGACGATCTTCGCCAGCAGTTGGTAGACAGAATTGATGGTCAGCAGCCCTGCTTTGACGGGTTTATAAGTCTGGCAAGCCAGACATTGAAAACGTTGTTCAATGAACACGGGCAGGCGGGCATTGCTATTGAACAGTTGCGTCGCATCGCCTGCACGCGTCAGCCCGCGCCTGACGGCGGCGAGGCGGCACTGCGTTGGTTTAGCCTACAAGCTCAGCGTCTGGAGCAACTTCGCAGCCTTGAGGAATCACTGATAAGCGATCTCATTGCGGAGGTCGTGATATTGCTGCGCGACGATGACGCGCAGGCGCAACACGCTGCACCGCTCGATGATCCTGCCAGCGATAACCTGCTATTCACCCTGGATCGGCAACTGCTGCCGTTGGTGCGCCAACAGGCGCGAGAACTGGAAGTACTCACCGGGCAACTGGCGTCGCTAAAAGAGATGCTCGAAGAGCGCAAAGTGATCGATAAAGCGAAAAGTGTGTTGATGGCGCATCAGCAAATGAATGAAGAGCAGGCATGGCACTGTCTGCGCAAAATGGCGATGGATAAAAATCAGCGCATGGTGGAAGTGGCGCGCGCGCTGTTAACGGTCAGTGCACTCTGGCAGCGCGATCTTTCTGCCTGATTGCACTCTTCGCGAGCAGAGCATGCCTGCTGAAAGTGCATTGAAGGCAGTCGCTCAGCCACGTCAGGCCGATTTCACGGTCATTTACGACCTGGCATCTGAATTGCATTATCACCTGTAAATCATCGGTAGCGGGCCAACGGCGGCCTCAAACCATCAGGATAACGGCGTCCCGCAGTGCGTAAGCACTGCCGGGCGCTTTTTTTTTACATGTGGGAGCAGCTATGGGCGATGCATTTTCACTCTCTCGACGGCGTTTATTGCAGGCAGGGGCGGCATTGGGGGGCGCGATGTTACTGCCGGGTTTGATGCATTCGGCGTGGGCGGCGGGCTCGGATAAGCCTGAGCAGGAGACGGTAAGAGTGGGATTTATCCCGCTAACCGATTGTGCACCGCTGGCAATTGCCTCGCTGAAAGGCTTTGACAAAAAGTACGGTATTACGCTGGTTCCCAGCAAAGAGGCGAGCTGGGCGGCAGTACGCGACAAACTGGTCAATGGCGAGCTGGATGCGGCGCATGTGCTTTATGGGCTGCTTTACGGGCTGGAACTGGGAATCGCCAGTAAGCCGCAGGCGATGGCAAACCTGATGACCCTCAACCGCAACGGGCAGGCCATTACGCTTTCTGCTGAGTTGCAGGAGAAAGGGGGGACTGATCTTCCTGCGCTGAAAAAGCTGATCGGCCAGAGCGCGCCGGGCGCTTATACCTTCGCCCACACCTTCCCGACCGGCACCCACGCCATGTGGCTCTATTACTGGCTGGCGAGCGGCGGTATTCATCCCTTTGACGATGTGCGCACCGTAGTCGTACCGCCGCCGCAGATGGTGATGAACATGCGTATAGGCAACATGGTGGGCTTTTGTGTCGGCGAGCCGTGGAACGCGCGGGCGATTAATGACCGCATCGGCTTCACGGCGGCCACCACCCAGGATATCTGGCCGGAGCACCCGGAGAAAGTGCTTGGCACGCGTCGCGAGTGGGTTGAGCAAAACCCCAATACCAGTCGCGCGTTGGTCGCGGCGCTCATTGACGCCGCCCGCTGGATTGAAGCGTCAGCGGAAAACAAACGTGAAACCGCACAGATCCTCTCGCGTCGTGGCTGGCTGAACACCAAAGAACAGTACCTCACAGGCCGCATGCTGGGTGAATACGATAACGGCATCGGTCGTCGCTGGCAGGATGCGCATCCGATGCGTTTTTACGCCGAGGGCGAAGTGACCTTCCCGTGGATCTCTGACGGGATGTGGTTCTTAACCCAATTTCGCCGCTGGGGACTCCTCAAAACGGAGCCCGATTATCAGGCCATCGCGCAACGCATTAATCGCACGGATATCTGGAAAGAGGCGGCACAGGCGGTCGGCGGCATTACGCCGCCTTCCAGCCTGTTTCGCAGCAGCACACTGATGGACGGAACGGTGTGGAACGGTAGCGACCCGGAAGGGTATGCCCGCAGCTTTGCCATTCAACGTAGAGGAGCCTGAGATGAAACAGACGCAAAATGTCAAACCGGCTGCCGCACCGGCTGTTCCGGGCGAAGTGATTACGCTGCCGCCGGTACAGGTGCGCCGGCGCGCGCCTGCAGCGGGACGCGTGCTGCGCAATATCGCCGAACGTACCGTTCCTGCGGTGCTGGGGCTGGGGTTGTTGGTGCTGGCCTGGCAATTCGCTGCCATTAACAGCAAAGGTTTTCCGACGCCGCTTAGCACACTGGATTCCGCGCTGACGCTGTTTGCTGACCCGTTCTATAACAATGGACCAAACGATGTGGGCGTGGGCTGGAATGTGCTGGCCTCTCTTCAGCGCGTGGCGGTGGGATTTGGCCTCGCGGCGCTGGTGGGTATTCCTCTTGGCTTCCTGATTGGGCGCTTTGTCTTTTTTTCTCGCATGTTTTCGCCGCTGATTGCGCTGCTGCGCCCGGTAAGTCCACTTGCCTGGCTGCCGATTGGCCTCCTTCTGTTCCAGAAAGCGGAGCCTGCGTCCAGCTGGACCATTTTTATCTGCTCGATCTGGCCGATGGTTATTAATACCGCGGAAGGCGTGCGTCGTATTCCGCAGGACTACCTCAACGTCGCGCGCGTGTTACAGCTCTCAGAATGGACGGTAATGCGCAAGATCCTGTTCCCGGCGGTGCTGCCAGCGGTACTAACCGGCGTGCGTCTCTCCATCGGTATTGCCTGGCTGGTGATCGTCGCCGCCGAAATGCTCACCGGTGGGCTGGGGATCGGTTTCTGGATCTGGAATGAGTGGAACAACCTCAACGTCGAAAACATTCTCATTGCCATCGTCATTATTGGCGTGGTTGGGCTGGTGCTGGAGCAGGGGTTGATGCTCATCGCCCGCCGTTTCAGCTGGCAGGATAAATAAGGAGCGCATGATGAAACCCTTAATTCAGGTTCAGGCCGTCAGCCAACGATTCCATACCGCCAGCGGTGAGTTTCTGGCGCTGCAAAACGTGTCATTCGATATCCACGAAGGTGAAACGGTAAGCCTTATCGGCCACTCCGGCTGCGGTAAATCGACGCTGCTTAATCTGATTGCCGGAATAACGCTCCCGACAGAAGGCGGCCTGATTTGCGACAACCGTGAAATTGCGGGCCCGGGCCCGGAGCGCGCCGTCGTTTTCCAGAACCACTCACTGCTGCCGTGGTTAACCTGCTTCGACAACGTGGCGCTGGCGGTGGATCACATGTTTCACAAAAGCATGAGCAAAGCCGAACGCCGCGACTGGATCGTACACAACCTTGAGCGGGTGCAGATGGGCCATGCGCTGCATAAACGTCCGGGAGAAATCTCGGGCGGGATGAAGCAGCGTGTCGGCATAGCCCGCGCGCTGGCGATGAAGCCGAAAGTGCTGTTGATGGATGAGCCGTTTGGCGCACTGGACGCGCTGACCCGCGCACATCTCCAGGACTCGGTAATGCAGATTCAGCAGGCGCTGAATACCACCATTGTGCTGATAACCCACGACGTTGACGAAGCGGTACTGCTTTCTGACCGGGTGTTGATGATGACGAATGGCCCGGCGGCGACGGTCGGTGAAATTCTCGATGTCAACCTTGCGCGCCCGCGCAATCGCGTACTACTGGCCGATGACAGTCGTTACCACCATTTGCGCCAGCAAATTCTCCATTTCCTTTACGAAAAACAGCCCAAAGCGGCGTAAGGGGACGCGTGATGCGAAAACTGGTGATGATTGGCAACGGCATGGCGGCAACCCGGCTGGCTGAGCGGTTGGTGAAGGTCGCGCCCGGGGCGTTTGCCATCACCATAATCGGTGATGAACCCTGTCAGGCCTATAACCGCATCCAGCTTTCACCCGTGCTGAGCGGCGAAAAAGCCTTCAGCCAGACGCTGCTGCAATCGCCTGCCTGGTATACGGAGCACGATATTCACGTGCGGCAGGGCGAGACGGCGCTGCAGGTCTGCACGCAAACGCGGCGTGTTGTTACCACTCATGGTGAGTTGCCGTGGGATGAGCTGGTTTTTACCTGTGGTTCGCTGCCGTTTATGCCGCCGTTTCCGGGCATTGCTTTGCCGCATGTCCACACTTTGCGCACGCTGGCGGATGTGCAGGCCATGCTGGCGACACCCGGTGATACCGTGGTCATCGGCGGCGGTGTGCTGGGCGTGGAAGCGGCGGCGGCACTGGTGTTGAGAGGTGACAACGTCACGTTAGTGCATCGTGGCGACAAATTAATGGAACAGCAGCTCGACAGTCAGGCGAGTCAGTTACTGGTGCAAAACCTGCAAGCGCGAGGGATCCGCTGCGAACTCAACGCGAACGTACGCGCGATTCGCGAGCAGTTTGTTGAACTTAATGATGGCCGTTGTCTGCCCGCTGTGCGCGTCGTTATTGCAGCCGGTGTGCGTCCTAATATTGCCCTGGCAGCACGAAGCGGGATGCATTGCCAGCGTGGGATTGTGGTCAATCGCCAACTGGCAACGGCGGTGCCAGACGTGAGCGCTATCGGTGAATGTTGCGAAATCGACGGGCAAACCTGGGGATTAGTCGCACCTTGTTTGCAACAGGCCGAGGTACTCAGTGCGCGTCTGGCGGGCACTGAGCAGGCGGATTTTCACTGGCAGGATAACGGTACTCGCCTGAAAGTGACCGGTATCGATCTCTTTAGCGCCGGCCCGATAGAGGCGGTTGAAAATGACGACGTCTGGTCTTCATTTGACCCACAAAGCGGCCATTATCGCCGCCTGCTGCTGCGCGATGGCAGGCTTCGCGGCGTATTACTGATGGGCGATTGCACCGCTGCCGCCACGTTTACCGATCTTATCCAATCTCCCCAACCCGCACAGCCGGGCTGGATCTTCGACCAATTCACAGCGCAGCCAACGGCTGAAGGAAGACAAATAATGATCAAACCAACGCTTGCGGTAGTAGGGCACGGCATGGTCGGCCACCATTTTCTACAACAATGTGTGCAGCAAAATCTTCATCAGCGCTATCAGATTGTGGTTTTCGGCGCTGAGCGTTATGCCGCCTATGACCGCGTACATCTCTCGGAATACTTCTCCGGGCGCGATGCGGCGTCATTGTCGCTGGTGGAGGACGATTTCTTCACCGTAAATGGTATTGAATTACGCCTTTCGCAGGCGGTGACGGCCATCGACCCGCAAACACACCTGATTAGCGATGCGCAGGGGCATGAGCTGCACTGGGACAAACTGGTGTTGGCGACCGGCTCCTGGCCATTTGTACCGCCGATCCCCGGCAATGATTTGCCGGGCTGCTTTGTCTATCGCACGCTGGACGACCTGGACGCGATTGCTGCGCATGCAAAAACGGCGACGCGGGGCGTGGTGATTGGCGGCGGTCTGCTGGGGCTGGAGGCCGCCAATGCGCTGCGCCAGTTAGGGCTGGAAACGCACGTGGTTGAGTTCGCGCCTAATCTGATGGCGGTGCAGCTCGATAACGGCGGCGCGGCGATGCTGCGCGAGAAAATCAGTGAACTCGGCGTGGGCGTCCACACCAGTAAGACGACGACCGCGATTGAACACACGGCGGAGGGCCTGACCCTGCGTTTTGCCGACGGCGAAACGCTGCTGACCGACATGGTGGTTTTTTCGGCGGGCATTCGCCCACAGGATACGCTGGCCCGCAGCGCGAACCTGAGCGTGGGAGAACGCGGGGGCATTATCGTGGATAACCACTGCCGCACCTCGGACGCTGATATCTTTGCCATTGGTGAATGCGCGCTGTGGGAGAACAAAATCTTCGGCCTGGTCGCGCCCGGTTACCAGATGGCGCGCACCGTGGCGGCGGTGCTTGCCGGTACAGAACTGCCGTTTACTGGCGCGGATATGAGTACCAAACTGAAGCTGCTGGGCGTGGATGTGGCGTCATTCGGCGACGCGCAGGGGCGCACAACGGGTTGCCAGTGCTATCAATGGGTAGATGGCCCGGCGCAGGTGTACAAAAAAATTGTGGTGAGCGCCGACGGCAAAACGCTGCTCGGCGGTGTGCTGGTGGGTGACGCCAGCGATTACCCTACGCTGCTGCAAATGATGCTTAACGCGATTGCCCTCCCGGCGCAACCCGCATCGCTGATTTTACCGGCGCAGGAAGGCAGTGCGCCGAAAGCGTTGGGCGTAGCGGCATTACCGGATAGCGCGCAAATATGCTCCTGTCATAACGTCAGTAAAGGTGATATCTGCCATGCGGTCGTGGCGGGCGCAACGGAGATGGGGGCCATCAAAAGCTGCACTAAAGCGGCAACGGGCTGCGGCGGATGCAGCACACTGGTGAAACA
This sequence comes from Pseudocitrobacter sp. 73, assembly GCF_008369545.1. Lineage (NCBI taxonomy): Bacteria > Pseudomonadati > Pseudomonadota > Gammaproteobacteria > Enterobacterales > Enterobacteriaceae > Pseudocitrobacter > Pseudocitrobacter sp. 73. The sequence goes on along the minus strand of NZ_VTZO01000008.1, from coordinate 296,768 downwards.
GGTCATGGAATTTCAGCTTGCACAGCAGGGTGTTGAGGTTAAAAAAGATGTTTGTGAGCACTTTGCGTATTCACGACAGGAGATTTATCACCTGGTACGGGTTAACCGTATCCATACCTTTGAGCAACTGATTACCCGCTACGGTCATGGCGACGGTTGTGAAATCTGTAAACCGCTGGTGGCCTCTGTTCTCGCCTCTTGCTGGAATGACTATTTGCTGAAACCGGCACACTTACCGTTGCAGGATACCAACGATCGTTACTTCGCAAATATCCAGAAAGACGGTACCTATTCCATTGTGCCGCGTATGGCGGCGGGCGAAGTCACGCCGGATGGGCTTATCGCTATCGGAGAGGTGGCTAAACGTTATCAGCTGTACAGCAAAATTACCGGCGGCCAGCGCATTGACCTTTTCGGCGCACGGCTTGAACAGTTGCCCGCCATCTGGCGCGAACTGATTGATGCCGGATTCGAAACCGGTCACGCCTACGGGAAATCCTTACGCACGGTGAAATCATGTGTGGGCTCGACCTGGTGTCGCTACGGCGTGCAGGACTCAACTGCGCTCGCCGTGACGCTGGAGCACCGCTACAAAGGGCTGCGCGCACCGCATAAGATCAAAATGGCGGTGTCGGGATGCACCCGGGAATGCGCGGAAGCGCAGGGTAAAGATGTGGGCGTGATTGCTACCGAAAAAGGCTGGAATCTCTATTTGTGCGGCAATGGCGGCATGAAACCCCGTCATGCCGACCTCTTCGCCAGCGACCTCGATGACGCCACGCTGCTGCGCACCATCGACCGTTTTCTGATGTTCTATATTCGCACTGCCGACCGTTTGCAACGCACCAGCACCTGGATGGATAACCTGGAAGGGGGAATTGACTATCTGCGCGAGGTCATTCTTAAAGATAGCCTCGGTATTGCCGACGATCTGGAACGGGAAATGGCGCGCGTCATCGACAGTTATCAGTGTGAATGGCGTACCACGCTGAACGACCCGCAGCGGCTGGCGTTGTTCCGCTCATACGTTAACAGCGAGATGCCGGATGAGGCCGTGCAGCGCCATGATGTGCGTGGGCAGTTGCAGCCAGTGGAGATGCCGGTTATGCCGGCGCTTAATGTCAGCACAAAACCGTGGCAGGCGATTTGCGCGCTGACCGCGATCCCCGCTCAGGCCGGGATTGGCGCGCGCCTTGGCGAGATGCAAATTGCGTTGTTCCGCTTTGGCGAAAACGTCTATGCCCTTGATAATCTTGAGCCCGGTAGCCAGGCTAACGTCCTGTCACGCGGCCTGCTGGGGGATGCGGCGGGCGAACCCATTGTTATTTCGCCGCTCTACAAACGGCGTATTCGTCTGCGTGATGGCCGACAGTGCGATAGCGGCGAAGCCGTGGTGCGCGCCTGGCCGGTGAAAGTGGAGAACGGCACCGTGTGGGTCAGCAATCAGCCGTTACTGCTGCGCGCGGAGGCCTCATGACTGAAACCCGAACTACATGCCCCTACTGCGGCGTAGGCTGCGGGGTGATTGCTAGCGAAGAGGTGGGCGTGGTCAGCGTGCGTGGCGATGACGCGCATCCGGCCAATTTTGGTCGCCTGTGCGTGAAGGGCGCGGCGCTCGGTGAAACGACGGGACTGTCGGGAAGGTTGTTGCACCCGGAAGTGGCAGGGCAGCGCGTCAACTGGCAACACGCGATCGATGAGGCGGGGGGACGACTGCGGGCGATTATTGAGGAACACGGGCCGCAGGCGGTGGCGTTTTATGCCTCCGGGCAACTGCTGACGGAGGATTATTACGCGGCGAACAAGCTGATGAAGGGATTTATCGGTGCGGCCAATATCGATACCAACTCTCGTCTGTGTATGTCCTCGGCGGTGACGGGCTACAAACGCGCCTTCGGGGCGGATGTGGTGCCGTGTAGCTATGACGATGTTGAAAATAGCGACCTGGTGGTGCTGGTCGGCTCAAATGCCGCGTGGTCGCATCCGGTGCTGTATCAGCGTCTGGTGAAAGCAAAGCAGGCCAATCCGCAGATGCAGGTGGTGGTTATCGACCCGCGCCGCACGGCGACCTGTGATATCGCGGACAGGCATCTGGCGATTGCGCCCGGTAGCGACGCCGGGCTGTTTGTGGGTTTGCTGCGCGAAATTGCGCAGCGGGGGGCATTCGCCCGGCAATATGCGGATGCGCAGGCGGCAAGAGATTCCGCCGAACCCTGGACCGTGGCGCGGGTTGCGGCATTTTGCGGCCTGACGGAGCAGGACGTTAACGATTTTTATACGGCGTTTATCACCGCACCGCGCGCCGTTACGCTCTACACGATGGGCATTAATCAGTCCGCTAGCGGCAGCGATAAATGCAATGCAATTATCAATGTTCACCTGGCCTGCGGGAAATTCGCTCGCCCCGGATGTGGGCCGTTTTCGCTGACCGGGCAACCGAATGCGATGGGCGGTCGGGAGGTTGGCGGCCTGGCGACGATGCTGGCGGCGCACATGAACTTTGAGCCCGACGATCTGGCGCGTGTTGCCCGCTTCTGGGGAACGGAGCGGCTGGCGCAAACGCCGGGGTTGATGGCGGTCGATCTGTTTGCCGCGATTGGGCGTGGTGACGTCAAGGCCGTGTGGATTATGGGGACTAACCCGGCGGTTTCGTTACCGGACAGCCATGCGGTCTGCCAGGCGCTGGCGGCTTGCCCGCTGGTTATCGTTTCTGAGGTGGCCGCCGATACCGACACTTCGCGCTACGCGCATATTCGTTTTCCGGCCCTGAGCTGGGGCGAGAAAAACGGCACGGTGACCAATTCAGAACGACGCATTTCGCGTCAGCGTGCGTTTCTTCCTGCTCCCGGCGAGGCAAAAGCCGACTGGTGGATTATCGCCCAAATGGCGCGCGCGCTGGGCTATGGCGATGCGTTCCGTTGGCAGCATCCCCACGCGGTATTTTGTGAGCACGCCGCACTTTCCGGATTCGAAAACCATGGCAAGCGTGCGTTTGATATTAGCGGTCTGGCGAACCTTACCCGCGCCGAGTGGGACGCACTGGCCCCTGTGCGTTGGCCTGTGCGTGCTGGCGGTGACTCACTGGATCTCCAGCAGGGCTGGCGGGCGGATAAGCGGCTGCGAATGGTGCCCGTGGAACCGCAAACGACCCGGGCGCGCATCGGGCCGCTTTATCCTCTGTTGCTCAATAGCGGTCGTATTCGCGACCAGTGGCACACCATGACCCGCACAGGCACCGTGCCGCGGTTAATGCAGCATATTGCTCAGCCGACGGTCGATGTTTCCGTGCAGGATGCAGATCATTTTCAGCTCCGCGAAGGCGGTTTCGCCCGAATCACCTCGCGACAGGGGGTTATGGTGGCCAAAGTGTCGATTCAGGCAGGACAGCGGCCGGGCGCGCTGTTTGTGCCAATGCACTGGAATGCCTGCTTCGCGCGTCAGGGAAAGGTGAATGCGCTGGTTGACGCGGTGACCGATCCGCACTCCGGCCAGCCGGAAAGCAAACAGGTTGCGGTGCGCATTGCGCCCTGGCAACCGGCGTGGCAAGGGGAACTGATTTCCCGTGAGCCTGTACCGTTACCGAATCACGTACAGTGGTGGCGTAAGGCGATTGACGGCTTACACCACCTGACGCTCTGCGGCGATAAGATTATCTATGATGAGCTACTGCTGTATTGCCAGCAGCGCAACTGGCTGGTACAGACTGCGCGAGCAGGATCGCTTTGCCATTTGCTGGCATGGGATGAGGGCAGATTGATGCTTGGGTTGTGGAGCGCTGAAACATTGCCTGTTATCGAACTGGCGCTGATTACGGCGGCGTTTGATCGCTCGCCACAAACGCCAGCCGAGCGACATGCGTTATTAAATGGCCGCGTCAATGGGCAACCCGCGCAGGGGCGAATTGTCTGTAGCTGCTTTAGCGTGGGGGAGACGCGAATTCGCCAAGCCATCGCCGGGGGATGTACGTCTGTCGATGCATTAGGGCAAAAGCTGAAGTGTGGGACAAACTGTGGGTCATGTGTGCCGGAGTTGAGAGGGTTTATTGGTGATGTGAGCGGACACCCTCACCCCGGCCCTCTCCCTGAGGGAGAGGGAGAAAACGATGCAGATCCTAAACATAAGTGCGATCGGTCCCCTCTCCCTCAGGGAGAGGGTTAGGGTGAGGGTATAGAACCAGAATTTTCCCGAAATCCCCCTTAAAGCTGAAATGGTTAAGCAAACGCGATAAACTAAAAAAATGCTTTTAGTCTCACGTTTTCGTTCTCCATTCTGGTTGTTATTGCTGCTGGCGAGTGCCAGCGGCGCTGCACGTTCATCTTTTATCCAGCAGGCTGAAAACCCTTTCGATAATAATCAGGATAACCTTCCCGATCTCGGGATGGCGAAAGAGAGTAACGAGGGCGAAAAGCACCTTGCCGAAATGGCGAAAGCCTTTGGTGAAGCCAGTATGGTGGACAACGGGCTGGATACCGGCGAGCAGGCGCGAATGTTTGCGCTGTCTAAAATCCGCGATCAGGTGAGCGGTGAGGTGAATCAGGCGCTGGAAAATTGGCTGTCGCCGTGGGGCAATACCAGCGTAGCGCTTCAGGTCGATGATGACGGCGGGTTTACCGGTAGCCACGGCAGCTGGTTTGTGCCGTTGCAGGATCAATGGGATTACCTCACCTGGAGCCAGCTTGGTGTGGCGCAACAGGATGAAGGACTGATCGGCAATGTGGGACTGGGACAGCGCTGGGTCGCCGGTAAATGGTTGCTGGGGTACAACACCTTTTATGACAACTTGCTGGATGAAAATCTCGATCGTGGCGGGTTAGGCGCGGAAGCCTGGGGCGAGTATCTGCGTTTTTCCGCGAACTACTACCAACCGTTGCGAACCTGGTCCAACACAGAAGAGACGCTACAGCAGCGCATGGCGCGCGGCTATGATGTCACCGCGCAGGCGTGGATCCCGTCTTATCATCACATCAACACCAGCCTGAGTCTTGAGCAGTATTTTGGCGATAGTGTCGATCTGTTTCACAGCGGTACGGGCTATCACAACCCGGTCGCTGTTTCACTTGGACTCAACTATACGCCGGTGCCGCTGGTCACCTTCAGCGCGCAGCATAAGCAGGGCGAAAGCGGCGTCAGCCAGAATAATTTGGGGATGAAACTCAACTATCGTTTTGGCGTGCCGCTGAAAAAACAGCTTCAGGCCGATGAAGTGGCGATGACGCGCTCCCTGCGCGGTAGCCGCTACGATAGCCCGGAACGTAATGCCTTGCCGGTGATGGAGTCGCGTCAGCGTAAAGATTTAACCGTCTACCTTGCGACACCGCCGTGGGATCTCAGCGGTGGCGAAACAGTGCAACTTAAGCTGCAAATCCGCAGTCTGCACGGGATTAAATCACTGAGCTGGCAGGGCGATACCCAGGCGCTGAGCCTCACGCCGCCAGCCTCACGTGATAGCGCTGATGGCTGGAGTATTATCATCCCCGCGTGGGATTACAGCGAGGGCGCCAGCAACCGCTGGCATTTGAAAGTGGTGGTTGAGGATAAACACGGTCAGCGTGTGTCGTCGAATGAGATTACTTTGTCACTGACCGAGCCGCTTGTCAGCTTCCCTGAAGAGGGGAACAGCTGGCAAGCAAATCCTTAGAAAATACGTTCCTGATGCACCCAGACGGCCGCTTCGACGCGTGATTTCAGCTTCATTTTCTTCAGCATATGCTTCACGTGAACCTTCACCGTGCTTTCGGTAATGTCGAGGCGACGGGCGATCATTTTATTGGGCAGACCCTGCGCAATCAGTTTCAGGATATCGCGCTCGCGTGGGGTAAGCTGATTGATGTCGCGGTCTGACGTGGCACGGTTAGCACGAAGGCTGGCAGCCAGCACTGGCGTTAAGGCTTCGCTTAATACCATTTCACCGGCTGCGGCCTGTTGCAGCGCTTTCAGCAAGTCTTCCGGTTCCATATCTTTTAACAGATAACCATCTGCGCCGCGCTTCAGGGCGGTGACCACATCTTCTTCATGGTTTGAGACACTGAATACCACCACGCGGCCTGAAAGGCTTTTCTCGCGCAGTTTGTCGAGTGTTTCCAGACCATTCATGCCAGGCATATTGAGATCGAGCAGGATCAGATCGGGATCGAGCGCTTCAGCCAGTTCAATGCCTTGCTCGCCATTGCTGGCTTCGCCAACGACCTGAATATCCGGCGCCATACTGATGAGCTGTTTTACGCCAGTACGGAGCATCGGATGATCGTCAATTAACAGGATAGTTGCCCGTTCCTGATTACTCATGGATATCTCCTTCTTGAGTTGAGAGAGGTTTTTCTGGGATAAACGTAACCACCACTTCGGTGCCGCCGCTTTCACGGCGTCGAACCTGGCAGTCGCCGCGCAGGCTCTGCGCGCGGTCACGCATGATAATGAGTCCGTAATGGTTGCTGCGCTCGGCGTGGACCGGTACGCCGCAGCCGTTGTCCGCCACCACCAGTTTGACCTGATTATCCTGCTGCGTGACGGTAACTTTGACTTCACTGGCCTGCGAATGCTTAAGGGAATTACTCAACGCTTCGCGGGCGATTTGTAAGACGTGGATTGCCTGGTGAGACGGTACATAGCGCGGCGGCAATTGATAATCGAGCTGCACCGGGAAACCAAAGTGCGCGCTGTACTCCTGACAGCTGGCTTCCAGTGCCGGGCGTAAACCCGGCTCGGTGAGCTGAAGCCGGAACGTGGTGAGCAGCTCACGCAATTGCGCCCACGATGTGTTGAGTTCGTTGCGGATTTGCCCCAGCAGCTCGCGGCTTTCTGGCGACAAGTCTGCGCCCTGCATTTGCAGGCAACTCACCTGCATCTTCATACAGGAGAGTGATTGGGCGATGGAGTCATGCAGTTCGCGGGCGATGGTGGCGCGCTCTTCCATCACAATCAGCTGCTGCTGGCGTTCCTGGTGTCGGTCGAGCGCCAGTGTCGCGGTCAACTGTTCCAGCAATGTGTCCACCAGCTGTTGCTGATCGTGGCTGAGCTGACGGCCATGCGGTAGTGTCGCCAGTAAAATACCGTATTGATTATGGCTATCGGTTAAGCGCCATTTCAGCGTGCTGCCGCCGTCCGGCGTCAGGAGATCGTCACGCGGACACAGATAGCAGCCTTTATCATCGCAGGCCATACCGGAATGGCAGCTGAATTCCTGATGATTCTCTTCATCTTCAATATCATATACCCGTACTTCGATTTCGCGCAGCGGCGTCAGGCCCTGCAAACCATTCAACACGGGAGAAATGCGTTCACACAGTGGGGCATTGGCATGCAGGCGGCGATTGGCCTGCCACAGGAACGCGAGAATGGCATTTTTCTGTTCCAGCCCGGCGGTTTTTTCCTGTACCCGGCGTTCGAGCGAAGCGTAACTTTCCGCCAGCTCTTCCGACATATTGTTCAGCGCCATGCCGAGGGTCGCCATTTCATTGCGGCCGCTGATTTGCGCGCGCTGGGTAAAATCGCGATGACTTACCGCGCGCGCCATGCTCAGCAGTTGCTGCCACGGACGCAGCAGGCGGGCGCGCAGCCAGATAACGGTAAACAGCAGCAACAGCGCCATGATCGCCGCCATCGCACGGTGAACCCAAACCACGTGGTGAATACGTTTTTCAGTGGTGTGGTCAAACGCCGTCACCAGTTGGTCGATACGGCCAACAAAATTCGCCACTTCTCCCGCCACGACATCCTGGCTTTGCGCCTGGCGAATCCCCGGGGCGAGGCTGGATTGCCAGTATTGCTGCAGCGCGATCAATTGCTCCTGTTGACCATCGCGGCGGGCGGCCTCTATCAGTTCCGGGCTAAATACGGTGGTGCGCATTTCATCAAACAGCGCGTTGTCATTCTCATTAATGGGAATCGCAGCGAGCAGGCGATAGCTCTGCATACGCAGCGAGCCGGCTTTATTAATGGCGTGTGCGCTGCCCTGGACGCCGTCAACCAGGCGGCCAGAAGTGATCATGCCCGCTACGCCAATGGCGGTAGAAAGCAGGACGATGAGCGCCAGTTGATTAACCAGCGTCAGTGGTGTAAACAGACGTTTAAACATATACAGCAGGATCCCTGACGGGGTGGCTCCCCGGTAGTGGCGTTATTTTCGGCTATCGCCTGGAGTATACCCATACCCCTAAAGGATTACCCCTTAATTGCCATGATAGTAGAGATGTTCGCAAGGGAGGAGTATATCCCTTTCAGCCATGTGAAATATCAGGTCTTTTTACGCAATATCGTCTACTCATAAAGGGTCATGATAGAATTTTGCGCAGAATAATGACGACTTTTCCTTTGATTTATATCAACTTACCTCACGGTGTAAACCCTATTGTGCCAGGGGTTGATATTAATAATCAGAGGTGTCTATGAGTCACTCAACTACCCCGGAACGGGCAAGCGGCGCTGTTATTACTGAATGGCGCCCGGAAGATCCCGAATTTTGGCAGTCGCGCGGTCACCGCGTCGCCAGCCGAAATTTATGGATTTCCGTCCCGTGCTTGCTGTTGGCGTTCTGTGTGTGGATGTTGTTTAGTGCCGTGGCGGTGAATCTACCGAAAGTCGGCTTCCAGTTTACTACCGATCAATTGTTTATGCTGACGGCGCTACCCTCGGTGTCGGGCGCGCTGCTGCGTGTGCCTTACTCCTTTATGGTGCCGCTGGTGGGCGGTCGCCGCTGGACGGCGTTCAGTACCGGGATCCTGATAATCCCTTGCGTGTGGTTAGGATTTGCGGTGCAGGATACCTCTACGCCGTTTAGTACCTTTATCATTATCTCTCTGCTGTGTGGTTTTGCCGGCGCGAACTTCGCGTCCAGCATGGCGAACATCAGCTTCTTCTTCCCGAAAGAGAAACAGGGCGGGGCGCTGGGCATTAACGGCGGTCTGGGTAATATGGGCGTGAGCGTGATGCAGCTGGTTGCACCGCTGGCGATTTCCCTCTCTATCTTTGCGGCGTTTGGTAGTCAGGGCGTTGAACAGCCGGATGGCACTCAGCTTTATCTGGCGAATGTGGCGTGGATTTGGGTGCCGTTCCTGGCCATCTTCACCCTCGCAGCCTGGTTTGGCATGAACGAGCTGGCGGCGTCGAAAGCGTCTCTGCGTGAGCAGTTACCGGTTCTGAAACGCGGCCACCTGTGGATCATGAGCCTGCTGTATCTGGCAACCTTCGGCTCGTTTATCGGTTTCTCTGCCGGTTTCGCGATGCTGTCGAAAACCCAGTTCCCGGAAGTGCAGATCCTGCATTACGCCTTCTTCGGTCCGTTTATCGGCGCGCTGGCACGTTCTGCGGGCGGGGCAATTTCCGACCGTCTGGGCGGGACGCGCGTGACGCTGGTTAACTTTATCCTGATGGCGGTCTTCAGTGCGCTGCTGTTTATGACCCTGCCTGCGGATGGCGTGGGCGGTAACTTCACCGCATTCTTCGCCGTCTTCCTCGTGCTGTTCCTGACCGCCGGGCTGGGTAGCGGTTCCACCTTCCAGATGATCTCCGTTATCTTCCGTAAGCTGACGATGGAGCGCGTTAAAGCGGAAGGCGGTTCTGAAGAGAAAGCGATGCGTGAAGCCGCAACCGATACGGCGGCTGCACTGGGCTTTATTTCAGCGATTGGCGCAATCGGCGGCTTCTTTATTCCAAAAGCCTTCGGAACGTCTCTGGAATTAACCGGTTCTCCGGCTGGGGCGATGAAAGTCTTCCTCGTGTTCTATATTGCCTGCGTATTTATTACGTGGGTGGTATACGGGCGTAAAACTAAAAAATAAGTATGACTTTTTGATTATCAGGCGCGAGGAATCGCGCCTTTTTTTTGACCAGATAAAAGGCGGTATGCCGACGGATAAAAATCATCTACCCCTTAATACCATTAACATCTCTACATGGGATGTTAAATCGCAAAATCCCCATAAAAATCCTTATATAACAGTATGTTAAAAAACAAAAAATACTACCACCAAGGTGGTATATGTAAAATTCCGTGTGATTACTAAGCCGATTCATCTTGATCCCTATCAATTCCCTTCTTCTTTCAGAGCGTTAATTTCGCTGCAAATTCAGCAATGTCGATTTATCAGAGAGCCGACAGGCTCCAAACAGGAGAGACCCGATGAGTAAATTCCTGGACCGGTTTCGCTACTTCAAACAGAAGGGTGAAACTTTTGCCGATGGGCACGGACAGATTCTGAATACCAACCGGGATTGGGAAGATGGATACCGCCAACGCTGGCAGCATGACAAAGTTGTACGTTCTACCCATGGGGTGAACTGTACGGGCTCATGCAGTTGGAAAATCTACGTAAAAAATGGCCTGGTGACCTGGGAAACCCAACAAACCGATTACCCGCGCACCCGCCCGGATTTGCCTAACCACGAGCCACGCGGCTGCCCTCGCGGCGCCAGCTACTCCTGGTACCTCTACAGCGCCAACCGCCTGAAATATCCGTTGATGCGTAAACGCCTGATGAAAATGTGGCGTGAAGCAAAAGTGCAGCACAGCGATCCGGTTGATGCATGGGCGTCCATCATCGAAGATTCTGATAAAGCCAAAAGCTTCAAACAGGCGCGTGGTCGCGGCGGTTTCGTGCGCTCCTCGTGGCAGGAAGTGAATGAGCTGATTGCGGCGTCTAACGTCTATACCGTCAAAACCTACGGCCCTGACCGTGTAGCAGGCTTCTCGCCGATCCCGGCGATGTCGATGGTCTCTTACGCCTCTGGCGCGCGTTACCTGTCGCTGATTGGCGGTACCTGCCTGAGCTTCTACGACTGGTACTGTGACTTACCGCCAGCGTCTCCGCAGACCTGGGGTGAGCAGACGGACGTACCGGAATCGGCCGACTGGTATAACTCTAACTACATCATCGCCTGGGGCTCTAACGTGCCGCAGACGCGTACCCCGGACGCTCACTTCTTCACTGAAGTGCGTTACAAAGGGACCAAAACCGTTGCCATTACCCCGGACTACGCTGAAATCGCCAAACTGTGCGATCTGTGGCTGGCACCGAAGCAGGGTACCGATGCCGCGATGGCGCTGGCGATGGGGCACGTGATGCTACGTGAATTCCACCTCGACAAACCGAGCCAGTACTTCACCGACTACGTTCGCCGTTACACCGACATGCCAATGCTGGTGATGCTGGAAGAGCGTGACGGTTACTACGCGGCGGGTCGCATGTTGCGTGCCGCCGATCTGGTTGATGCGCTGGGTCAGGAAAAGAATCCGGAATGGAAAACCGTCGCCTATGATGAACAGGGTGACATGACCGCGCCGAACGGCTCTATCGGTTTCCGCTGGGGCGATAAAGGCAAATGGAACCTCGAACAGCGTGACGGTAAAACCGGTGAAGACGTTCAACTGCGTCTGAGCCTGCTGGGCAGCCACGATGACATTGCACAGGTTGGTTTCCCGTACTTTGGCGGCGAAGGCACCGAGCACTTCCAGAATGTTGAGCTGGAAAATATCCTGCTGCATAAACTGCCGGTCAAACGCGTTCAACTGGCCGATGGCAGCACCGCGCTGGTAACCACCGTTTATGACCTGACACTGGCGAACTATGGCCTGGAACGCGGTCTGAACGATGAAAACTGCGCCACCAGCTACGACGACATGAAGGCTTACACGCCGGCATGGGCGGAGAAAGTGACGGGCGTTTCTCGTGCACACATCATCCGCGTCGCGCGTGAGTTTGCAGATAACGCCGATAAGACCCATGGCCGTTCGATGATCATCGTCGGTGCGGGTCTGAACCACTGGTATCACCTGGACATGAACTACCGTGGCCTGATCAACATGCTGATCTTCTGCGGTTGCGTCGGTCAGAGCGGCGGCGGCTGGGCACACTATGTGGGCCAGGAAAAACTGCGTCCGCAAACCGGCTGGCAGCCGCTGGCGTTTGCCCTCGACTGGCAGCGTCCGGCGCGTCACATGAACAGCACCTCGTACTTCTATAACCACTCAAGCCAGTGGCGTTACGAAACTGTTACGGCGGAAGAGTTGTTGTCACCGCTGGCGGACAAATCCCGCTATACCGGCCACATGATTGACTTCAACGTGCGCGCCGAACGTATGGGTTGGCTGCCGTCTGCGCCGCAGTTAGGTACTAACCCACTGCGTATCGCCGAAGAAGCGGAAAAAGCGGGCATGAATCCGGTGGATTACACCGTGAAGTCCCTGAAAGAGGGCTCTATTCGCTTTGCGGCTGAACAGCCGGAAAACGGTAAAAACCATCCGCGTAACATGTTCATCTGGCGTTCTAACCTGCTGGGCTCTTCCGGTAAAGGCCATGAGTTCATGCTGAAATATCTGCTGGGTACCGAGCACGGTATTCAGGGGAAAGATCTCGGCAAACAGGGCGGCGTGAAACCGGAAGAAGTGGAATGGCAGGACAACGGCCTCGACGGCAAACTGGATCTGGTGGTCACGCTGGACTTCCGTCTGTCGAGCACCTGTCTCTACTCTGACATCGTGCTGCCAACCGCGACCTGGTATGAAAAAGACGACATGAATACCTCGGATATGCATCCGTTTATTCATCCGCTGTCTGCCGCGGTTGACCCGGCCTGGGAATCGAAAAGCGACTGGGAAATCTACAAAGGTATCGCGAAGAAATTCTCAGAAGTGTGCGTGGGGCATTTAGGCAAAGAAACCGACGTGGTGACGCTGCCAATCCAGCACGACTCCGCTGCCGAACTGGCGCAGCCGCTGGATGTAAAAGACTGGAAAAAAGGCGAGTGTGACCTGATCCCAGGCAAAACCGCGCCGCATATTCTGACCGTTGAGCGTGACTACCCGGCAACTTACGAGCGCTTCACCTCTATCGGCCCGCTGATGGAGAAAATCGGTAACGGCGGTAAAGGCATTGCCTGGAATACTCAGAGCGAGATGGACCTGCTGCGTAAGCTCAACTACACCAAAGCGGATGGCCCGGCGAAAGGTCAGCCGATGCTGAACACGGCGATTGATGCGGCAGAGATGATCCTGACGCTGGCACCGGAAACCAACGGCCAGGTTGCCGTGAAGGCATGGGCCGCACTGGGTGAGTTTACCGGTCGTGACCATAAACATCTGGCGCTGAATAAAGAAGACGAGAAGATTCGCTTCCGCGATATTCAGGCGCAACCGCGCAAAATCATCTCCAGCCCGACCTGGTCTGGCCTCGAAGATGAGCACGTTTCTTATAACGCCGGTTACACCAACGTTCACGAGCTGATCCCGTGGCGTACGCTCTCTGGCCGTCAGCAGCTGTATCAGGATCACCAGTGGATGCGTGATTTCGGGGAAAGCCTGCTGGTTTACCGTCCGCCGATCGACACCCGTTCGGTAAAAGAAGTGATGGGCCAGAAATCCAACGGTAACCCTGAAAAAGCGCTCAACTTCCTGACGCCGCACCAGAAGTGGGGGATCCACTCCACCTACAGTGATAACCTGCTGATGCTGACCTTAGGTCGCGGTGGCCCGGTGGTGTGGATGAGCGAAGTTGATGCTAAATCGCTGGGGATTGCCGATAACGACTGGATTGAAGTCTTCAACAGCAACGGCGCGTTAACTGCCCGTGCGGTTGTCAGCCAGCGTGTGCCGGAAGGGATGACCATGATGTACCACGCGCAGGAACGTATCGTGAACCTGCCGGGTTCAGAAATCACCAGCCAGCGCGGCGGTATTCATAACTCGGTAACGCGTATTACGCCGAAACCGACGCACATGATTGGCGGCTATGCGCAGTTGGCCTACGGCTTTAACTACTACGGCACTGTCGGCTCTAACCGCGATGAGTTTGTTGTGGTTCGTAAGATGAAGAACATTGACTGGTTGGATGGCGAAGGCAATGACCAGGTACAGGAGAGCGTAAAATGAAAATTCGTTCACAAGTCGGCATGGTGCTGAATCTGGATAAGTGCATCGGTTGCCACACCTGTTCAGTCACCTGTAAAAACGTCTGGACCAGCCGTGAAGGCGTGGAGTACGCGTGGTTTAACAACGTGGAAACCAAGCCGGGCCAGGGCTTCCCGACCGACTGGGAAAACCAGGAAAAATATAAAGGCGGTTGGATCCGCAAAATCAACGGCAAAATCCAGCCGCGCATGGGTAACCGTGCATTGCTGCTGGGTAAAATTTTTGCTAACCCGCATCTGCCGGGCCTCGACGATTATTACGAGCCGTTTGATTTTGATTACCAGAATCTGCATACCGCGCCAGAAGGCACAAAAGTGCAGCCGATTGCTCGCCCGCGCTCGCTGATCACCGGTCAGCGTATGGCGAAAATCGAAAAAGGTCCAAACTGGGAAGATGACCTGGGCGGCGAGTTTGAGAAGCTGTCGAAAGACAAAAACTTCGAAAACATGCAGAAGGCGATGTACGGCCAGTTCGAAAACACCTTCATGATGTACCTGCCGCGTCTGTGCGAGCACTGCCTGAACCCGGCCTGTGCGGCGACCTGCCCGAGCGGTGCTATCTACAAGCGTGAAGAAGACGGCATCGTGCTGATCGACCAGGACAAATGCCGTGGCTGGCGTATGTGTATCACCGGCTGCCCGTACAAAAAAATCTACTTCAACTGGAAGAGCGGCAAGTCTGAGAAGTGCATCTTCTGCTACCCGCGTATCGAAGCCGGTCAGCCGACCGTGTGCTCCGAAACCTGCGTAGGCCGTATCCGCTATCTGGGCGTGCTGCTGTATGATGCGGACGCGATTGAACATGCCGCCAGCACCGAGAACGAGAAAGATCTCTATCAGCGTCAACTGGAGGTGTTCCTCGATCCGAACGATCCGAAAGTGATTGAGCAGGCGCTGAAAGATGGCATTCCGCAGGGTGTGATCGAAGCGGCACAGCAGTCACCGGTGTACAAAATGGCCGTTGACTGGAAACTGGCGCTGCCGCTGCACCCGGAATACCGCACGCTGCCAATGGTGTGGTACGTGCCGCCACTGTCACCGATTCAGTCGGCTGCGGATGCGGGCGAACTGGGCAGCAACGGCATTCTGCCGGATGTCGAAAGCCTGCGTATTCCGGTTCAGTATCTGGCGAACCTGCTGACCGCTGGCGATACCCAGCCGGTATTGCTGGCACTGAAACGTATGCTGGCGATGCGCCACTTCAAACGTGCGGAAAACGTCGATGGCGTGGTAGATACCCGCGCGCTGGAAGAAGTTGGCCTGACCGAAGCACAGGCGCAGGAGATGTATCGCTACCTGGCTATCGCCAACTACGAAGACCGTTTCGTGGTGCCGAGCAGCCACCGTGAGCAGGCGCGTGAAGCCTTCCCGGAAAAAAGCGGTTGCGGTTTCAGCTTCGGCGACGGTTGCCACGGTTCAGACAGCAAATTCAACCTGTTCAACAGCCGCCGCATTGATGCTATCGATGTGAGCAGCAAAACGGAGCCGCACGCATGATTGAGCTACTCGTCATCTCGCGTCTGCTCGAATACCCGGATGCTGCCCTGTGGCAGCATCAGGACGAGGTTTTCGAGGCTCTCGCGTCTTCAGCAAAACTCGATAAAGAGGATGCCCAGAAACTGGGCGTTTTCCTGCGCGATTTGACCGCGCAGGATCTTCTCGATGTCCAGGCGAACTACAGCGAGCTCTTTGACCGTGGTCGCGCCACCTCGCTGCTGCTGTTCGAACACGTTCACGGGGAATCCCGCGATCGCGGTCAGGCGATGGTTGACCTAATGAACCAGTATGAGCAGCACGGTTTGCAGCTGGATAGCCGCGAGCTGCCAGATCATCTGCCGCTGTATCTGGAATATCTTGCTCAGTTGCCGGAAAGCGAAGCCATTGGCGGATTGCAGGATATTGCGCCGATTCTGGCGCTGTTAAGCGCGCGTCTGACACAGCGTGAAAGCCGTTATGCGGTGCTGTTCGATACGTTGCTCAAAATGGCTAACAGCCAGGTAGACAGCGACAAAGTGGCAGAAAAAATTGCCGACGAAGCGCGTGATGATACGCCGCAGGCGCTGGACGCGGTCTGGGAAGAAGAGCAGGTAAAATTCTTTGCCGACCAGGGTTGCGGCGAGTCTGAAATTGCGGCTCACCAACGCCGGTTTGCGGGAGCTGTCGCGCCGCAATATCTGAATATCTCTAACGGAGGAGAGCGATAATGCACTTCCTGAATATGTTTCTCTTCGATATCTATCCGTACATTGCGGGTTCGGTATTTCTGATTGGTAGCTGGCTGCGTTATGACTATGGCCAGTACACCTGGCGCGCGGCATCCAGCCAGATGCTGGATCGCAAAGGGATGAACGTGGCGTCGAACCTGTTCCATCTCGGGATTCTGGGGATTTTCGCCGGTCACTTCCTCGGGATGCTGACGCCGCACTGGATGTACGAAGCGTGGCTGCCGATTGAAGTGAAACAGAAAATGGCGATGTTTGCCGGTGGCGCAAGCGGCGTGCTGTGTCTGATTGGCGGCGTATTGCTGCTGAAACGCCGTCTGTTTAGCCCGCGCGTGCGTGCAACCTCTACCGGCGCGGATATTCTGATTCTGACGCTGCTGGTGGTGCAGTGTGCGCTGGGTCTGCTGACCATTCCGTTCTCCGCGCAGCATATGGACGGTAGCGAGATGATGAAACTGGTGGGCTGGGCGCAATCGGTGGTGACCTTCCACGGCGGTGCGTCTGCGCATCTGGATGGCGTGGCGCTAATCTACCGCGTTCACCTGGTGCTTGGCATGACGCTGTTCCTGCTGTTCCCGTTCTCGCGTCTGGTACACATCTGGAGCGTGCCGGTGGAATATCTGACGCGTAAGTATCAGATTGTGCGTGCGCGCCACTAAGCGCGTTTGCATTGACGACAAACCCTGCTTCGGCAGGGTTTTTTTATGGGCACGGTGCGGTGTGAATTGTCGGATGCGCTTCGCTTATCCGACCTACGGGTAACGTGCATTTGTAGGCCCGGTAAACGCAGTGCCACCGGGCAAAAATCAGCTCGGAGTAACAGGTTTTGAGTATTTAAGAAAGTGAGGGTGGTGGGGGAAGGATTACTCAGCGCTACGCGCTTCGCCCTTCGGGTCGTTGCCTGCGGCAACGCTTTCTCGCTACGCTCGAATCGAACCTTGGTCGAAGCTTCTCATCCTTCCCGCATGGGCAGAATATGAAACGATATCGATAAGTTTAAATTAGGCTTTATCAGAAAGTGATGGTGGTGGGGGAAGGATTACTCAGCGCTGCGCGCTTCGCCCTACGGGTCGTTGCCTTCGGCAACGCTCTCTCGCTGGCGCTCGGGTCGAACCTTAGTCGAAGCTTCTCATCCTTCCCTGTATGGGTAGAATATTCAATTATGGATTTGTTGGAGAATTCAGGGATTTTTGAAAGTAATGGTGGTGGGGGAAGGATTCGAACCTTCGAAGTCGATGACGGCAGATTTACAGTCTGCTCCCTTTGGCCGCTCGGGAACCCCACCAGGGGTAATTCAAATTTTGAGGTAATGCTTGAGATGGTGGTGGGGGAAGGATTATTCGTCGCTTCGCTCCTCACCCTTCGGGCCGTTGCCTGCGGCAACGTTCTCTCGCTTTCGCTCGAGTCGAACCTTAGTCGAAGGTTCTCACCCTTTCCCGATGAGTGCAAACATTAACAATCTCACCGAAGCTACCACATCGCTGTGGTGAATAATGGTGGTGGGGGAAGGATTCGAACCTTCGAAGTCGATGACGGCAGATTTACAGTCTGCTCCCTTTGGCCGCTCGGGAACCCCACCACGGGGTATTGCTTGGTACTGGCCTGCTTCCTTGTGGGGAAGCGGGGCGCATCATATCAAATGACGCGCCGCTGTAAAGCTTTCGTTTGAATAAAATGAACCGTTTGCGTACTTTTCATCCGTAACGCGTTAAAGGCAACCAGTTCATTTTGTTAGTGATTAAAGAATAATCGTCCGGTTGCCGTAGACGAACACACGCTGGGCCAGCACCTGGTACAATGCGCGGCTTAATACATTCTTCTCGACGTCGCGACCGGCGCGCATCATATCTTCCGCGGTGTAGGTGTGATCAACGTGAATCACGTCCTGCATGATGATCGGGCCTTCATCCAGATTATCATTCACGTAATGCGCGGTGGCGCCGATGATCTTCACGCCGCGCTCATAAGCCTGGTGATAAGGACGAGCACCAATAAAGGCCGGCAGGAATGAGTGGTGAATATTGATAATTTTATTCGGGAAACGTGACACAAAGTTTGGTGTCAGGACGCGCATATATTTCGCCAGCACCACGTAGTCCGGCTCGTATGCATCAATGGCATCCGCCATCTGCTGGTCGTGTTCATCGCGCGTCAGCCCTTCGTGGCTTACCAGCTGGAATGGAATATCAAAACGTTCAACCAGCGTGCGCAGGGTTTCATGGTTGCCAATCACGGCGGCAATTTCCACATCCAGACCACCGTAATTCGCTTTCATTAGCAAATCACCCAGGCAGTGCGCCTCTTTGGTGACCAGAATAACAATACGGCGGCGACCTGCCGGGTTCAGTTCACGGATAGAACCTTCCGGTAATGCGCTGTCTAAATCTGCCAACAGCGTAACATCGTTAAATATGCCTTCCAGTTCGGTACGCATAAAAAAGCGTCCGGTACGGTGATCAACGAATTCATTGTTCTGCACGATATTCAGTTCATGCTTGTAACAAATATTGGTAATTCGTGCGATCAGGCCTTTTTGATCGGGGCAGATTGTGCGGAGAACTTTTCGTTGTAATGAGTGCATTGCCGGGTAAATCCTGTTGATGATGTTTGCGAAACTGAGCGGGGCGAATTACTGCCCGCAGCATTTTTTAAATTTTTTCCCTGAACCACAAGGGCAGGGGTCATTGCGGCCAAATACGGGGCGTGTGCCATCAATATAGTACCATTGACCGTTTTCTTTTAAGAATCTTGAACGCTCAATGATAGCGCCATTCTTGTTATGGTCGTGAAAACGCGCCACGAAGCTCACAAACCCTTCGTCGCCATGCGCGCCGTCTTCGGTCGCGAAGACGGTAAGCCCAAGCCATTGCGTTGTGGTAAAGCCGTTTTCAATATCCTGGCGATAATCGCCAGCCTGACAAGACGGATGCCAGGTTTTGATTAAATAATCTGCGTTTTTCATCACAAAAGCGCTGTAACGAGAGCGCATAAGGTGTGACGGTGTCGGTGCAACCTGTGCACCAGACAGATAACGTTGGCAACATGCGCTATACTCGACAGCGCTGCCACAGGGGCAAAGTTCAGACAAAATCGTCTCCCTGTACAATAATGAATGGCGCGATTGACGCCGGGTGGCACTATGTTAACCGAGCGGTGGCAATGTTGCCACGATGAAGCGAGAGGATGTCCACCGGTACGAATGAGAAAAGTTAAAATTGGTTTGGCTTTGGGATCGGGCGCAGCGCGTGGCTGGTCTCATATTGGTGTCATTAAAGCACTACAGCAAATGGGAATTGAGGTCGATATCGTCGCGGGTTGTTCCATCGGCTCGCTGGTGGGCGCCGCCTACGCCAGTAATCGTCTCCCCGCACTCGAAAAGTGGGTCTGCTCCTTTAGCTACTGGGATGTGCTACGCCTGATGGATCTCTCCTGGCGTCGCGGCGGATTGTTGCGCGGCGAGCGTGTGTTCAGTCACTATCGACAGGTGATGCCCAACGATACCATTGAGCGTTGCGAAAAACGCTTTGCCGCCGTTGCGACAAATCTCAGTACCGGAAGAGAACTGTGGTTTACCAAAGGCGACCTGCATATGGCTGTGCGCGCATCCTGCAGTATTCCTGGTCTGATGTCACCGGTGCTACATAATGGCTACTGGCTGGTGGATGGCGCGGTGGTTAACCCCATTCCTGTTTCGCTGACGCGCGCCCTCGGCGCAGATATCGTGATAGCCGTTGATTTGCAGCATGATGCGCATCTGATGCAGCAAGATTTAATGTCGGTCAATATTCAGCCCGACCCGGAGGAGAGCGATAATCCTGATACGCTCTCCTGGCGTGAGAGACTGCGCGTGCGTTTAGGCCGGGTAGCATCACGCCGCACGTCCGTGACACCCACGGCGATGGAAATCATGTCCACCTCGATTCAGGTGCTGGAAAACCGTCTGAAACGTAACCGTATGGCGGGCGATCCACCGGATATCCTGATTCAACCGTTTTGTCCGCAGATCTCGACACTGGATTTTCACCGAGCCTCTTCTGCAATTGCCGCAGGTCAGTTAGCGGTAGAAAAAAAGACAGATGAGCTCTTACCCTTAGTTCGTGCCTCAATTTGAGACACTTTTAAGACTACTTAAGCAAAATCTGACAGGCGATTGTGTGAATAGCATGCCACTATTTATTTATCGTCAGCCAGGGGAGATATCATGACGCAGCCATTGGCGGGAAAACAGATCTTGATTGTTGAGGACGAACCCGTTTTCCGCTCCCTTCTGGATTCGTGGCTCACATCGCTGGGCGCTGAAACCTCGCTCGCTCAGGACGGCGTGGCGGCGCTTGAGATCCTGGCGACGCTTCAGCCTGATTTGATGATTTGCGATCTTGCCATGCCGCGTATGAATGGCCTCACGCTGGTAGAGCACGTGCGCAACGGCGGGGCGAAATTACCTATTCTCGTCATCTCGGCCACAGAGAATATGGCCGATATCGCCCGGGCGTTAAGGCTCGGAGTCCAGGATGTTCTGTTAAAACCAGTAAAGGATCTGAACCGGTTGCGAGAAACCGTTTTTGCCTGCCTCTATCCCAATATGTTTAATTCTCGGGTAGAGGAGGAGGAGCGATTATTTGAAGACTGGGATGCCCTCGTGAACAATCCGTCTGCCGCGGCAAAATTGCTTCAGGAGTTGCAGCCACCTGTTCAGCAGGTTATCTCGCATTGCCGTATTAACTATCGTCAACTGGTGCTCGCCGATAAACCGGGTCTGGTACTGGATATTGCACCGCTCTCCGATAACGATCTCGCGTTTTACTGTCTTGATGTGACGCGGGCAGGAGATAATGGTGTATTGGCGGCGCTGTTATTACGTTCGCTGTTCAATGGCCTGTTGCAGGAACAGCTCGCCCATCAGGGGCAACGACTGCCAGAATTGCGTAGCCTGCTTAAACAAGTGAATCAGCTTTTGCGTCAGGCTAATCTGCCCGGGCAATTTCCTCTGTTGGTGGGTTATTATCACAGTGAGTTAAAAAATCTGATTCTGGTTTCTGCCGGGCTTAATGGCACATTAAATACCGGAGAGCATCATATACAAATAAGTAATGGTGTACCTTTAGGCACGCTGGGCAATGCATACCTCAACCAAATTAGCCAGCGCTGCAGTTTCTGGCAGTGTCAGATTTGGGGAAATGGGGGGCGATTGCGTTTAATGTTGTCTGCAGAATGAGCAAACGCATTTTTCCCGCAGGATAGCTTTAACGGCTTATCTTTCACGGTGGTACTATCAGCAAGTCTGATACGTATAAATCTTAATTCAAGGTCAGCGCGTCCTTTTCGGAGCAGCCCCACCTGGCTGTGATGATATACTCAACGCGTTATTAATTAACGAGCAAGTTCAAAGTTTGAACAGTTCAGGAGATTTGAATGGCTGCCCTAAATTCGAAAGTGACTAAGGCCGTTATCCCCGTGGCGGGATTAGGTACCAGGATGTTACCTGCTACGAAGGCAATTCCTAAGGAAATGCTGCCGCTGGTAGATAAACCATTAATTCAGTATGTGGTAAATGAATGTATCGCCGCAGGTATCACTGAAATTGTGCTGGTCACTCACTCTTCCAAGAATTCGATTGAAAACCATTTTGACACCAGCTTCGAACTTGAAGCTATGCTGGAAAAACGCGTTAAGCGTCAGTTGCTGGAAGAAGTGCAATCTATTTGCCCGCCGCATGTAACCATTATGCAGGTACGTCAGGGCCTGGCGAAAGGTCTGGGACACGCTGTATTATGCGCGCATCCAGTTGTGGGTGATGAACCCGTCGCGGTTATTCTGCCAGACGTTATTCTGGATGAATTTGAATCCGATCTGTCCCAGGACAACCTGGCAGAAATGATCAAACGCTTTGATGAAACGGGTTCAAGCCAGATTATGGTTGAGCCGGTTGATGATGTTACCGCTTACGGCGTGGTTGACTGTAAAGGTGCCCCATTGGCACCGGGCGACAGCGTCCCGATGGTTGGCGTGGTTGAGAAACCGAAAGCTGATGTCGCACCGTCAAATCTGGCCATTGTAGGGCGTTATGTCCTGAGCGCTGATATTTGGCCGCTGCTGGCAAAAACACCTCCGGGAGCTGGCGATGAAATTCAGTTGACCGATGCTATTGATATGCTGATCGAGAAAGAAACGGTTGAAGCCTATCATATGAAAGGCAAAAGCCATGACTGCGGTAATAAACTGGGTTATATGCAGGCCTTCGTTGAATATGGCGTTCGTCATAAGACACTCGGTGAAGAATTCACTGCATGGCTTAAAGACACGCTGGGCGTAGCGAAGTAATTTTTCGTGTGACCCTGAGCCGGGATACCGACCGTTCGGTAACCCGGCTTTTTTATTGCTGTGATTTGACTAATGCATAAAAAAACAGCAGGGCAGTAACGTAGCGATAAAAAAAATCCCGCCGGAGCGGGATTCTTAAAGCAATTTCGGGATTAGTCCTTGATCAGGAAATCATCCAGAGATTTACCTTGCTCGTCCATTGCTTTTTTGATTACTGCAGGAGTACGACCCTGGCCGGTCCAGGTTTTCGTTTCGCCATTTTCATCAACATAGCTGTATTTAGCCGGACGCGCAGCGCGTTTTGCTTTGGTGCCGGTTTTAGCTGCTGCAATGCTGTTCAGCAATTCGTTCGGATCAATGCCGTCAGCAATCAGCATTTCACGGTATTGTTGCAGTTTACGAGTGCGTTCTTCAACTTCAGCCGCTGCCGCGTTTTCTTCTTCACGACGCTCGTTAACAACAACTTCTAATTTTTCCAGCATTTCTTCAAGCGTTTCAAGGGTGCATTCTCTTGCCTGCGCACGAAGAGTACGGATGTTGTTCAAAATTTTAAGTGCTTCGCTCATTGTAGTATTCTCAAACTTATATTGGGGGTGGTTTGTTGAAGTAATAATAGAGCGTTAATTTCAGATGTGCAATAGGGAGGAATGTAAGGAATTCAAAATAACGTGTTATTTGGTGCTTTTATTAATATCTAAAAGTTAAATTTTTAGTGCTGCTTCACAACTTTACCCGTTCTATTGTCGGGGAAGTCTGAACTATAACACGCCAGAGAATGCAGCACGTCAGGACTGAAAGGCAGGTGGCCTATACTCCGTATGGATAAATATCAACCTTATGTATTAGTTGGTCCGTATCAATTTTATGCGCTTCTTTATAGGTTATGAATGGTTACTATGCTAAATCAAACCTGACGTGATACAGGGTGAACCGTTGTCCTTAGGTGATAGTAACATTGCCGACCGGGCGATAGAGCAGGGATAATAACGAACCTATGCTGCTTTATGCCTTCATCCCTTACAGAAGAAACCTGGGCGTTATTACCCCTGGCATTCCTATTAAACCCATAGTTATGACGATGTTATTTACATGCTATTCAAATTGTCAGCCAGGTTGCTGTAAGCCGTTGAGGTTACTGAAGTACGGTGTGCGGATTTTAACGATATTTCTTATTTATTGATGTCGCTGTTATTTTTGCTGCACAAAGCCCGGTGAAAATTGGTTGATGGGTTAATGCGGCGAAGGCCCATCTGTCGGGCTCTGCAAGCCAATATAGACAATTTGTAACCTGATAAATCCTGTTTTAAGCAACAATTCATCATTCTTAATGTTTATGGTAGTTATACAAAAACCGCATGTTTTGTATGTGCGAGCGTAGGGCAGGATAAAATATGGTACACTGCCGGCGTCTGAAAACGTATTGATTAGGGTTTCGCGGCCAATGGCACAACTTTATTTCTACTATTCTGCAATGAACGCGGGTAAGTCTACGGCGCTATTGCAGTCATCATACAATTACCAGGAACGTGGGATGCGTACCGTGGTTTATACCGCCGAAATTGATGACCGTTTCGGTGCTGGCAAAGTCAGTTCGCGTATCGGGCTCTCCTCGCCGGCAAAGCTGTTTAACCAGGGTAGTCAGCTCTTTGATGAAATTAGCGCTGAGAACGCGCGTGAGGCGGTTAACTGCGTGCTGGTGGATGAATGCCAGTTCCTGACACGCGAACAGGTCTACGCGCTCTCAGACGTCGTCGATCAGCTCGATATTCCTGTTTTATGCTACGGCTTACGTACTGACTTCCGCGGTGAGTTATTTGGCGGTAGCCAGTATTTGCTGGCGCTCTCCGACAAGCTGGTGGAATTAAAAACGATTTGTTTCTGCGGACGTAAAGCCAGCATGGTGTTGCGTCTTGATCAAGAAGGCCGCCCTTATAATGAAGGCGAGCAGGTGGTTATTGGCGGAAATGAGCGTTACGTCTCTGTCTGTCGTAAGCACTATAAAGAAGCGCTGGAGGAGGGCTCGCTGGCCGTCATTCAGGCTAAACATCGTCACTGCCGTCACCCTGCCTGATTGCGCTCTCGCGCATTCTCCGCTCACGTCTGCTGCTAATCTGGCGTGAGTGGAGCCCTTACTTTGCTCCATATTGTTCCTTCTTTGACGCACGCCTGTGAGCTAAATCGGAAGTAAAAAAAAGCCCCATCCTGAGATGGGGCTTGCTATCAGAGCGTTAGCTCAGCGGCTGATTAAGCAGATTTCTTCGCTTTTTTCTCAGCTTTTGCTGGTGCAGCTTCTTTCTTCACTTCAACTTCGCCTTCGTGGTACTCACGTCCATAGAAGGTATCCAGCAGGATTTGTTTCAGTTCAGAAATCAGCGGGTAGCGCGGGTTAGCGCCGGTGCACTGGTCGTCAAACGCATCTTCAGACAGTTTGTCGACGTTCGCCAGGAAGTCAGCTTCCTGAACGCCAGCTTCACGGATAGATTTAGGAATACCCAGTTCAGCCTTCAGCTCTTCCAGCCATGCCAGCAGTTTCTCGATCTTAGCAGCAGTACGGTCGCCCGGTGCGCTCAGACCCAGGTGGTCAGCGATTTCAGCGTAACGACGACGTGCTTGCGGACGGTCGTACTGGCTGAATGCGGTCTGTTTGGTCGGGTTGTCGTTCGCGTTGTAGCGAATAACGTTGCTGATCAACAGGGCGTTCGCCAGACCGTGAGGAATGTGGAACTGAGAACCCAGTTTGTGCGCCATGGAGTGACATACACCCAGGAAGGCGTTCGCAAACGCGATACCCGCGATAGTTGCTGCACTGTGAACGCGCTCACGTGCTACCGGGTTTTTAGACCCTTCGTGGTAGGACGCCGGCAGGTTTTCTTTCAGCAGTTTCAGCGCTTGCAGAGCCTGACCGTCGGAGAACTCAGATGCCAGTACGGAAACATATGCTTCCAGGGCGTGAGTGACAGCGTCAAGACCACCGAAAGCACACAGGGATTTCGGCATGTCCATGACCAGGTTGGCATCGACAATCGCCATATCCGGGGTCAGCGCGTAGTCTGCCAGCGGATATTTCTGACCTGTAGCGTCGTCGGTTACAACCGCAAACGGTGTGACTTCAGAACCGGTACCGGAAGTGGTAGTGACGGCGATCATTTTCGCTTTCACACCCATTTTCGGGAACTTGTAGATACGTTTACGGATGTCCATAAAGCGCAGTGCCAGTTCTTCGAAGTGAGTTTCCGGATGTTCGTACATAACCCACATGATTTTCGCAGCATCCATCGGGGAGCCGCCGCCCAGCGCGATGATCACGTCTGGTTTGAAGGAGTTCGCCAGCTCTGCGCCCTTACGAACGACAGTCAGGGTTGGGTCTGCTTCAACTTCGAAGAACACTTCAGTTTCAACGCCAGCCGCTTTCAGAACAGAGGTGATCTGGTCTGCGTAGCCGTTGTTAAACAGGAAGCGGTCAGTCACGATGAGCGCACGTTTGTGGCCATCAGTAATCACTTCATCCAGCGCGATTGGCAGTGAGCCACGGCGGAAGTAGATAGATTTCGGAAGTTTGTGCCACAACATGTTTTCAGCTCGCTTAGCAACGGTTTTCTTGTTGATCAGGTGTTTTGGACCAACGTTTTCAGAGATGGAGTTACCACCCCATGAACCACAACCCAGAGTCAGGGAAGGTGCGAGTTTGAAGTTATACAGGTCACCGATACCACCCTGAGATGCTGGGGTGTTAATCAGGATACGCGCGGTTTTCATCATCTGACCGAAGTGAGCGACGCGTTCCGGCTGGTTGTCCTGGTCGGTGTACAGGCAAGAGGTGTGACCGATACCGCCCATAGCAACCAGTTTTTCTGCTTTCTGTACGGCGTCTTCAAAATCTTTGGCGCGGTACATCGCCAGCGTCGGAGACAGTTTTTCGTGTGCAAACGGTTCGCTTTCATCGACAACTTTCACTTCACCAATCAGAATCTTGGTGGTTGCCGGCACGGTGAAGCCTGCCAGTTCTGCGATTTTAGCCGCAGGCTGACCTACAATTGCTGCGTTCAGCGCGCCATTTTTCAGGATGATGTCCTGAACGGCTTTCAGCTCTTTGCCCTGCAGCATGTAGCCGCCGTGGCTGGCGAAACGTTCACGAACGGCGTCGTATACGGAATCAACCACAACAACAGACTGTTCAGACGCACAAATTACGCCGTTATCGAAGGTTTTAGACATCAGTACGGATGCAACAGCACGTTTGATATCAGCGGTTTCATCGATAACAACCGGGGTGTTACCTGCGCCTACGCCGATTGCTGGTTTACCGGAGCTGTATGCTGCTTTAACCATGCCAGGACCACCGGTCGCGAGGATCAGGTTGATGTCCGGGTGGTGCATCAGGGCGTTAGACAGTTCTACAGACGGTTGGTCAATCCAGCCGATCAGATCTTTCGGCGCGCCAGCAGCGATAGCCGCCTGCAGGACGATGTCTGCTGCTTTGTTGGTTGCATCTTTAGCACGCGGATGCGGGGAGAAGATGATGGCGTTACGCGTCTTCAGGCTGATCAGTGATTTAAAGATAGCGGTTGAAGTCGGGTTGGTCGTCGGGACGATACCACAGATAATGCCGATAGGTTCAGCGATGGTGATGGTACCGAAGGTGTCGTCTTCAGAGAGGACGCCACAGGTTTTTTCATCTTTATAGGCGTTATAGATATATTCAGAAGCAAAGTGGTTTTTGATCACTTTATCTTCAACAATACCCATGCCGGATTCGGCAACAGCCATTTTTGCGAGAGGAATTCGAGCATCTGCGGCAGCCAGAGCGGCGGCGCGGAAAATTTTGTCGACTTGTTCTTGAGTGAAACTGGCATATTCACGCTGGGCTTTTTTTACGCGCTCGACGAGTGCGTTAAGTTCAGCGACATTAGTAACAGCCATAATGCTCTCCTGATAATGTTAAACTTTTTTAGTAAATCATCTGCTCGACAAGTCAGTATAGACAGAGCGCTACCTGCTTGCTTAGACCTTAAAGGAACAATCCGCAACCCGTTCCCGATTCACTGATTTACTAAAAGAGCTTTGAACTCAAAGAGCCTTGCCTGAACGGCTTTCAGAGAATTCCCCTGAAATCTGTCGGCGTCATCAAGATTACTCACTTCTGAGTATGAAATATGTGATCAGCGTCAAAAATATGCCAAGCTGACACCTTTCAGCAGCCCCATTTTAGTAAAGATTGTAAATTGTTAACTATGGGTTGTGGTGATTGATACGCACATTAGCATAATTTAAATTAATATATAACATTCTGTATTTGCGTGATTTTTGCAGAATTCTGGTGAAGTATGCCGCCAAACAGCGTATCTTCTGCAGAGTTTTTGTATTCATTTTTCGTCAACTACCACTTTTTATGGTGTTTCGGAGTTCACGTGACTCAGGCTCTGTTTGATTTTCCGATTTTTGTGAAGTTTTTTATTGGGCTATTCGCGCTGGTCAACCCTGTCGGGATTATCCCCGTCTTCATCAGTATGACCAGTTACCAGACGGCGGCCGCGCGTAATAAAACCAATATGACGGCGAACCTCTCCGTCGCCATTATTCTGTGGACCTCGCTGTTTCTCGGCGATGGCATTTTGCAACTCTTCGGGATCTCCATCGACTCCTTCCGTATTGCGGGCGGTATCCTGGTGGTCACCATCGCAATGTCGATGATCAGCGGTAAGCTGGGGGAAGATAAGCAGAACAAACAGGAAAAATCGGAGACGGCGATTCGCGAAAGTGTTGGCGTCGTACCCTTAGCGCTGCCGTTGATGGCAGGGCCTGGCGCAATCAGCTCCACTATCGTATGGGGGACGCGCTTTCATACGCTTCCTTATCTCGTCGGTTTTACGGTGGCCATCGCGCTGTTTGCTTTCTGCTGTTGGGGGCTCTTTCGCATTGCGCCCTGGCTGGTACGCTTATTAGGGCAGACAGGTATCAACGTTATCACCCGTATTATGGGTTTATTGCTGATGGCGCTGGGGATTGAATTTATTGTGACCGGAATAAAAGCCATTTTCCCGGGGCTTGTGAACTAACCTCCTTCCTTAGCTGGCAGAGTAGCAGACTCTGCCAGCTGCTTCATTATTCGCAAATCATATCAAATATAGTGCTAATGGCATGAACGATAAGTCTTCGTGATGATAGATAAAATACAACAATATCATTACGTTAGTGATATATCCTCTGTCGGGCATTGCCATCTCTTATGTTATTTCTCTCACACTATACTGTTACGCTTGCTGTCGGATAATCGAAATGATATTAGTAATTTTGACCATCCGACAGATTAATGTACTAAATAATGAACAAATGTTAATTATTTGTATATAAAATGAGCTGGTGTTTCATTGATACGCTGATTGTCTGAGATAACGTCGCTATCTCTTTGAACAATAACGTGTTGTCTTAAATCAGCAGGGCGTTGAATTCACGGATAAAGCGGCCGGATGTCGATGAAAAGAGAATTGCTTAACAAATTTGCAAATTATATTGGCGGCGAAGAAGGGCATTTGGTACTTTCCGGCCTTATACCGTCGCGGGTAATGAAGAGATAACCCAGGTGGCTCGACAGGGGAGACACCTTGAATGAATCGACGACAGGCAGCCAAAGAGCGGCCGTAATAAAAAAGTCGGTGATAGCAAGCAGTACCCAAAAAACTGGCAGACGCAAAAGCTCCTGCGCTGTACAGAGACCCCAAAGGGGATAACAGGCTGGCAAGATCCAGTAATTATAATGAGCGGAGTATCAACACAATGTCCATCATCACGAAGAAAAGCGTAATCGCTGCGGGAATTTTCACGGCGCTATTGGCAGGGAATGCAGCAATGGCTGCTGATGTGCCCGCAGGCGTACAGTTGGCAGAAAAACAGACGCTGGTACGTAATAACGGCTCTGAAGTACAGTCTCTCGATCCACACAAAATTGAAGGTGTTCCTGAATCGAATATCAGTCGCGATCTGTTTGAAGGCCTGCTGGTCAGCGACCTCGCTGGTCACCCGTCTCCGGGCGTGGCGGAATCCTGGGACAACAAAGATTTTAAAGTCTGGACCTTCCATCTGCGTAAAGATGCGAAATGGTCGGATGGCTCTCCGGTAACTGCACAAGATTTCGTCTATAGCTGGCAGCGTTCGGTTGACCCGAAAACGGCATCCCCGTACGCCAGCTATCTGCAATATGGCCATATCGCCAATATTGATGGCATCCTCGAAGGGAAAAAACCGATTACCGATCTGGGTGTGAAAGCCGTTGATGACCACACCTTAGAAGTCACCTTAAGTGAACCGGTTCCGTACTTTTATAAACTGCTGGTGCACCCGTCAACCTCTCCGGTTCCTAAAGCCGCCATAGAGAAATTTGGTGAGAAATGGACCCAGCCTGCGAACATCGTGACTAACGGCGCTTATAAATTAAAAGACTGGGTGGTCAACGAGCGAATTGTACTTGAACGTAGCCCCACCTACTGGGATAACGCCAAAACTGTCATTAATCAGGTTACCTACCTGCCTATTTCTTCTGAAGTGACCGACGTTAACCGCTATCGCAGCGGTGAAATTGACATGACCTATAACAACATGCCAATTGAACTGTTCCAGAAACTGAAAAAAGAGATCCCTGACGAAGTTCACGTCGATCCGTATCTGTGCACCTATTACTACGAAATTAATAACCAACGGGCGCCATTTACCGATGTGCGCGTACGTACCGCGTTGAAGCTGGGTATGGACCGCGACATTATCGTCAATAAAGTAAAAGCGCAGGGCGATAAACCGGCATTTGGCTTCACTCCGCCATACACCGATGGCGCGAAATTAACGCAGCCAGAGTGGTTTAGCTGGAGCCAGGATAAACGTAATGAAGAAGCGAAAAAACTGCTGGCGGAAGCGGGCTACACGGCAGACAAACCGTTAACCATTAACCTGCTGTACAACACGTCCGATCTGCATAAGAAACTGGCTATTGCCGCCTCTTCAATCTGGAAGAAAAATATCGGCGTCAATGTTAAACTGGTCAACCAGGAGTGGAAAACTTTCCTCGATACACGTCATCAGGGAACCTTTGATGTAGCGCGTGCGGGCTGGTGTGCCGATTATAACGAACCGACATCCTTCCTTAATATGATGCTTTCTAATAGCTCGATGAATACCCCGCACTATAAGAGCCCGGCATTCGACAGCATTATGGCGGAAACGCTGAAAGCTACCGACGAGGCACAGCGTACGGCGCTGTACGATAAAGCAGAACAGCAACTGGATAAAGACAGTGCGATTGTTCCGGTTTATTACTACGTGAACGCCCGTCTGGTGAAACCGTGGGTTGGCGGTTATACCGGCAAAGACCCAATGGATAATACGTATACTAAAAATATGTACATTGTGAAGCACTAATGGCAATACGTGAGGCAGGCCCGGCCTGTCTCACGGTGTCTCGCTTATCGCATTATTGAAGGCACTGGCCAAAAGGTACGGGCAATGTTGAAATTTATACTTCGTCGCTGTCTGGAAGCGATTCCGACGCTATTTATTCTTATTACCATTTCATTCTTTATGATGCGCCTTGCGCCGGGAAGTCCTTTCACCGGTGAGCGCACCTTACCGCCAGAAGTCATGGCGAACATTGAAGCGAAATACCACTTAAACGATCCCATCACCACGCAATACTTCAGTTACCTGAAGCAACTGGCGCACGGCGATTTCGGGCCATCTTTTAAATATAAAGATTATTCGGTTAACGATCTGGTGGCGAGCAGCTTCCCGGTATCGGCGAAATTGGGGGCGGCCGCTTTTATTCTGGCGGTGGTATTAGGCGTCACTGCGGGCGTGATTGCAGCGCTTAAACAAAACACCAAATGGGACTACTCGGTAATGGGCGTCGCGATGACCGGGGTGGTGATACCCAGTTTTGTCGTCGCGCCGTTGCTGGTGATGATCTTCGCCATTACGCTGAAATGGCTTCCCGGCGGCGGCTGGAACGGCGGGGCGCTGAAATTTATGATCCTGCCGATGGTGGCGCTGTCTCTGGCCTATATCGCCAGTATCGCGCGTATCACCCGCGGCTCGATGATTGAAGTGCTGCACTCCAACTTTATCCGCACCGCGCGCGCCAAAGGCCTGCCGATGCGGCGGATTATTTTCCGTCACGCCTTAAAACCTGCGTTGCTGCCGGTGCTCTCCTATATGGGGCCCGCGTTTGTCGGCATCATCACCGGTTCAATGGTTATCGAAACCATTTATGGCCTGCCGGGGATTGGGCAACTGTTCGTCAACGGGGCGCTGAACCGCGATTATTCGCTGGTGCTGAGCCTGACCATTCTGGTCGGCGCGCTGACAATCTTGTTTAACGCGGTCGTGGATGTGCTTTACGCCGTGATTGACCCTAAAATCCGTTACTGAGTCTGGAGTTCGCCATGATATTGAGTAAGAAAAATAGCGAGGCGCTGGAGAACTTCAGTGAACAACTGGATGTTGAAGGTCGCAGCCTGTGGCAGGATGCGCGCCGTCGCTTTATGCATAACCGTGCAGCGGTTGCCAGCCTGGTGGTATTAGTGCTGATCGCTCTGTTCGTCACCCTGGCGCCGATGCTGTCGCAGTTCTCCTATTTCGATACGGACTGGGGAATGATGTCGAGTGCGCCAGATATGGAATCCGGTCACTACTTTGGTACTGACTCCTCCGGGCGCGACTTGCTGGTGCGCGTGGCAATCGGCGGGCGCATCTCGCTGATGGTCGGGATTGCCGCAGCGCTGGTGGCGGTGATTGTCGGCACGCTGTACGGATCGCTGTCCGGTTACCTCGGCGGCAAAGTCGACTCGGTCATGATGCGTCTGCTGGAAATCCTAAACTCCTTCCCGTTTATGTTCTTCGTTATCCTGCTGGTGACCTTCTTCGGTCAGAACATCCTGTTGATTTTCGTGGCTATCGGTATGGTTTCCTGGCTGGATATGGCGCGTATCGTCCGTGGGCAAACGCTCAGCCTGAAACGCAAAGAGTTTATCGAAGCCGCGCAGGTCGGCGGTGTGTCTACGGCCAGCATCGTGGTGCGCCACATTGTGCCGAACGTCCTTGGCGTGGTGGTGGTTTATGCATCGCTGCTGGTCCCAAGCATGATTCTGTTTGAATCTTTCCTGAGCTTCCTTGGTCTGGGTACCCAGGAGCCGCTGAGCAGTTGGGGCGCATTGCTGAGCGATGGCGCCAACTCGATGGAAGTTTCTCCATGGCTGCTGCTGTTCCCGGCGGGTTTCCTGGTGGTCACCCTGTTCTGTTTCAACTTTATCGGCGATGGCCTGCGTGATGCCCTCGACCCGAAAGACCGTTAAGGAGAGCCGTGATGAGCGTAATTGATACGGCTAAAGCGCCGCAAACGCAGGCGCAAACGGGCCTGCTGCTGGATGTAAAAGATCTGCGCGTGACGTTTAAAACGCCCGACGGCGATGTGACGGCGGTGAACGACCTCAACTTTAATCTGCGCGCCGGGGAAACACTGGGTATTGTTGGTGAGTCCGGTTCCGGTAAATCGCAAACCGCGTTTGCCCTGATGGGGCTGCTGGCGGGTAACGGACGGATTGGCGGTTCGGCTACCTTTAATGGTAAAGAGATCCTCAACCTGCCGGAACACGCATTAAATAAACTGCGCGCTGAGCAAATCTCGATGATCTTCCAGGACCCGATGACCTCGCTGAACCCGTATATGCGCGTTGGTGAGCAGTTGATGGAAGTTCTGATGCTGCACAAAAACATGAGTAAAGCGGAAGCGTTTGAAGAATCGGTCAAAATGCTTGATGCGGTAAAAATGCCGGAAGCGCGTAAGCGTATGAAAATGTACCCGCATGAGTTCTCCGGCGGCATGCGTCAGCGCGTGATGATCGCGATGGCGCTGCTGTGCCGGCCTAAGCTGCTGATAGCCGATGAACCGACGACTGCGCTGGATGTCACGGTACAGGCGCAAATCATGACGCTGCTCAACGAGCTGAAGCGCGAATTTAATACCGCGATTATCATGATTACTCACGATCTCGGCGTCGTTGCGGGTATCTGCGATAAAGTGCTGGTGATGTACGCCGGGCGTACCATGGAATACGGCAACGCGCGCGATGTCTTCTATCATCCGGCGCATCCTTACTCTATTGGTTTGCTCAATGCCGTTCCGCGTCTCGACGCGGAAGGTGAATCGCTGTTAACCATTCCGGGTAACCCACCGAACCTGCTTCGCCTGCCGAAAGGGTGTCCGTTCCAGCCGCGCTGTCCGCACGCGATGGAGATTTGCAGCAGCGCGCCGCCTCTTGAGACGTTCGCGCCAGGTCGCTTACGCGCCTGCTTTAAGCCTGTGGGGGAACTGGTATGAACGCCGTCACTGAAGATAGAAAAATTCTGCTCGAAATCGCCGACTTAAAAGTCCACTTTGATATTAAGGATGGCAAACAGTGGTTCTGGCAACCGGCCAAAACCCTGAAAGCCGTCGATGGCGTCACGCTGCGTTTGTATGAAGGGGAAACGCTGGGTGTGGTAGGGGAATCTGGCTGCGGGAAATCCACCTTTGCGCGTGCAATTATCGGCCTGGTGAAAGCCACTGACGGACGCGTGGCCTGGCTGGGGAAAGATTTGCTGGGCATGAAACCGGACGAATGGCGCGACGTGCGTAGCGATATTCAGATGATATTCCAGGATCCGCTAGCGTCACTCAACCCGCGCATGACCATTGGTGAAATCATAGCCGAGCCGCTGCGTACTTATCATCCGAAAATGCCGCGCCAGGAAGTGCGCGATCGGGTGAAAGCGATGATGATGAAAGTGGGGCTGTTGCCGAACCTGGTCAACCGTTATCCGCATGAATTCTCCGGCGGTCAGTGTCAGCGAATTGGCATTGCGCGCGCGCTGATCCTTGAACCGAAACTGATTATTTGCGATGAACCGGTTTCGGCGCTGGATGTGTCCATTCAGGCGCAGGTCGTGAATCTGTTGCAGCAGTTGCAGCGCGAAATGGGCCTGTCGTTAATTTTTATCGCCCACGATCTGGCGGTGGTGAAACATATTTCCGACCGAGTGCTGGTGATGTATCTGGGTCATGCGGTGGAACTGGGGACCTATGACGAGGTGTACCACAATCCGCTGCATCCTTATACCAAAGCGCTGATGTCGGCGGTGCCTGTGCCCGATCCGGATCTGGAAAAGCAGAAAACCATTCAGTTGCTGGAGGGGGAACTGCCGTCGCCGATTAACCCACCATCGGGCTGTGTCTTCCGCACCCGCTGCCCGATTGCCGGGCCGGAGTGTGCGAAAACCCGACCGGTGCTGGAGGGCAGTTTCCGGCATGCGGTTTCCTGCCTGAAGGTAGACCCGTTATAATCGCAAGGGCTGACAATTGTCAGCCCTTTTTCTTATGAGGTTAAAACGTGTTGGTCATGCAAACATTTCGCCGACGGATATATCACGCGCTGTTCGACCATAACCGGCGTTCCGCCCGGCGCTTTGAAGCGCTGTGCGGGTTATTCGCACTGTTAAGCGTGGTGGTGATTTTTATTGAGTCAGGCGTCGGAACCACTTATCACCTTACGTACGATGAATGGCACCTTTTTGTGTGGGTGGAAGTTTTCTTCACGCTGGTATTTACCCTCGAATATTTTTTGCGTGTATTCAGTTGGCCGCAGCCAGCGCGTTATGTTTTTAGTCTCTGGGGCATAATCGACCTTGCCACTATTTTACCGTTTTACGTGATCATGCTGTGGCCGGAGATTGGCATTGATTATCTCTTCGCCTGGCGGGCGATGCGCGTTATTCGCGTGCTGCGTATTCTGAAATTATTACGCCTGATGCCGGCATTAAATGGCATCTGGGGAGCGATTGTAAAATCGCGTCATCAGCTTATTCTGTTCTACGCGTTTATCTCGATTGTTATGGTTGTCGCGGGCGCATTAATGTACGGCATTGAAGGGCCGGCGAATGGCTTCACCACCTTAAGCACCTCGGTCTACTGGGCTATTGTTACTGTAACGACTGTAGGCTACGGTGATATCACGCCGCACACGGCACCAGGGAGGGCGGTGGCGTCGTTGCTGATTTTGATTGGTTATTCCGTTATTGCGATTCCGACCGGCATTATTACCTCACAAATGAGCGGTGAAATAGCCAAACGTCAGCTGGCAAGAATTTGCCCGGATTGTCAGCAGAGCGGGCATGAAACTGCCGCGAAATATTGTAAAGCCTGTGGCGGAAAACTACCGGAAGAATAAAAAAAGGGGCAGCGCTGGCTGCCCCTTCACACATCTTATTCGCGCCAGAGGATGTGGCACAACTTGTGGTCTTTCTCGCGACACAGCAGGACGCGCGCGAAGATATCGTTAATTTCGCCACCGTCGGTATCGGCAAGGCCAATGACCACTTCGGCGAAGAAGTCCGGATTCAAATCGAAATCAACGTGATCCTGCCAGTCTTCTGACGGGTCAAATAACTCTGCACCGCCACGCTCTTCAAACTGTAAGTTAAACAGAATGACATCCGCGGGATCGAGGTTATCAACCGCCAGTTCGAGAAAAATATCGTAAGCCTGTTCGAGCGTTTCGTCTTCGGTCAGGCGATTGTTTAAATCCATATCCATGATGATTACCTGTTTAACATCTGATGGGCACGTTTTACAGCAACGGGCTAAAGAAGTAAAACAGTCGCTCAGCGATGCGGTGCCAGAACGGGCGTTTCATCCATAAACGGGCGTCCAGCAGGCGGGAGCGGGAGATATAATCATCCTGCACTGCCGCGAGATCGCCACCGAAACCGGCGTCATCGATGACCAGCGTAATTTCGAAGTTAAGCCACAGGCTGCGCATATCCAGGTTAACGGTACCCACCAGGCTTAATTCGCCATCGACCAGTACGCTTTTGGTGTGCAGCAGACCACCTTCAAACTGATAGATTTTGACGCCTGCCGCCAGCAGCTCGGTAAAGAACGCCCGGCTGGCCCAGCCGACAAGTACCGAGTCATTCTTACGCGGCAGGATAATACTGACGTCCACACCGCGCTGTGCAGCGGTACAGATAGCATGCAGCAGGTCGTCGCTCGGCACAAAGTAGGGGGTGGTCATAATCAGATACTCGCGCGCCGCGTAGGTGGCGGTGAGCAGCGCCTGGTGGATCAAATCTTCCGGGAAACCCGGGCCAGAGGCAATGGTGTGAATCGTGTGCCCGCTGGCTTCTTCGAATGGCATGATATTGGTATCGGGCGGAGGGGGCAGAATACGCTTGCCTGTTTCGATTTCCCAGTCGCAGGAATAAACAATACCCATTCCGGTGGCGACCGGGCCTTCCATTCGCGCCATAAGATCAACCCACTGACCCACGCCGGAATCTTGTTTAAAGAAGCGCGGATCGACCATATTCATACTGCCGGTGTAGGCAATGTAGTTGTCAATCATGATCATTTTGCGATGCTGGCGTAAATCCATGCGGCGGAGGAAGACACGCATCAGGTTAACTTTCAGCGCCTCAACCACTTCGATGCCGGAGTTTCGCATCATTGCCGCCCATGGGCTGCGGAAGAAGGCGACGCTGCCCGCCGAATCGAGCATCAATCGGCAGTGAACGCCGCGTCGCGCCGCCGCCATCAGTGATTCCGCAACCTGATCGGCCATGCCGCCAGGCTGCCAGATGTAAAAGACCATCTCAATATTGTGGCGTGCCAGTTGGATATCGCGGATCAGCGCCTGCATCACGTCGTCCGAACTGGTCAGTAGCTGAAGCTGGTTTCCCTTCATGCCCGCAATGCCCTGGCGACGTTCGCAAAGCTTAAATAAAGAAGAGGCGACCGGACTGTTATCTTCCGCGAAAATATGTTTGCAAGCCTTGAGATCGTTCAGCCATTTCGCGGTGGAAGGCCACATCGCACGTGCGCGCTCGGCCCGGCGTTTCCCAAGATGAAGCTCGCCCACCGAGAGATAGGCGATAATACCGACCAGCGGCAGAATGTAGATAACCAGCAACCATGCCATTGCCGAAGGAACCGCGCGGCGTTTCATCAGAATACGCAGCGTTACCCCCGCAATTAACAACCAGTACCCCAGAATAGCCAGCCAACTCACGACGGTGTAAAAGGTTGTCATAGTCAGAAAGTCCTTTTGAAAGCGTTTGTTATGAGTTTACGCATCAGGATTCATCTGGCAAATAAAAACGCGAGGGAAAAGCGCTGGTAAGCCGATTTCCCGGGGGTATAATAACGGCTCTTCTTCGATAAGAGCGGTAGAAATGAAGCGTAGTAGACCGGAAGTGGGGCGCTGGCGGATGTTGCGTCAGGCGAGCCGCCGCAAAGCCCGTTGGCTGGAAGCGCAGTCGCGCCGTAATATGCGTATCCACTCCATCAGAAAGAGCCTGGTCGGGCGACAGCGTAATTGCTTGCTGTATGCCATTTACGATCTTTAATGGCAAAAGGGCACCGCTTGCGGTGCCCGATGTTTTTCTGACCTCAGAATACTTTTTTGTACGGACGCACGGTCACGCGTTCATACACGCCCGCCGCCACATACGGGTCGTCCTGTGCCCAGGACTGCGCCGCTTCCAGTGATTCGAATTCAGCAATGACCGTTGAGCCGCTAAAACCCGCAGCGCCGGGATCGTTACTATCAACCGCAGGCATCGGGCCCGCCGTCAGAAGGCGACCTTCATCATGCAGCAGTTGTAAACGGGCCAGGTGAGCCGGGCGGACGGACAGACGTTTCTCAAGGGTGTCGGCGTAATCTTCAGCGTAAATGACGTAAAGCACGGGCAGAACTCCTGTTTTAGTTAGCTGTAAATTACGGTAAGTGAAAGCGGCAACGACTGCAATGCAAAGTTAAAACAATGATAAAGCAGGGGGGCCGGGCGTGCTTTTTTTCAGCAAAAGCGGCGGAAACTTGACGGAAGATAAGATGCCTTATTGAATATGATTGCTATTTGCATTTAAAATCACACTCATCATTTTTCAACAGTAACGATTATGACTTCAATGACCCTTGATTTACCTCGCCGCTTTCCGTGGCCAACATTGCTGTCCGTTGGTATTCACGGTGCCGTCGTGGCGGGCCTGCTTTACACCTCGGTACATCAGGTTATTGAACTGCCCGCACCCGCTCAGCCTATTTCTATTACGATGGTTGCGCCTTCCGACCTCGAGCCGCCTCAGGCCGTTCAGCCGCCACAACCCGTAGCCGAACCTGAACCCGAGCCCGAACCGGAAGTGGTTCCCGAACCGCCAAAAGAAGCGCCGGTGGTCATTGAAAAACCGAAACCTAAGCCGAAGCCAAAACCGAAACCTAAGCCGGTGAAAAAGGTTGAAGAGCGTAAGCCGGAAGTGAAGCCGGTTGAAAACCGTCCATTATCGACGACCACCAACGATGCGCCACCAGCACGCTCTGTTGCCAATAACCAAACGGGCACCAGCAAGCCGACGATCACGGCACCGGCGGGGCCGAAAGCGTTAAATCGCTCGCAGCCAAGCTATCCGTCTCGCGCACTGGCGCTACGTATTGAAGGTAAAGTCCGCGTTAAATTTGATGTGACGGCAGATGGTCGAGTGGAAAACGTTGAAATTCTTTCCGCGCAACCGTCGAATATGTTCGAACGTGACGTGAAAGCGGCGATGCGGAAATGGCGCTACGAAGCCGGCAAGCCAGGTAACGGTTTGATCATGAACATTGAATTCCGTCTCAAAGGCGTACAGATGAACTAATCATAAAGCCCCCGATAATCGGGGGCTTTCGCTTTTGGGTCTACGCGGCCAGTACGTTATCCAGCGCTTTCTGTGCAATCACCAGATGCTGCCCTCCGAACAGAATTGCCCGGTTGAACAATGTATAAAGTTGATAGACCGACTGGCGTTCAAGAAAATCGGCCGGCAGCGGTGAGACGGACTGGTAACCGTCATAGATTTGCGGCGGCTGCTCCGGATGTAGCGGCAGCATCGCCAGGTCGCATTCACGGTCACCCCAATAGCAGGCAGGATCGAAGATATAAGGGCCGTTCGGACCGAGCGCGCAGTTGTTGGACCACAAATCGCCATGCAATAACGCAGGCTGCGGCTGATGTGAGCTCAGGCGTTGCTGAACGTGATCGACAATGGCATCAATGTCGCCAAATTCCATCCCTTTCTCCGCAGCCAGTTCCAGCTGCCAGCCAATTCGCTGCTCGGCAAAAAAGGTAGACCAGCGGCGCTGCCAGGCGTTCGGCTGTGGCGTGGTGGAGAGATCGTTATCAAAGTCGAGGCCAAACTG
Source organism: Pseudocitrobacter sp. 73 (assembly GCF_008369545.1). Lineage (NCBI taxonomy): Bacteria > Pseudomonadati > Pseudomonadota > Gammaproteobacteria > Enterobacterales > Enterobacteriaceae > Pseudocitrobacter > Pseudocitrobacter sp. 73. Next base: position 257,080 of record NZ_VTZO01000008.1, on the reverse strand, counting down.
CGGCTGGTCGCTCCATTGATGGAGGCGCGCTATTTGTTGCCCCAGTAAGAATGCGTTGTGTGCGTCTAGCGGACGGGGAGGGAGATATTCCATCACCAGGAAGCTGTAATCGCGGTCTGAACCGACGGCGTAAACTTTCGGCACCGCCACGGTTTTACTACGGGACAAGAGTTCGAGCTGATCAGCTTCCGCCGTGAAGATGGGCAGTAGCTCGCGTTCATCGCATTTCACAAAGAGATCGCGGCCTGCGTAGCGAATATGCCATGCGGCGTGGATTTCTCCGCCTGGCAGTTCGTCGCGCTGCTCGATTTCACCTTTGCCGAGTTGTTCACTTAACAGGTTACCGATCGCTTGCCACATGATGTCTCTCCCCATGTTTTCTGCCAGATCATAAGGTTAGCGCACAAATGCGGTGCAAAAACTCGAACTAACGCACAACCAGGAGTTAAAATGCCGCAACAGCATTTATTGATCTTTCAGCCACTGCTCGAATGTGATTACGTCAATATCAACAGGTTTGCCGATAGCCGCATCGGCAAGGCCGCTCACTAACTCCTTAATTTCCTGATCTTTTAGCGGGCTAACCAGGCCGAATGTGTTGGTGCCCAGTTCATGTACTTTTCCGTCATCATCCGTGAGTGTAAGCGTAAATCCGGCGCGGGTCAGATGATTATTGAGTTCATTAAGCTCAGTCAGCGTCTCTTCCTGAAATTTAATCGTCACGACGTAACGGGCGATATCACCGCTCATAATTCACCTCATTGTTAACAATAGAATTTTTTTAGCATAGTCGATTGGCGCGATTTCGCGACCCGGCCGGAGATTCCGGGCCGGATGCTATTATTTATTCTGCGACAGATAATCAAAGATTCGCTGCGTGTTTTCATGAGAGCAGAGACGCGTGCCCTGATTAATAGTGGCTGCACTCCCGGCGGCAACGCCGTAACGCACCATCTCCTCAAGCCCGGCATTTTCCGCCAGTTTTAATACCATTGCACCGACCATGCTGTCACCCGCGCCAACGGTGCTCTGACTCTTTATCGGCGGCGGCACGACCTGAACGCAGTTTTTTGCATCGACGGCAAGTGCGCCCTGAGCGCCGAGGGACACGACTACCCGTGCAGCTTTTCCACTACGAATGATCTCTTCAGCTGCTTTGCGCACATCATCTGGCTGAGTTAAATCGCGTTGCACCAATGCGCTGAGTTCTTTCTGATTCGGCTTGACTAACTCAATGTTGCCGATATCCAGCGCGGCGGCCAGTGCATCGCCGGAGCTATCAACAACGCAACGTACGCCATGCTGTTGTGCTGACTTAATTAATGCGACAAAGCGTTCAAGGCTAACGCCGGGGGGAAGGCTGCCGCTTATCACTAGCAGTGAACCGGCTTCAATTTGGGTGACTTTCTCTTCGAGCTTACGAATTTCGTCCTCATGCAGCGTAGCGCCAGGCATGACGAAGCGGTATTGCTCCCCGCTGGTGTTCACATGGACGTGGAGATTCTGGCGTGTCCATTCTCGCGCCTCAACACATTCTACCGGAACGTGTTCTTCAGTTAGCAGGGTGGCGAGATGTTCACCCGTCGCGCCGCCTATGGGAAAAATCGCCGTAGCCTTTCCACCTAAAAAAGTAATCGCGCGGGCGACGTTAATTCCACCGCCGCCAGGTTCAAAGACCGGTGAGCTACAACGGAGTTTCCCTTCTGGGTAAATTTGCGGCGTCTGAGTGGCGCTGTCGAGAGAAGGGGCGAATGTGAGCGTATAAATCTTAACCATTACTATTACCTCCCTTTATGACCATAAGGCCAGACTTGTCTCAGCAAGAATGTAAGTCTGGCACCGAACAGGCGAGAGTGAAAGTTACAACACTATAATTTTCAATAAAATGGAAAGCTTTACGTGCGAATATCTATATGAAATAAAGCACGTTTTGAGATCGTTCTTATTCAAAAAATGAAAGAAGAATTCATTGCTATGTTATGCGGCGCTTTTTATAATTTGTTACCTTTCAATGGACCGCCTGTCGTTGATCCTCGCGAAAGTTTCCGGGACCGTAAAGGTCTCTTTTTTTGTTGTACGGACTCTTAATAAATGAAGCTTTTGAAGACAGTACCCGCGGCTGTGATGCTGCTGGGTGGCGTGTTTGCGTCAATGTATGCAGCTGCCGATGATTCCGTTTTTACTGTCATGGATGACCCTTCCTCCGCGAAGAAGCCTTTTGAAGGCACTGTTAATGCGGGCTATCTCGCCCAGTCGGGTAACACCAAGAGTTCCTCACTGACCGCTGACTCCACTTTAACCTGGTATGGTAATACCACCGCCTGGTCTCTGTGGGGGAATGCCAGCAATACCTCTTCTAATGATGAGCGATCTTCTGAAAAATATGCTGTAGGGGGACGTAGCCGTTATAACATGACGGATGCAGACTATTTATTCGGACAGGCCAGCTGGCTGACCGACCGCTACAATGGTTATCGCGAGCGCGACGTATTTACGGCCGGTTATGGTCGTCAGTTCCTCAATGGGCCAGTGCACAGTTTCCGTTTTGAATTCGGTCCGGGTGTTCGTTATGACAAGTACACCAATGATGAAACTGAAACCCAGGCCTTAGGCTATGCTTCAGGCTCTTATGCCTGGCAGATGACCGATACGGCGAAATTCACGCAGGGTGTTTCTGTGTTTGGTTCAGACGACACAACGGTGAACTCTGAAAGTGCCCTGAATGTCGCCATTAACGAGCATTTTGGTCTTAAGGTTGCCTACAACGTTACCTGGAACTCAGAGCCACCAGCGACGGCGCCAGAACACACAGACAGACGGACCACGCTTTCCCTCGGTTATAAAATGTAATTTTAAACAGGCCGGATTCCACCGGCCTGTTTGCCAGAAATACCGCCCCCCTGTATTATTAAATTATCAACAGCGTTTTAAATTTAATAAAAAATAAGATTTCTTCATAATATCTCCATAATTAACCTTGTTGATATATTTTTACCTGATTTGACACGAAAAGCTAAATAATGGGGCTGGTCAAAAATGTGATCTGGATCTACACTTGTTAACAAGGGCGATTAATGACGCCTGGATTCAAAAGTGCTAATCAAACCAGAGAATAACCATTATGAAAAATATTAAAATCGCAACAGCAGCAGCTGTGCTGTCTGCACTTTCATTCGGTGTATTTGCCGCTGAACCTGCAACGCATTCTGCCAGTACACCTGCAACCCAGCAAATCGGAATCACTTCCGCACACGACGTTGAAGCCGGCTCAAACATCGCGCCAGGCTCTCAGTCCACTGGCCATTCAATGGATGATGCTTTCAATGTGCATACCCTGGTCGCGGGTGAGTGGTCCTGATAACATCACGCCATATTAATAAGCATTCCTTATTGTTTGGTGGTCTGAAAAAACCGGGTAGAGATGTACCGGTTTTTCTTTTTTGAGTTTTAGCTCATCAGTGGTTAATCTTCAGATTTATCCGTAAATAAAGGTTTGCTAAATTTTTTATTCCCAACCATTAGTCAACCAACGTTATTACTCCGATTGAAGTGAAATCGCGCGCTTTGCCAACAGTACCGATCAGACCAATTTATGACGCATTAAAGCTGTTGTGTTGAAGTGATGCCTGAAACCGTCTGGAAAAATCCTGTTTTTTTCAAAAATCATGCAATTTTCATGTTGTGTGCCAGAATTGTTTTTTATACCAAATCACTGGGGATAAATGATGAAAATTTGGATTGTGTTAACGCTTGTGGCTGCTGCGAGTTGTTCGGTTATCGCTGAACAAGGTGGGTTTGGCCCCACTACACAGGAAAAATTATTTAATGTCTCTCCTGATTAAAGTGAGCATATCAACGCTGTAGTCATTAATAATCTCAATTTTTGCTCAGGAGAGAACGGGCATTGGTATAAGCTCAACGAGTTACGTCACGGCACTCTTTTGGTCCACCGCTTCCTGCGAAGTTTTGGTATGCATGAAATGGCAGTGAGTTGTGTTCCACAAAGTGAACATACTGCACCATGAGGTTGGTTTGAATCAGCTTTAAACGTGGTGAACAAGAACGTTTTTCCTGAGCAAACCGGGCACTTAAATTTGATGTCGGGGATAACCCCTCCAGTCAGGCGAGTTGAGACGTAACGATAACGCATTCATATCGGAAAGTATATTTCCCAACATAAAATAAACACATTCGCAATGTGAAAATGTTGTCAAAGGAACGCATTACGCTACAGCAATAAAACGATTATTACTATAGTGCCTTGTTTTTCTTGTGAAATCTTAATCGCGCTGCCATGCAGCGGCAGGGAAGTGTTGATAATGAGAGAAAGCCGGGTATTGATTTCACTTGAGTTGTTTCCAGATTTGCAAACCTTTGCTTGTGACGAAAAACAGACTCATTAAGAAACATGGATCTCGTATGCACTGCCATATATCGTCGCTTTTTTGAAACATTCGTGTTCTCGTTATGTAAATTTTTAGTTAATTCTTCTCGGATTTTTCAATGTAGGTTACAGTTAACTAAAGAAGCATAAAACTGACTGAATGTACTGCTTCCATTCACCTTGAGGGGGAAGCATGAAAGATGTCACAAATGAGTATCTGCTGTTAGCTGCATTGCGGCATTGTATAGCTTTACGTGATTCGTTAAATGCAGATGGTTTCGGTGATGAGTCTGGTGCCCTCGTCTCTGTCGAGCACCTGCTCGATCTCCTTAGCGTTAAAAGAAAATATGGTATTTCTAAAGTCATAGAGATGAAATCATATCCCTATGCTGAAAGGACTATCGGCGTCACTTATGCAATAAATGCGGGTAATCCTATCCGAGTCGAGCATGTCAACAAAACTCGGGCGTGGACACTATCTTTTATAAAAAAGTTCATAGTGGCTTAAGTGACGATGAATTACTTGGTTTTATTGATAATAACTATAGGTTAATATTGGTTACGCTTCTTCAGTCCCGCGCGTTAAGATGTCATTACGTTGCAGGCATTGGGATTGAAAGATTTGATTACATTGGCTTGAGAATTGACTCAATGCATAACTACTTATCTTTTTCTAACAAATACTCTATTCATTAATGCGGCTAATTTACCATGCATAATGTGCTAAGGGATTATTGATTTTCTTATTCAGATAGAAATGTATAGAAGCTTATTCGAAATAAATAAGAGGTAAAGGTTAACTCTCACCATTCAAATCTCATTTCCCAGGCTCTCCGGTCCATCTTTTTTCTCACGGCTTATCAAGAGTTTCCTATAATTTCAATCATGACAAATCAGTATCTTTCGCAGAAGGAATCAACAGGTGCGTATAGCTACCATTACTAACTGGGCTTACGGCGCGACGGTCTGTCTAACTCTGGCTTCAGGGATAGTAATGTTCATGGCCTCCTCCGCAGACAATCGAGAGCGTGAAGCGGTTGCGCAAAGGCAATTGTTTGATCAGTTAACTAACGAATTAGCTGTTGATGTCTGGTCACTGTCCGACTTAGCTCGATTATATGTTGTCGCCAAAGATCCTGATGCTCTAAGTGCTTATAATAAAAAGAAACAAACGGAAGTAACGGTTCAGGATCGTCTGGCAAAACTTAGGGACGTGGGCGCATCAGGTGAAGAATTGACGCAACTCCATGAGGGGCTACAAATCATTAACTCGCTCAAAGATGAGCAGCAAACGGCTCTTGCTTACATGGACCGAGGTGCAGAGCCGCAAGCGGTTGCCTTGCTGTACGGCAAAGTCTATGAACAACAATTAGACCGGGCACAAGACAAAATCGATAGATTCAGGCAGATGATAGACAATCGCGCGATAGATGCCATAGTCGATGCCACCCAGATTTCCCGCACGTTACGCGTCGTATCAGAAGTCATGGTGGGATTAACGGCTCTCCTTTTTTTATTCGTACTCGGCTTTATTTTGAAATATCGCGTATTACGCCCGGTTGTGCGGCTTAGTGACGTAGTCAATCGTCTGGCGTCCCAGGATTATGCCGTTGAAACACCTGATTTCAACCAGATTGATGAAATCGGCGATATGGCACACGCTATTCGAATTTTTCGTGAGAATGGACTTGCGCGGCAACAATTAGAAAAGGAACGCGATGCCAACTGGGCGATAAGAGAATTACTTGCTCGCATGACTCAACGTTTACAAGGTTGCGAGAACTTTGCTGACGTTATCAATGTTGCACAACGCTTTGCGCCTAACATCGCGCCAAATGTCCCTGGGCGTCTATATATTCTTAAACCAGAGTCTCGCCAGACTCACTGTGTTGCCGAATGGCTTTCACCTAATGGTAAGGCCAATGCTTTCCATCCGGACCAATGCTGGGCGATACGCCGCGGACAGAGCCATCCGCCAGTGAGCGGAGGGCCGGATATTGCGTGTTATCACCTGCAAGGCGCTTGTCAAAATGACAGCTTATGTATCCCATTGATTGCTCAGGGTGAGGCTATAGGCCTGCTTTCTTTCCAGAATATCGACGCTGGAACCGCGCCTTACCGTGCGTATCTTGAGTTGATGGCTGAAGCGCTCGCACTTGCGCTTGCGAATCAACGTTTACGCGATGAACTGCTTGAGAAAGCACTCTACGATCCGCTCACCGGTTTACGTAATCGACACCATCTCGATGATACATTGCGTACCCAGATTAGCGCGGCTGTTAACAATAAGGCGCCTGTTAGTTGCTTGATGATAGATATCGATCATTTCAAAAGCATTAATGATCGATTTGGCCACGAAGCGGGCGATGCGGTCATCAGGAGCGTTGCCTCAGTCATTAAACGCGTTATCAATGATAACGGCCTGGCTTTTCGTTACGGTGGTGAAGAATTTTTGGTGCTGCTGACGGGTATAGATGAAGATGGCGCTATAAAGGTCGCAACAGAAATTTTCAATGGCGTTCGCGAGCAGTCATTGCGTTCCGGTGTCACAGATCTCGGTCATGTAGATGTTTCGATAGGTATATCCAGTTATCCGAAACATGTCCAAAGCGACAACCTGTTGCGTGCTGCTGATGTGGCTCTTTATCGCGCCAAGGAACTCGGTCGTTCGCAGATAGTGAGCTTTGGTATGCTGGAATCGAGTTGTGGAGGATGTATTAAGCAGACCTGAGCTTATTACATGTGCCTTTTAGCCGGATGAGAAAAAGAGAACCGTGTGGATTTCACAGATACTTCAGGGGGGAGGGTTGAAATTGGTTAATATGGCAGCATATAGATTAACCACGTGAAATGTATGCGGTAGATAGCTTCACTGCGCTTTTACAAATTATCAATGGCGTGTACTATTGAGGCTCGTTATCAGCAGGTGATGGTAGGTACATTTTGGATGTTGTATACACCGATGCACACAGTTTGCAGAGTGAAGCAAATAAAGCCATCTAACTTGCTGATATAGTTAATTTATTTAATTTTGTATGTGCTCTTTCGTGTGGGGCACCACTGCAAATAAGGACATAACATGCCTGTAATTACTCTTCCTGATGGCAGCCAACGCCATTACGACCACGCAGTAAGCCCAATGGATGTGGCTCTGGATATCGGTCCAGGGCTGGCAAAAGCCACTATCGCCGGTCGCGTTAATGGTGAACTGGTCGATGCGTCTGATGTGATTGAAAACGATGTAACCCTTTCTTTGATTACCGCGAAAGATGAAGAAGGGCTTGAGATCATTCGTCACTCCTGCGCGCACCTGCTCGGTCATGCTATTAAGCAGCTCTGGCCGAACACAAAAATGGCGATCGGTCCGGTTATCGACAACGGCTTCTACTATGACGTTGATCTTGACCATACCCTGACCCAGGAAGACATCGACGCGCTCGAAAAACGTATGCACGAGCTCGCCGAGAAAAACTACGATGTCATCAAGAAGAAAGTCAGCTGGCATGAAGCCCGCGAAACTTTCGTGAAACGGGGTGAAATCTACAAAGTTTCCATCCTTGATGAAAACATTGCGCATGATGACAAGCCTGGCTTGTATCATCACGAAGAATACGTCGACATGTGCCGCGGTCCGCACGTGCCGAATATGCGTTTCTGCCATCACTTCAAACTGATGAAAACCGCAGGCGCGTACTGGCGTGGCGACAGCGACAATAAAATGTTGCAGCGTATCTACGGTACCGCGTGGGCAGATAAAAAAGCGCTGAACGCGTATCTGCAACGTCTGGAAGAAGCGGCGAAACGCGATCACCGTAAAATCGGTAAGCAGCTCGACCTGTATCATATGCAGGAAGAAGCGCCGGGTATGGTCTTCTGGCACAACGACGGCTGGACTATCTTCCGTGAACTGGAAGTGTTCGTACGTTCGAAACTGAAAGAGTACCAGTACCAGGAAGTAAAAGGTCCGTTCATGATGGACCGCGTGCTGTGGGAAAAAACCGGCCACTGGGATAACTACAAAGACGCAATGTTCACCACCTCTTCTGAGAACCGTGAATACTGCATCAAACCAATGAACTGCCCAGGCCACGTTCAGATCTTCAACCAGGGTCTGAAATCCTACCGCGATCTGCCGCTGCGTATGGCAGAATTCGGTAGCTGCCATCGTAACGAGCCGTCAGGCGCGCTGCACGGCCTGATGCGTGTACGTGGGTTCACTCAGGATGATGCGCATATCTTCTGTACTGAAGAGCAAATCCGCGATGAAGTGAACGCCTGTATTCGTATGGTCTACGATATGTACAGCACCTTTGGCTTCGAGAAAATCGTCGTCAAACTCTCCACTCGCCCGGAAAAACGTATCGGTAGCGACGAGATGTGGGATCGTGCTGAGGCGGACTTAGCGGTTGCGCTGGAAGAAAACAACATCCCGTTTGAGTATCAACTGGGTGAAGGCGCCTTCTATGGTCCGAAAATTGAATTTACCCTGTATGACTGCCTCGATCGTGCATGGCAGTGCGGTACTGTACAGCTGGACTTCTCCTTGCCGTCTCGTCTGAGCGCTTCTTATGTAGGCGAAGACAACGAACGCAAGGTTCCGGTAATGATTCACCGCGCAATTCTGGGGTCGATGGAACGCTTTATCGGCATCCTGACTGAAGAATTCGCTGGCTTCTTCCCAACCTGGCTCGCGCCAGTGCAGGTCGTCGTCATGAATATTACTGATTCTCAGGCTGAATATGTTAACGAATTGACCCGTAAACTACAAAATGCAGGCATTCGTGTAAAAGCAGACTTGAGAAATGAGAAGATTGGCTTTAAAATCCGCGAGCACACTTTACGTCGTGTCCCTTATATGTTGGTCTGTGGTGATAAAGAGGTGGAAGCAGGCAAAGTGGCCGTTCGCACCCGCCGCGGTAAAGACCTGGGCAGCCTGGACGTAAATGAAGTGATCGAGAAGCTGCAACAAGAGATTCGCAGCCGCAGTCTTCAACAACTGGAGGAATAAGGTATTAAAGGCGGAAAACGAGTTCAAACGGCACGTCCGAATCGTATCAATGGCGAGATTCGCGCCCAGGAAGTTCGCTTAACAGGTCTGGAAGGCGAAGCACTGGGAATTGTGAGTCTGAGAGAAGCGATCGAAAAAGCTGAGGAAGCTGGAGTAGATTTAGTTGAAATCAGCCCTAACGCCGAACCGCCAGTTTGTCGTATTATGGACTACGGCAAGTTCCTTTATGAAAAGAGTAAGTCTTCTAAGGAACAGAAGAAAAAGCAAAAAGTTATCCAGGTTAAGGAAATTAAATTCCGTCCTGGTACCGACGATGGCGATTATCAGGTAAAACTCCGCAGCCTGATTCGCTTTCTGGAAGATGGCGATAAGGCCAAGATCACGCTGCGTTTCCGCGGTCGTGAGATGGCCCACCAACAGATTGGTATGGAAGTGCTGACGCGCGTTCGTGACGATCTGAGTGAACTGGCAGTAGTCGAATCCTTCCCTACGAAGATCGAAGGCCGCCAGATGATCATGGTGCTCGCTCCTAAGAAGAAACAGTAAGGCCATCAAGTAATCATTCCTGTGGGCCTCGGCTCGCAGGGTGATTCGCCTTTGTTTCGTTTATTAACAATGCGAAGTGGAAGTTATTAAAATGCCAAAAATTAAGACCGTACGCGGTGCTGCTAAGCGCTTCAAAAAAACCGGTAAAGGTGGTTTTAAGCACAAGCACGCTAACCTGCGTCACATTCTGACCAAAAAAGCGACCAAACGTAAACGTCACCTGCGTCCGAAAGCCATGGTTTCCAAAGGCGATCTGGGCCTGGTAATCGCGTGCCTGCCGTACGCATAAGTCGTTAACGTTTTTTAACTTTTTAATTAGAATAGATACAGGAGAGCACATATGGCTCGCGTAAAACGTGGTGTAATTGCACGTGCACGTCACAAGAAAATTTTGAAACAAGCTAAAGGCTACTACGGTGCGCGTTCTCGCGTATACCGCGTTGCCTTCCAGGCTGTTATCAAAGCAGGTCAGTACGCTTACCGTGACCGTCGTCAACGTAAGCGTCAGTTCCGTCAACTGTGGATTGCACGTATCAACGCTGCAGCACGTCAGAACGGTATTTCTTACAGCAAATTCATCAACGGCCTGAAAAAAGCCTCTGTTGAAATCGACCGTAAGATCCTGGCTGATATCGCCGTATTCGACAAAGTAGCGTTCACCGCTCTGGTCGAAAAAGCGAAAGCAGCTCTGGCTTAATCTGAATCCTTCAGGTTAAGAAAAGGGGATAAGCCGAAAGGTTTATCCTCTTTTTTTTGCAAAGCAGGTCATCAAATGCAAAAGTTTTTAGTAAATGGAATTACTCTGCTCTACGCCGGAATGTTGTATGGTCACGCTTTTGCGCAACATTCGCCGCAGCCGCGTTCCACAATAACCGATTTTGTGCAGCAATGTAGCGATAGCGGACTTATCACAGAATCTAAAGAGCACCCACGGCTTTATGAAAAGAGTTGCGCCAATGCACTGCGCAGCGTGATTTTCCCAAAATCCAGGGAGACTAAGAACTGGCCACCAGAGATGCTGGGAATGCTTACTGGTGAAAACGCGTATTACGTTGCGTTATCTCAGGCTATGGATGCTGATTTTGATGGTGAACAGCAATATGGCGGGCGTGGTGAGATGGCTGATTTCGATACATCAGAGGCCGGTATTTATGGCGCAGTACCCATTTTTCATCCCATATCACGCGGTCGTTTTTTAATCCAAATGTGGTGCAACGTCTCAGCTTACAATGAATTTAGCCTGTTTATTGATTATGACGAGACCCATTTACCCGCTACGGCAAAATTAATTCCTTTTGCGCATGAAAGCGGTGAACAACGTTATTGTATTTCCGCGCGTTTAGTTGATACCCGCAATGCGTTAATTTATGTAAACCTTCGGCAAAATGGTAATGGCGACGGCGGATATTACGCTCGCTACCAGTATAATCGCCAGACGCTTAAACCGCGCTTACTGGAGGTAATATATAAGAATGCCATCACTTCCGATGCACCTTACATCTTTGATGATGATCATCCTTTGCGTAAACCGCATGGTCCAGGTTGGGAGAGGCTTTATCCAACGCAGGCACAATAATCCTGTTGACATTTTCACGTTTTACCTTTCCAATAAAGGGCTTACTGAACACCAAATGCATCAAGGTAACGCAAGCAATGAATGCTGCTATTTTCCGCTTCTTTTTTTACTTTAGCACCTGAAACCAGGAGGCTAGCGCGTGAAAGAAGAAACGAAAAACAGCGCCTGAAAGCCTCCCCAGTGGAGGCTTTTTTCGTTTGTGCAGCACAAAAATTAAGTCCAACGAACCAGTGTCTTCACTGACACAATGAGGAAAACCATGTCACATCTCGCAGAGCTGGTTGCCAGTGCGAAGGCAGCCATTAACCAGGCCTCGGATGTCGCCACGTTAGATAACGTTCGCGTCGAGTACCTTGGCAAAAAAGGGCATCTGACCCTTCAGATGACAACACTGCGTGATCTGCCGCCAGAAGAGCGCCCGGCAGCAGGTGCGGTCATTAACGAAGCAAAAGAGCAGGTTCAGCAGGCGATGAACGCCCGCAAAGCTGAGCTGGAAAGTGCAGTACTGAACGCCCGTCTGGCTGCCGAAACCATCGATATCTCCCTGCCGGGGCGTCGTATTGAAAACGGCGGCCTGCACCCGGTTACCCGTACTATCGACCGTATTGAAAGTTTCTTCGGTGAGCTCGGCTTTACCGTGGCGACCGGTCCGGAAATCGAAGATGATTACCACAACTTCGATGCGCTGAATATTCCAGGACATCACCCGGCACGCGCTGACCACGACACTTTCTGGTTTGATGCCACGCGTCTGCTGCGCACCCAAACCTCCGGCGTACAGATCCGCACCATGAAAGATCAACAGCCGCCGATTCGTATCATTGCACCGGGCCGCGTATATCGTAACGATTACGACCAAACGCATACCCCGATGTTCCATCAGATGGAAGGTCTGATTGTTGATAAAAACATCAGCTTTACCAACCTGAAGGGCACGCTGCATGACTTCCTGCGTAACTTCTTTGAAGAAGATCTGCAGATTCGTTTCCGTCCGTCCTATTTCCCGTTCACCGAACCGTCTGCAGAAGTTGACGTAATGGGTAAAAACGGTAAATGGCTGGAAGTGCTGGGCTGCGGGATGGTTCACCCGAACGTGTTGCGCAATGTCGGCATTGACCCGGAAGTTTACTCTGGTTTTGCCTTCGGTATGGGTATGGAGCGTCTGACCATGCTGCGTTACGGCGTCACCGATTTACGTGCATTCTTCGAAAACGATCTGCGTTTCCTCAAACAGTTTAAATAAGGGCAGGGCAAAACAATGAAATTCAGTGAACTGTGGTTACGCGAATGGGTTAACCCGGCCATCGATAGCGAAGCGCTGTCCGGTCAAATCACCATGGCAGGCCTGGAGGTCGATGGTGTGGAGCCAGTAGCGGGCAGCTTCAACGGTGTGGTTGTGGGTGAAGTGGTTGAGTGCGGTCAGCACCCGAACGCCGACAAACTGCGCGTAACAAAAGTGAATGTAGGCGGCGAACGCCTGCTTGATATCGTCTGTGGTGCGCCGAACTGCCGTCAGGGCCTGCGTGTGGCAGTTGCCACCATCGGTGCTGTTCTGCCGGGTGATTTTAAAATTAAAGCCGCAAAACTGCGCGGTGAGCCATCTGAAGGCATGCTGTGCTCGTTCTCTGAGCTGGGTATTTCCGACGACCATAGTGGTATCATCGAACTGCCGGCTGATGCGCCGATCGGTACCGATATCCGTGAATACCTGAAACTTGATGACAACACCATCGAAATTAGCGTGACGCCAAACCGCGCCGACTGCCTCGGTATTATCGGGGTTGCCCGCGATGTGGCCGTACTGAACAAATTGCCGCTGGTTGAGCCGGAAATCACCCCGGTAGTTGACACCATCAACGACACGTTACCTATCAGCGTTGAAGCCGCAGACGCCTGCCCGCGCTATCTGGGTCGCGTAGTGAAAGGCATCAACGTCAAAGCGCCAACCCCGCTGTGGATGAAAGAAAAGCTGCGTCGCTGCGGTATTCGTTCCATCGACGCCGTTGTTGACGTCACCAACTACGTGCTGCTCGAGCTGGGCCAACCGATGCACGCATTCGATAAAGATCGTATCGAAGGCGGTATTGTGGTGCGCATGGCGAAAGAGGGCGAAACGCTGGTTCTGCTTGATGGTAGCGAAGCGAAACTGAAATCCGATACCCTGGTCATTGCCGACCATGCCAAAGCGCTGGCAATGGGCGGCATCTTCGGTGGTGAACACTCTGGCGTGAATGGCGAAACGCAAAACGTTCTGCTGGAGTGCGCCTTCTTCAACCCGCTGTCTATCACTGGCCGCGCGCGTCGCCATGGTCTGCATACGGATGCCTCTCACCGCTATGAGCGTGGTGTCGATCCGGCGCTGCAGTACAAAGCCCTGGAGCGTGCCACCCGCCTGCTGATGGATATCTGTGGCGGCGAAGCTGGCCCGATTATCGATGTCACTAACGAATCTACGCTGCCAAAACGTGCGACCATCACCCTGCGTCGCAGCAAGCTGGATCGACTGATTGGTCATCATATTGCTGATGACGTGGTGACTGATATTCTCCAGCGTCTGGGCTGTGAAGTGACCGTCGGTAACGACCAGTGGCAGGCCGTTGCGCCGAGCTGGCGTTTCGACATGGAAATTGAAGAAGACCTGGTAGAAGAAGTTGCGCGTCTGTTTGGCTATGACAACATCCCGAACGAGCCTGTGCAGGCCGGTCTGGTAATGGGCAGCCATAAAGAAGCTAACCTGTCGCTCAAGCGTGTGAAAACGATGCTGAATGACAAAGGCTATCAGGAAGTGATTACCTATAGCTTCGTCGATCCGAAAGTGCAGCAACTGATTCACCCGGGCGAAGAAGCGCTGATTCTGCCAAGCCCTATCTCCAGTGAAATGTCCGCAATGCGTCTTTCTCTGTGGAGCGGCCTGCTGACCACCGTGGTCTATAACCAGAACCGTCAGCAGAACCGCGTACGTATCTTCGAAACCGGTCTGCGCTTTGTACCGGATACCCAGGCTCCGCTGGGCATTCGTCAGGATGTGATGCTGGGCGGCGTGATTTGCGGCAACCGCTACGAAGAGCACTGGAACCTGGTAAAAGAGACCGTTGATTTCTATGATTTAAAAGGCGATCTCGAAGCTGTTCTCGATTTGACCGGTAAACTGTCTGATATTCAGTTTAAAGCTGAAGCCAATCCGGCACTGCATCCGGGCCAGTCCGCGGCGATTTATCTGAAAGGTGAACGTATTGGTTTCATTGGGGTTGTTCACCCGGAACTGGAACGTAAACTGGATCTCAATGGTCGTACACTGGTGTTCGAACTGGAGTGGAACAAGCTCGCAGACCGCGTGGTTCCTCAGGCACAGGAGATTTCTCGCTTCCCGGCAAACCGTCGTGATATCGCGGTTGTGGTGGCAGAAAACGTACCGGCTGCGGATGTTTTGGCCGAATGTAAGAAAGTTGGCGTAAATCAGATAGTTGGCGTAAACTTATTTGACGTGTACCGTGGTAAGGGTGTTGCGGAGGGGTATAAGAGCCTCGCTATCAGCCTGATCCTTCAGGATACCAGCCGTACACTTGAAGAAGAGGATATTGCCACTACCGTTGCCAAGTGTGTAGAGGCATTAAAAGAGCGATTCCAGGCATCATTGAGGGATTGAACCTATGGCGCTTACAAAAGCTGAAATGTCAGAATATCTGTTTGATAAGCTTGGGCTTAGCAAGCGGGATGCCAAAGAGCTGGTTGAGCTGTTTTTTGAAGAGATCCGTCGTGCTCTGGAAAATGGCGAACAGGTTAAACTTTCCGGTTTTGGTAATTTTGACCTGCGAGACAAAAATCAACGCCCGGGTCGTAACCCGAAAACGGGCGAAGATATTCCCATTACAGCCCGGCGCGTGGTGACCTTCAGACCCGGTCAGAAGTTAAAAAGCCGTGTCGAAAACGCGACGCCCAAAGAAGAGTAATCTGCACTAACCAAAAAGGCCGCTATGCGGCCTTTTTTCTTTTCCCGCACGTGGAACCACCGTAAAATCAAACACCTCTCTTGCTGGCACATGGACTACTATGCTGGACTACGTACATCTTCAGCAGCGACGCAATCGGCGCTGGCTTATGATACTGGCGCTCACGCTGCTTGTTGCGCTGACGATAAGCCTCTGTGCCGGAGACCGATGGATTGCCCCTGGCAACTGGTTTAGCGCTACCGGAAAGCTCTTTATCTGGCAGATTCGCCTGCCGCGTACCGTTGCGGTTCTGTTGGTTGGGGCCGCACTGGCGTTGTCGGGCGCCGTAATGCAGGCGCTGTTTGAAAACCCGCTGGCGGAGCCTGGCCTGCTGGGGGTTTCTAATGGTGCAGGCGTCGGGCTGATTGCCGCCGTGATGTTAGGGCAGGGAATGCTACCCGGCTGGGCGCTCGGCCTGTCAGCGATTCTCGGGGCGCTGCTTATTACCTTTATTCTGATGCGTTTTGCCAGACGCCATCTTTCTACCAGTAAGCTACTCTTAGCCGGGGTGGCGCTGGGCATTATTTGCAGCGCGCTGATGACCTGGGCCGTTTACTTCTCTACGTCTTTTGATTTACGCCAGCTTATGTACTGGATGATGGGCGGCTTCGGCGGCGTTGACTGGCAACAGAGCTGGCTGATGCTGGGTCTGATTCCGGTCATCGCATGGATTTGCCTGCAATCACAGCCGTTAAATTTACTGGCGCTGGGCGAAACGTCAGCCCGACAGCTGGGCGTCCCCATCTGGCTGTGGCGTAAACTGTTGGTGATTGCCACCGGTTGGCTGGTTGGCGTCAGCGTGGCGCTGGCGGGCGCAATCGGCTTTGTCGGCCTGGTGGTACCGCATATGCTGCGGCTGTGCGGTCTGACCGATCATCGGGTGCTGCTACCGGCCTGCGCACTGGCAGGGGCCAGCACGTTGCTGGCGGCGGACATCATTGCGCGGCTGGCGCTTCAGGCGGCCGAACTTCCTATCGGTGTTGTGACGGCGACCACGGGAGCGCCGGTCTTTATCTGGCTATTATTGCGTTCTGGGCGCTGACGTTCAGTACATATGCTAATGAGGATATTATGGAAAACGCAATTCTGAACATTGAAGTTACAACGATTGATGGTGAAAAAACGACCCTGGAACGTTTCAGAGGGAACGTCCTGTTGATCGTGAATGTGGCATCTAAATGCGGATTAACCCCGCAGTACGAACAGCTGGAAAGCCTGCAAACGTCGCTCGAATATGAAGGCTTTGCGGTGCTGGGATTCCCGTGCAACCAGTTCCTGGGACAGGAGCCCGGGAGTGAAGACGAGATTAAAACGTTCTGCCGCACCACCTACGGCGTGACGTTCCCTATGTTCAGTAAAATCGAGGTTAATGGTGAAGGGCGTCATCCGCTCTATCAGACCTTAACGCGCGCCGCGCCAAAAGCCATTGCGCCGAAGGGAAGCGAGTTTTATGAAAAAATGGCCAGCAAAGGTCGTGCGCCTGCGCAGCCTGGTGACATTCTGTGGAACTTTGAGAAATTCCTCGTTGGCCGCGACGGTCGCGTCGTCGCGCGTTTCTCACCGGATATGCCCCCGGAAGATCCGATTCTGATTAATGCGATTCAGAAAGCACTGGTTCTGTAATGACAATGCTGATGCAACTACAAAACGTCAGTGAGGGAGTGCGTTTAACGCAGTTTAGCGCAGAGGTTCATGCTGGCGAGACAATCCACCTCGTGGGGCCGAATGGCGCGGGGAAGAGTACGCTGTTAACCCGCATGGCGGGGTTAAGTTCCGGTAAGGGCAGCGTCACGCTAAACGGTAAACCGTTAGGCGAATGGACCTCGCTGGAGCTGGCGCAAAAGCGCGCGTATCTTTCCCAGCATCAGTCGCCGCCATTCGCCATGCCCGTCTGGCATTTTCTGCTGTTGCATCAGCATGATAAAACTGAACATACGCTTTGCACACAGGTAACGGAAGCGCTGGGCCTGGTAGATAAACTGGGCCGTCATGTTAATCAGCTTTCCGGTGGTGAGTGGCAGCGCGTACGGCTGGCAGCGGTTATCCTGCAGATTCATCCATCTGGTAACCCTCATGGTCAACTGTTGCTACTGGATGAACCCATGAACAGCCTCGATGTCGCACAGCAGGCAGCCCTTGATCGTGTGCTGGACACATTGCGTGCTCGCGGTATTGCGATAGTAATGAGCAGCCACGATCTCAATCATACGCTGCGGCATGCTAATCGGGTGTGGTTGTTATCCAAAGGGCAATCAATCGCCAGTGGAACATCGGCTGAGGTATTAACCCCTGATTTACTGTTTAGCGCCTATAATATTTCTTTCCAACGGCTGGACATTGCGGGCCACCAGATGCTGGTTGCGCAGTGAAACGGGTCTGGAAAACAATAGCGAAACATTAAGTATCACTGCTTACTTGCCAGGGAATAAGTAACCGGGCTAAATTATCGGAAAATTAAAAAAGAGAGGATTCGCCGGATATGCGATTCTTGATTATTTTTATAGCGGCTTTATTTTTGGCGGGATGTAGTCACCATGCACCGCCTCCAAATCCAAGACTATCTGATTCGATAACCGTAATTGCTAATTTAAACGATCAGTTGCGCAACTGGCACGGTACGCCTTACCGCTATGGTGGGATGAATCGCCGTGGAATTGATTGTTCCGGGTTTGTCTTAACCACTTTCCGCGATAAATTTGAAATGCAGTTACCGCGCGAAACGCGTCAGCAGGCGAAGATCGGCACCGAAATTGATAAAGACGATCTGCTACCGGGCGATCTGGTTTTCTTCAAGACCGGCTCAGGGGATAGCGGCCTCCATGTTGGTATCTATGATACGGATAACCAGTTTATCCATGCATCGACCAGCCAGGGCGTCACGCGATCCTCTTTAGATAACGTGTACTGGCGCAAGAAGTTTTGGCAGGCCAGGCGGATTTAATGGGTAAATGACGAAGGGGCGCGATGCCCCTTCGGCGTATTTAAATTAATGGTATTTAAAAAACAAATTACGACTCATTATTGTTTTTGTTAACAATCTTAGGGTTAACTGGGCATGGATTGTATTAATCTATGATTTTCGATTACAATCATTACATTCCAGCGAAGGAATGCAAAAATAAAACGGAAAATGAAAGCAATCCGACTAAAATCAATCGACCTAAATTTATTGTTTTGTGACTTCAGGACCCTTGAAATGACTTATCGAGAAGGGCTGTCGCAATGATTGTAACCCTTGACCGTACATGGCGTTCAGAGCTGTTATTTCTCCCAGCCCGACATGCTAATGGCAAACTGATTGGTTTGAAAGTCGTTGCACATTTTATTGGTGTAGAGAATTCTGTACGTATCCCGACGAATCTCATCCTGCCGAAACTGACGTCTGATGAGGAATTAGTGCTATTTCGCGAAAAGCTCGCGCTGCTTAATACCTGCCAGCTGTTTTTTATTCAGCAGCAACTGACGGCGTGGCTTGCTATTACACCTGCGATTGTTCACGCCTTACTCACGGATGCATTGCTGGCAGCCGAGGTTTCACGTTACCCGTTTGTCGAACTGGTGGTGAGCGAACGCTTCCCAGGGCTCAATCAGCCTGATGATACGCATCCACTCACACTTCTGGCAAAACGCTTCCCGCTGGCGTTAGCAAACTTTGGTTCGGGGGAAGCCTCTACGCGCGCTGTGTTTGCTGGATTGTTTCAGCGGATTGTAATCGATCGTCAGTTTGTTCAGCGACAACTGTCTTCTGCATCCTTCGAGCCCTTTATTCGCGCCATCACCACCCAAATTCAACCCTATTGCCAAAGCATCATGATTGCGGGGATTAATACGGAATCCGCGCGTGAACGTGTATTACCTTTTGGTTTCAGCGGCATGCTGGGTGAGCTATGGCCTGCTGTACCAGAATCCTCATTATTAACGCTGGTGCAGGAATAACCCTGCAGATTGCCGGGTGTGTAAACGAGGATTAACTCATACACTACAGACAGGAGGACCTATGACCCTGTCTTTTAATACTCGCTGGCGCGATGAGCTGCCAGGTTTTTACAGCGACCTCAATCCGACGCCGCTACAGAATGCCCGCCTGATATGGCATAACACGCCGCTTGCCGATGAACTCGGGATCGAACCCTCTCTCTTTGCGCCTGAACGTGGCGCTGGTGTGTGGGGCGGAGAAGCCTTGCTCCCCGGGATGAAACCGCTGGCGCAGGTGTACAGCGGCCATCAGTTTGGCGTCTGGGCGGGGCAACTGGGCGATGGCCGCGGCATTCTGCTGGGTGAACAGCAACTGGATGGCGGCACGTCGGTGGACTGGCATCTCAAAGGCGCAGGCTTAACCCCGTATTCGCGGATGGGCGATGGCCGTGCTGTGTTGCGATCCACACTTCGTGAAAGCCTGGCCTCGGAAGCGATGCATTATCTCGGTATTCCCACCACGCGTGCGCTTTCCATTGTAACCAGTGATACGCCCATCCAGCGTGAAACCGTTGAACAGGGCGCGATGCTCATGCGTATTGCGCAAAGTCACGTTCGCTTCGGCCACTTTGAGCATTTCTACTATCGTCGTGAAATGGACAAGGTCCAGCAACTGGTCGATTTTGTTATTCGCCACCACTGGCCGCATCTTCAGCAGGAAGCGGATCGCTATGCACTCTGGTTCCGTGACGTGGTTACGCGCACCGGGCAGATGATTGCGCGCTGGCAAACGGTCGGTTTCGCGCATGGCGTAATGAATACCGATAACATGTCGATTCTGGGACTGACGATTGATTACGGTCCGTTTGGCTTTCTTGATGATTACCAGCCGGGCTTTATTTGTAATCATTCAGATTATCAGGGGCGCTACAGTTTTGAGAATCAGCCGGCGGTAGGGTTATGGAACCTGCAACGTCTGGCGCAGTCGCTCTCAGCCTTTATCAATGTCGATACGCTGAATGACGCCCTGGATGGCTACCAGCTTGCATTGTTCACCGAATATGGCGCGCGCATGCGTCAGAAACTGGGGTTATTTACGCAAGAGGTGGGCGATAACGATCTGCTTAACGCGTTGTTTGCACTTATGGCGCGAGAGGGTAGTGATTACACGCGTACTTTCCGTATGTTGAGCGAAACGGAACAGTTAAGCGCCGCATCCCCATTACGCGACGAGTTTATCGATCGTGCCGCCTTTGATAGCTGGTTTGCGCAGTATCGGGCCCGTATACAGCCTGAAGGCATCGACGATGCGAAACGGCAACAGGCGATGAAGCAGGTGAACCCGGCAATGGTGTTACGCAACTGGTTGGCGCAGCGGGCCATTGAAACGGCGGAGAAGGGCGATTATCAGGAACTCCATCGACTGCACGAAGCCCTGAGAAATCCGTGGGTTGATCGTGACGATGATTATGCTCAACGCCCGCCCGACTGGGGGAAAAGGCTGGAAGTGAGTTGTTCCAGCTGAACAACATGCCGGGAGCGCTGCGCTTGCCCGGCCAAAAAATGCACAAGGCAAAAATCTACCTGCTATTTCGTCAATATCAGCTTTCCAGCCTGCGTCTGGCGCAACAGATACTGCTGACCTTCATGTTCTATCACCACGCGGCCTTCATCACCTAATAACGCCTCGCTGTTAACCCGGCGATCGTTATCCTGCGGACGGGGGGTATTGTCCCTGACGGTAACCTGTTCTGCGTTGTCATCCATAAGCGTCATAGAAAAGTAAAATAGTAATAAAAACAACAATGATAAGTATTATCAATAATGAGTAGGCGTGTGCAACCGTTTTTTGTGAAAAGAGATATCTGGAGGGGATAAGAATCTCCCCATCGCGGGTGCGACAGGGAGGAGGGAACTAAAGGCGAGTGGCCACCGCGGCAGCCAGTTTTTCCAGCAGCACTTCGGTATCTTCCCAGCTCAGGCAAGGATCGGTGATGGATTGCCCATAGGTGAGCGGCTGATCCGCGACAATCTTCTGCGCACCTTCGCGCAGGAAACTTTCGGCCATAATACCGGCGATCGCGGTCGAACCGTTGCGTATCTGCTGACAGATATCATCGCAAACATCCAGTTGACGGCGATGTTGCTTCTGGCAGTTGCCGTGGCTGAAATCGACGACCAGGTGTTCCGGCAAATCAAACTGATGCAGCGTATCGCAGGCCGCAGCAATATCGTCGGCGTGGTAATTCGGTTTTTTACCGCCACGCATGATGATATGCCCATAGGGGTTACCGCTGGTCTGGTAGATGGTCATCTGGCCGTTTTTATCCGGAGACAGGAACATATGACTGGCGCGAGCGGCCCGGATCGCATCGACAGCAATACGCGTATTACCATCAGTGCCGTTCTTAAAGCCAACCGGGCAGGAGAGCGCAGAAGCCATTTCGCGATGGATTTGGCTCTCGGTGGTACGTGCGCCAATCGCGCCCCAGCTAATCAGGTCGGCGATAAACTGACCGGTCACCATATCGAGAAATTCGGTCGCGGTTGGCACGCCGAGAGTATTCACCTGTAATAGCAGTTTTCGCGCGAGCTCAATGCCGTGATTAACCCGGTAGCTGCCATTCAGGTCGGGGTCAGAAATCAATCCTTTCCAGCCAACAACGGTACGCGGTTTTTCGAAATAGGTGCGCATCACGATTTCCAGTTGGCCCTGATGCTTCTCGCGCAGGGTTTGCAGACGACGCGCATAATCCATCGCCGCATCCAGATCGTGAATAGAGCAAGGCCCGACAATCACCAGCAAACGACGATCTTCACCATTGAGGATCTTTTCAATCCGCTGACGAGAAGCGGTAACGCTGGCGGCAACATCCGGGGAGACGGGGTAACGCTGAGCAAGTTCAGCAGGCGTAACGAGGCTCTCAATACGAGCAGTACGCAATTCATCGGTCTTATTCATGAGTTTCTCAGAAATTTGTTTCTTCACCAGACAAAACGCCGGGAAGTGATGCACATCACGATAAACCAATCCCGGCTGATTTCAAGAGCGGGCGTGGTGTGCATTCAATCACGGCGTTATGATAAACAAATTTTCTGCATTGTACTAGTGCGTTAGTACATTCTGCGGCTTAATCCCATGATGTCCATGATTTTGGTAGCAATTTCCTCAACGGAGTAGTTGGTACTGTTAATCCACGGGATTTGATTCTTACGATACAGCGCTTCTACTTCCGCCACTTCCATTCGACACTGGCGCATCGAGGCGTAGCGGCTGTTTTCCCTGCGCTCCTCGCGAATCGCCGCCAGGCGCTCAGGATTAATCGTCAGGCCGAACAGTTTATGCTGCAACGGTTTAAGCGACGCAGGAAGGATCAGATTATCCATATCATCGGCGATGAACGGGTAGTTGGCGGCGCGAATACCGAACTGCATCGCCAGATAGAGGCTGGTAGGGGTTTTTCCACAGCGAGAAACGCCGAGCAAAATAACCTGCGCCTGATCGAGATTGCGCAAAGATATTCCATCATCGTGTGCCAGGGTGTAATCAATTGCCGCAATACGCGCATCGTATTTCAACAGATTTCCAGGGTTTAGCCCGTGGGTTCGATGAGCAATGGGCGTCGGATCGAGCTTAAGCTCTTCCTGAAGCGGAGCAACCAGCGCCTGCACGATATCCTGACAAAATCCTTCACACTGCAAAATGATGTCGCGGATTTCCGGAATGACAATGGAGTAGAAAACCAGCGGGCGTACGCCGGTTTGCTGATAAATCGCGTCAATCTGATCTTTCACCGCGCGGGCGCGGCTTTCACTTTCAATAAACGGCAGAGTAATACTGTTGATAACCACCGGGAACTGCGACATCACCGCGTGGCCCAGCACCTCAGCGGTAATCGCCGTGCCATCAGAAATATAAAAAACCTGCCTGTCGACTGCATTTTCCATTTTAACAATCCAGAAAAGTGAGGTTAATTGTCTGAAAGCATAAATTAAATTCGCAGAAAACCCCACCGCATTTGTCTGATATCTGAAAGTGGAACGCTATTTTTATTTTTTATGAAAAGTCTGGTTCATTTTTCTAAATATGCAGATTTTGTCGCGATTTATAACGACTTTCCCACAGAATCAGAGGGTTAACAGATTACTGGCATCAATCCTAAAAAAGAAAAATTTAATTTGCTTGAACGATTCACCGTTTTTTTAAATTGTTTAAATATGCCAGGATAATTTGAGTAGTCAGTTGTTTCTTAATCACTGCTTTTTTAATCAAAAAAGGATTGTCTCGATGTCCAACAATGGCTCGTCACCGCTGGTGCTTTGGTATAACCAACTCGGCATGAATGATGTAGACAGAGTTGGGGGCAAAAATGCCTCCCTGGGTGAAATGATTACTAACCTGTCCGATCTGGGTGTCTCGGTCCCCAACGGATTTGCTACCACTGCCGATGCATTTAATCAATTTCTCGACCAAAGCGGCGTGAATCAGCGCATCTATCAACTGTTGGATCAAACCGATATTGATGATGTCACCGCCCTGGCGAAAGCCGGTGCGCAGATCCGCCAGTGGATCATCGACACACCTTTCCAGAGCGAACTGGAAACCGCTATCCGTGATGCGTACAACCAGCTCTCTGCGGATGATGCGGACGCATCCTTTGCTGTGCGCTCTTCGGCGACGGCAGAAGATATGCCGGATGCCTCCTTCGCCGGTCAGCAGGAAACCTTCCTCAACGTGCAGGGCTACGACGCGGTACTGGTTGCGGTTAAACACGTTTTCGCCTCGCTGTTTAACGACCGCGCGATCTCATACCGTGTCCACCAGGGTTACGATCATCGCGGCGTCGCGCTCTCGGCGGGCGTTCAGCGGATGGTGCGTTCTGACCTCGCGTCTTCGGGCGTAATGTTCTCCATCGACACCGAATCCGGTTTTGACCAGGTGGTGTTTATCACCTCGGCCTGGGGCCTGGGTGAAATGGTGGTGCAGGGCGCGGTAAACCCGGACGAATTTTACGTCCACAAACCGACGCTGGCGGCTAATCGCCCGTCGATTGTGCGCCGTACCATGGGTTCCAAAAAAATCCGTATGGTCTACGCACCGACGCAGGAGCACGGCAAGCAGGTTAAAATTGAAGATGTGCCGCAGGCCCAGCGTGATATTTTCTCGCTGACCAACGATGAAGTGCAGGAGCTGGCGAAACAGGCTGTCCAGATTGAAAAACACTACGGCCGCCCGATGGATATTGAGTGGGCCAAAGATGGTCATACCGGCAAATTGTTTATCGTTCAGGCGCGCCCGGAAACCGTACGCTCTCGCGGCCAGGTGATGGAGCGTTACACGCTGCATTCACAGGGCAAAATCATTGCTGAAGGCCGTGCCATCGGCCATCGCATTGGCGCGGGCCCAGTAAAAGTTATTCACGACATCAGTGAGATGAACCGCATTGAACCCGGCGATGTACTGGTGACCGACATGACCGACCCGGACTGGGAACCGATCATGAAGAAAGCGGCGGCGATTGTCACCAACCGTGGCGGGCGTACTTGTCACGCGGCAATCATCGCGCGTGAACTGGGTATCCCGGCGGTGGTCGGCTGCGGCGACGCAACCGAACGCATGAAAGATGACGAGAAAGTCACCGTTTCCTGTGCGGAAGGGGATACGGGTTACGTCTACGCTGACCTGCTCGACTTTAGCGTTAAGAGTTCCAGCGTTGACACCATGCCGGACATGCCACTGAAGATCATGATGAACGTCGGCAACCCGGATCGCGCATTTGACTTCGCCTGCCTGCCGAATGAGGGCGTTGGTCTGGCGCGTCTGGAATTCATCATCAACCGTATGATTGGCGTTCACCCGCGTGCGTTGCTGGAGTTCGATGACCAGGAACCGGCGCTGCAAAACGAAATCCGCGAGATGATGAAAGGCTTCGACTCACCAAAAGAGTTTTACGTGGGTCGCCTGACGGAAGGGATCGCCACGCTGGGCGCGGCGTTCTATCCGAAACGGGTGATTGTGCGTCTGTCCGATTTTAAATCGAACGAATACGCTAACCTGGTTGGTGGTGAACGTTACGAGCCGGATGAAGAGAACCCGATGCTGGGCTTCCGTGGCGCAGGACGTTACGTTTCCGAGAGCTTCCGCGACTGCTTCGCGCTGGAATGCGATGCGGTAAAACGCGTGCGTAACGAAATGGGACTGACCAACGTTGAAATCATGATTCCGTTCGTGCGTACCGTTGACCAGGCGAAAGCCGTGGTGGATGAATTGGCGCGTCAGGGGCTGAAACGTGGCGAAAATGGTCTGAAAATCATCATGATGTGTGAGATCCCGTCTAACGCCCTGTTAGCCGAACAGTTCCTCGAACATTTCGATGGTTTCTCCATTGGCTCCAACGACATGACGCAGCTGGCGCTGGGTCTTGACCGCGACTCCGGCGTGGTCTCAGAACTGTTTGACGAGCGTAATGACGCGGTTAAAGCGCTACTGTCGATGGCCATCCGCGCCGCGAAGAAACAGGGCAAATACGTCGGTATCTGTGGGCAGGGGCCGTCTGACCATGAAGATTTCGCTGCATGGCTGATGGAAGAGGGTATCGATAGCCTCTCCCTGAACCCTGACACGGTAGTGCAAACCTGGCTGAGTCTGGCGGAATTGAATAAGTAATTGTTTCAACAAGCCCCCGGGGTTATCAACCGCGGGGGCTTTCATATTTCTAACTTATCAGACTCGCCTTAATTTGCGACCGATCACACTCCCGCGAAAAAACCAAAAAACGTAAATCTTCTGCGGAATTAGACAATTGTTGTCGCGGCAACGCTTCTGAATACTGGTTTTACTTAACCTGTTCAGGAGAAGGCTATGACCCCTGTTTATAAAGATCCTCAGCATCCTGTGAGCGCCCGTGTTGCCGACCTGCTGGCACGCATGACCCCCGAAGAAAAATTTGCCCAGATGCATGCCTACTGGCTGGTACTGTCTGAAGACGGTGAGCACCGGGAAAGAAGCGATATGAGCGATGAATTCTCCGGCGTCAGCGAGCAAGCATCGCTGGGCGAACGCTTAATGCTGGGTGTCGGTCAAATCACGCGCCCGCTGGGTACGCATATTGTGGATGCGAAAACGGGCGTGCGCGCGGCCAACCGCCTGCAAAAAATGTTGATGGAAGAGACGCGCCTTGGCATTCCGGCACTGTTCCATGAAGAGTGTCTGGTAGGCTTGTTGTGCAAAGACGCCACCTTATTTCCCTCCTCGCTGAATTACGGTTCTACGTGGGATCCTGAACTGGTCAGACGCGCTGCGCAGCAGATAGGCGAAGAAGCGCGTTCAACTGGCTGTAAACAGGGGCTGGCGCCGGTGCTGGATGTGTCGCGCGATGTGCGCTGGGGGCGTACCGAAGAGACGTTTGGCGAGGACCCGTGGCTGGTGGGCGTGATGGCCTGTGCGTATGTTGATGGCCTACAGGGTGAAAAACGTGACGTGCTGGCAACGCTTAAGCACTATGTCGGCCATTCCTTTAGTGAAGGCGCGCGTAACCATGCGCCGGTACATCTGGGCTTTCGTGAGCTGAACGATACCTTCCTGTTGCCTTTCGAAATGGCGGTGAAACTGGCGAATGCGGGTTCGGTGATGCCTGCGTATCATGATATTGATAATCAACCGGGACACAGCGATGCGTTCCTGTTAACCACATTGCTGCGGGAACGCTGGGGGTTTGATGGCATCGTGGTGGCGGATTACGGCGGCGTTAGCCTGCTGCATCAGCATCATGGCGTCAGTGAAGATGCCGCGCACTCGGCAGCTCTGGCTTTCAATGCCGGGCTGGACGTTGAGCTGCCAAAAGATGATTGTGCGCGTCATCTGGCGCAAGCGCTGGAACGCGGGCTGATCAGCATGGCGAAAATTGATGAAATCGTCGCGCGGTTGCTCACCGAAAAATTCCGCCTGGGGTTGTTCGAGCATCCGTACACTGATGAAAACGCCATTTCGCTCCAGTCGCCCGCCACGCGGCAGGCGGCAAGAGAGGTCGCCACGCGGTCAATTACGCTGCTGGAAAATCGTGGCATATTGCCGCTGGCGGGGAAACCGCGCGTGGCGGTCGTGGGGCCGACGGCGGACGATCCGCTGGCGTTGTTGAGCGGCTACAGTTTCCCGGTGCATCTGATTATTAGCGATAT
This sequence comes from Pseudocitrobacter sp. 73, assembly GCF_008369545.1. Taxonomy (NCBI): domain Bacteria; kingdom Pseudomonadati; phylum Pseudomonadota; class Gammaproteobacteria; order Enterobacterales; family Enterobacteriaceae; genus Pseudocitrobacter; species Pseudocitrobacter sp. 73. Next base: position 229,484 of record NZ_VTZO01000008.1, on the reverse strand, counting down.
GGTGGATAACACCGCGCAGGTCACGACACCGCTGGCGGCACTGCGCACCTATCTGGGTGAAGACAACGTTCGCTACGCTAAAGGCTGTCACATCATCAAAGAACGCCTTGCCGGTGCGCCAGTTTTTCCGGGCGACAGTTCCGGTAAGCCGATGCAATCGTCACCGGTATCTCTCGATATCTCACTGATTGACGATGCTGTAAACGCGGCGCTGGAAAGTGAGGTGGTGATTGCCTGCGTGGGGGATCTCGCCGGTCTGTTCCAGAGCGGAACCGTGGGCGAGGGGTCAGACACCGATAGTTTAACTCTGCCGGGCGTACAGCAGCAGTTGCTGGAAGCGCTGGTGGCGACCGGGAAACCGGTAATAGTGGTGATGACGGGAGGACGCCCTTACAACCTACAAGGGCTGGAGTCGAAAGTGGCGGCGTTTATGCTGGCATGGGCACCGGGCCAGGAGGGGGGGTGGGCAATTGCTGATGTGTTGACCGGTCGCGCAGAACCACAAGGCAGGCTGGTGGTGAGCATGCCGAAAAGCGCCGGGGCGATGCCGTATTACTACAACCATAAGCTTAAAAGCGGCGGCACACCGTTCGCCTTCCATTTTGGCGCGCTGTATCCGTTTGGCTACGGTCTGAGCTGGACAACGTTCGATTATGGCTCGCCGACGTTGCAGAGCGAAAACGTGGATATTCACGGCGACGTTACGCTTAGCGTGACGGTAAGAAACAGCGGCGAGCGCAGCGGCAGTGAAGTGGTACAGGTGTATGTGCGCGACAACATCGCCTCAATGGTCAGGCCGCTTCAGGAACTGAAAGCGTTCCAGCGCGTGACACTGGCGCCTGGCGAGTCGGCCACGCTTACTTTCACGATACCGGTGGATATGCTCAATTTTACCAGCCATCAGGGGCAACGCATCGTTGAGCCTGGCGAGTTTGAATTGCAGGTTGGCCGATCCTCCGTAGATATTCAGGGACGAGTAACGCTGAATGTCACCGGCGAGACGCGGGTTCTGCCTGAAATGTGGCGCATGATGAGTCGATGTGATGTGAAGTGATAAAAAAAAGCCCATCGTGGGAGATGGGCAAAGACTACACACAGCAATTCATTGTTTCACTCAGGGGATGTCCATGCTTATAAATCAAGCTATTGATTTATAACCGTGTCCTAATAGTAGGCATGCGACATTTTTACGTCGATCGGATTCGTCTCAATAGTTAAAATAGTGTGAATGATTTTTAGTTAAGGCAGGTACGGATGCCATCATTTGACGGCATCCGTTAACATAACAACGGTTTATTGATAAGAAATGCTTAAGTGGATGAGCGGGGGGAATTACGCTTTTTTCTCTCCGCTCATATCAAACTGCTGTAACTCTTCCAGAACCTGGTCCGGGTCGGTTGTCGGAGGGGGCACTTCGTGCATCCATGCATCAAACAGACGCCAGGAGACTGCCAGCACCACTGGGCCAATAAACAGGCCTATCATGCCAAATGCCACCAGACCACCGATAACGCCAGACAGAATAAGAATCATCGGTAGATCGGCACCCATGCGAATCAGCACCGGACGGATAAAGTTATCCATGGTGCCTACTACGCAGCTCCACACCAGCAGCACGGTGCCCCAGGTGGTATCACCGGTCCAGTAGAGCCAGATGATTGATGGGATCAGGACAATCAGCGGCCCAAGTTGTACCAGGCAGGAAAAAATCATCACGACCGTTAACAGCGTGGCATAGGGTACGCCAGTGATGGCAAGGCCGATACCGCCGAGAATCGCCTGTGTTAACGCGGTAACCACCACGCCCAGCGCGACGGCGCGAATGGCCTGACCTGCCAGCAACACGGCGGCATCACCCCGTTTTGACGCCAGGCGGGTCGCGAAGTAGCGAATGCCAAACGCGACTTTTTCGCCCTGCCAGTAGAGTAACGCACTAAACAGCAACATTAAGCCGCAGTGAAGCAGGAAGCGGCCAATGTGCGCCGCCTGGCCGACAAACCACGTGGTGGTAGTACCAATATAAGGGCGGACCTTCGCCATAATTGCGCTGCCGCCCATATCCAGCAGGCTGTGCCAGCCCTGATAAAGCTTCGCACCGATAAACGGAATGCTGTTCAACCACGCGAGGTCAGGCAGCTCCAACGTGCCAGAGGTGATGTCATGCACCAGAGGGGCGCTGCCGTCGACGACGCTATTGACCAGCAAGGCGATGGGGATAACGAACAGTAAAAAAAGCAACAGTGTCATCACCAGAACGGCCAGGCTCCGGCGGCCAAAAAGCATGCGCTGCAAACGAAGCAGTACCGGCCAGGTGGCGATAACGATCGTCGCAGCCCAGGCGAAGCCCAGAATAAACGGCTGAATAATCCATAAACAAGCGATGATCATCAGAGCCAAAAACAGCACCAATAGCAGTATTTGCGGTATATCGCGAGGACGTTGAAGCGTACCCATATCTCAAATTTACCTTCTTCTGTACGCCAGAACGCTGGCGCGGCGTAAACCCTTTTATTGATAATAATATCAATCCATTTAAGCGGCCGATTTTGCACTTAAATCTACCGGGCGCATAAGAAAAAAATGTGATACAACGTTGAATGCACTACGCAAACGATTAAACATGCGCTTCGCGCCCATGGCGACGCTGCGCGTGTATAACAACACTAACTATTCAGACAGGGTCAAGCGTCATGATCCCACAGATTTCTCAGGCACCGGGCGTCGTTCAACTGGTGCTGAATTATTTGCAAGCACTGGAGCAACAAGGTTTTACTGGCGATACCGCCACGCGTTATGCCGACCGACTAACCATGGCGACCGATAACAGCGTTTATCAGCTGTTACCGGATGCGGTGGTGTTCCCGCGTTCAACGGCGGATGTGGCCCTGCTGGCCCGGCTGGCGGCAGAAGAGCGCTTTCAGTCGCTCATCTTCACCCCCCGCGGCGGCGGCACCGGTACTAACGGGCAGGCCCTGAACCAGGGCATCATCATTGATATGTCCCGCTATATGAATCGCATCATTGAAATCAACCCCGAAGAGGGTTGGGTGCGGGTCGAAGCTGGGGTTATCAAAGATCAGCTCAATCAATATCTCAAACCGTACGGCTATTTCTTCGCGCCGGAGCTCTCCACAAGCAACCGCGCGACGCTGGGCGGTATGATCAACACCGACGCCTCCGGGCAGGGCTCGCTGGTGTACGGCAAAACCTCCGATCACGTCTTAGGCGTGCGCGCTGTACTGCTGGGCGGCGATATTCTGGATACCCAACCCGTACCGGTTGCGCTGGCGGAAACGCTGGCGAAAGAGCAGTCCGCCTCCGGGCGCATTTACCGCACGGTATTTGAAGGTTGTCGCGCGAATCGTCAGCTCATCATCGATAAGTTCCCGAAACTTAACCGTTTCCTGACCGGTTACGATTTGCGTCACGTCTTCAACGACGAGATGACCGAATTTGACTTAACCCGCATTCTCACCGGCTCAGAAGGTACACTGGCGTTTATTACCGAAGCACGGCTGGATATCACCCCGCTGCCGAAAGTGCGTCGTTTGGTTAACATTAAGTACGACTCGTTCAACTCAGCACTACGCAATGCGCCGTTTATGGTGGAAGCCCGCGCGCTATCGGTTGAAACAGTTGACTCTAAGGTCCTGAATCTGGCGCGGGAAGACATTGTCTGGCATTCGGTCAGTGAACTGATCGCTGATGTGCCCGATAAAGAGATGCTAGGCCTGAATATTGTCGAATTCGCCGGTGACGATGACGCGCTGATTGAGGAGCAGGTTACCTCGTTATGCCAACGTCTGGACACGCTTATCGCGAATCAGGAAGGTGGCGTGATTGGCTGGCAGCGCTGCAATGAGCTTGACGGCATCGAGCGCATCTACGCGATGCGTAAAAAGGCGGTGGGTCTGTTGGGCAATGCGAAAGGCGCGGCGAAGCCGATTCCGTTTGCCGAAGATACCTGCGTGCCGCCGGAACATCTCGCGGATTACATCGTTGAATTTCGCGCGTTACTCGACAGCCACGGCCTGAGCTACGGCATGTTTGGTCATGTCGATGCCGGCGTGCTGCACGTGCGTCCGGCGCTGGATATGTGTGACCCTCAACAAGAGATTTTAATGAAGCAAATCTCCGATGATGTGGTGGCGCTCACCGCGAAATATGGCGGTCTGCTGTGGGGCGAGCACGGGAAAGGCTTCCGCGCGGAATACAGCCCGGCCTTCTTCGGCGATGCGTTATATGGCGAGCTGCGTAAAGTCAAAGCAGCGTTCGACCCGCTTAACCGCTTAAATCCCGGGAAAATCTGCCCGCCGGAAGGCGTGGATGCGCCGATGATGAAAGTCGATGCGGTGAAACGCGGGACTTTTGACAGGCAAATCCCGATTGCTGTGCGGTCCTCCTGGCGCGGGGCGATGGAGTGTAATGGCAACGGGTTATGTTTTAACTTCGATGCCAAAAGCCCGATGTGCCCGTCAATGAAGATTACCAACGATCGTATTCATTCGCCGAAAGGGCGCGCCACGCTGGTGCGTGAATGGCTGCGTTTGTTGGCCGATCGTGGCGTAGATCCCTTATTGCTGGAGAAAGAATTACCGGATAAACGCGCGAGCTTGCGTTCATTGATTGAGCGTACCCGCAACAGCTGGCACGCGCGCAAGGGCGAATACGATTTCTCACACGAAGTGAAAGAAGCAATGTCGGGCTGTCTGGCCTGTAAAGCCTGTTCCACCCAATGTCCAATCAAAATTGATGTGCCGGATTTCCGCGCACGTTTCTTACAGCTTTATCACACGCGTTATCTGCGTCCGGTACGCGATCATCTGGTGGCGACGGTTGAAAGCTATGCGCCGCTGATGGCGCGCGCGCCGAAAACCTTTAACTTCTTTATGAATCAACCGCTGGTACGCAAGCTGTCGGAAAAACACATTGGCATGGTTGATTTGCCAATGCTTTCCGCGCCGTCGTTGCAAAAGCAGATGATCTCTCACCGTTCCGCCAATATGACGCTGGAACAGCTGGAAGCGCTAACACCCGAACAAAAAGCGATGACCGTGCTGGTGGTGCAGGATCCTTTCACCAGCTACTACGATGCGCAGGTGGTGGCCGACTTCATTCGTCTGATCGATAAGCTGGGCCTTCAGCCTGTACTGTTGCCGTTCTCACCCAATGGTAAAGCGCAGCATATTAAAGGTTTCGTCACCCGCTTTACCAAAACTGCACGTAAAACGGCAGATTACCTGAACCGTGTGGCGGAATTGGGCATTCCTATGGTGGGCGTCGATCCGGCGCTGGTGCTGTGTTATCGCGATGAATACAAGCAAGTGTTGGGCGATAAACGCGGTGATTTCAACGTTATGCTGGTCCATGAATGGCTGCCTCAGGCGCTGGACGGTATTAATAGCCATGAATCCGGCGGCGAGCCCTGGTATTTGTTTGGGCACTGTACCGAGGTTACCGCACTGCCTTCCGCGCCAAAACAGTGGGCCACCATTTTTGCCCGGTTCGGCGCGAAGCTGGAAAACGTCAACGTCGGCTGCTGCGGGATGGCGGGAACCTATGGCCACGAAAAGAAAAACCATCAAAACTCGCTGGGGATTTATGCGCTATCATGGCAGCAGGCCATGCAACGCCTGCCGCGTAATCGCTGTCTGGCAACCGGATACTCATGTCGTAGTCAGGTGAAGCGCGTGGAAGGTAATGGCGTTCGCCATCCGTTACAGGCACTTCTGGAGATTATTGGATGATTTGGAGACGACAGACGACCCTCGATGCTCTGAATGCGATGAATGAAGGGACGATGATGGCGCTGCTGGATATTCGCTATGTTGCGTTAACCGATGATGCGCTTGAGGCGACGATGCCCGTAGACCATCGCACCCATCAGCCATTCGGTCTGTTACACGGTGGAGCGTCCGTTGTTCTGGCCGAGACACTGGGCTCAATGGCGGGCTATCTCTGTACCGAGGGCGATCAAAAAGTTGTCGGGCTGGAAATCAATGCCAACCACATCCGTTCGGTGCGTAGCGGCCGGGTTCGCGGCGTCTGTAAAGCGATCCACACCGGGCGTCGCAGCCAGGTGTGGCAAATCGAAATTTTCGATGAGGAAGGGCGCTTGTGTTGCACATCGCGCCTGACCACCGCCGTGGTGTAAAACAGATGCAAAGGCCCAAATCCCTGGGCCTTTTGCTTATTTCACCGTATCGTCTTTAATCGTTTCGCTCGCGCCGTTCTTCTGAACGGAGGCAATACCTTTCTTCGCCGCGTCCTTGCTCGAGTACATCTCACTGGTGGCGATGGTTTCGTGATTATCGGCCTTCAGTAAAAAATACCACGGCTGCGCAACGTCTTTTTCTGACTTCTTAAGCACATAATAACCCATGATTTCTCCCGATATTATTGAAGGGGTCATCAATGATTTAGGTCAGATTTAGCGATCCGGCAAGTTTGCGTACCAAGGGTGTGAGCTGAAAGGCACAGAGAGGCCGAAAAACTATCAAATAAATAGGTATTAGCGATGCATGTTTTATTCATCAACCACTTCCAGTAATGACCTCTTCCTAATCTATTATTTTTCAATGTGTTGTAAAAAATTATCTATCCCGGTTGCCTGCAGAATGAGGGTCTATGCTTATAAAAAGCCCCTGTAAAACAGGTTCGAAGGTAATACCCCTGTTGTAGATGGGTTGAAGTGATAATCATTATCACTAACATAGTGTTATGCCTTTGATGGCTTAACCGATGAGGTAGACCAATGGAAGTAGATTCTGGAACGTTTGATCCGAATGATTTTGCCTGGCGTGGCCTGACGTTAACGCCTGCGGCAGCAACACAAATTCGCAATCTGGTCAGCAAACAACCGGGTATGCAGGGCGTGCGTCTCGGCGTGAAGCAGACCGGTTGTGCCGGGTTTGGCTATGTGCTGGATACGGTAATAGAGCCCCATGCCGATGACCTGTTATTTGAGTCTGACGGCGCAAAACTGTGGGTGCCTCTTTCGGCGATGCCGTTTATTGACGGCACCGAAGTGGATTACGTGCGCGAAGGACTAAATCAGATATTTAAATTTCATAACCCGAAAGCGCAGAACGAATGCGGCTGCGGCGAAAGTTTTGGGGTATAGGCGGTACGATTATGACGCGCAATACTGAAGCAACTGACGATGTCAAAACCTGGTCCGGCGGCCCGCTGAATTACAAAGAGGGCTTCTTCACCCAGTTAAAGACCGATGAACTGGCAAAAGGGGTCAACGAAGAGGTGGTCCGCGCCATTTCAGCGAAACGCAATGAGCCGGAATGGATGCTCGAGTTTCGCCTGAATGCCTTCCACGCCTGGGAGCAGATGAAAGAGCCGCACTGGTTGAAGGCGAACTATGCTTCGCTTAATTATCAGGATTACAGCTACTACTCTGCGCCGTCCTGCGGTAACTGCGATGAAACCTGTGCCTCTGAACCGGGCGCGGTTCAACAGACGGGCGCCAATACCTTCCTCACCGATGAAGTTGAAGCAGCGTTTAACCAGCTTGGCGTACCGGTGCGCGAAGGCAAAGAAGTGGCCGTCGATGCGATATTCGACTCGGTTTCTGTGGCCACCACCTACCGGGAAAAACTTTCTGAGCAGGGCATTATTTTCTGTTCGTTTGGCGAAGCGATCCACGACCATCCTGAACTGGTGAAACAGTATCTGGGCACGGTGGTACCGTCGAACGATAACTTTTTTGCCGCACTGAACGCGGCGGTGGCATCAGATGGCACCTTTATCTACATCCCGAAAGGTGTGCGCTGCCCGATGGAGCTGTCGACCTATTTTCGTATTAACGCCGAAAAAACCGGTCAGTTTGAACGCACGATCCTGATTGCCGATGAAGGCAGCTATGTGAGCTATATCGAAGGGTGTTCCGCCCCGGTGCGTGAAAGTTATCAGCTTCACGCGGCGGTGGTGGAGGTTATCATCCACAAAGATGCGGAAGTGAAATACTCCACGGTACAAAACTGGTTCCCCGGCGATAACAACACCGGCGGTATTCTGAACTTTGTCACCAAGCGCGCCCTGTGCGAAGGCGAAAACAGCAAAATGTCCTGGACCCAGTCGGAAACGGGTTCCGCCATTACCTGGAAATACCCGAGCTGCATTTTGCGCGGTGATAACTCGATTGGCGAGTTCTTCTCGGTGGCGCTGACCAGCGGCCATCAGCAGGCCGATACCGGCACCAAAATGATCCACATCGGCAAAAACACAAAATCGACGATCATCTCGAAAGGGATCTCCGCCGGACACAGCCAGAACAGTTATCGCGGGCTGGTGAAAATCATGCCGACCGCGACCAATGCGCGTAATTACACCCAGTGTGACTCGATGCTGATTGGCCCGGACTGCGGTGCGCACACCTTCCCGTATGTCGAATGCCGCAACAACAGCGCACAGCTGGAACATGAAGCCACCACTTCGCGAATCGGCGAAGATCAGCTGTTCTACTGCCTGCAACGCGGGATCAGCGAGGACGATGCGATCTCGATGATCGTCAATGGCTTCTGTAAGGACGTCTTCTCCGAGCTGCCGCTGGAGTTTGCCGTGGAAGCGCAAAAATTGCTGGCGATAAGCCTTGAACACAGCGTCGGATAAGGATTAAGGGATCTCTATGTTAAGTATTAAAGATTTACAGGTTGCCGTTGAAGAGAAAGAAATCCTGCGCGGCTTAAGCCTTGACGTAAAGCCAGGGGAAGTGCACGCCATCATGGGGCCGAACGGCTCCGGGAAAAGTACGCTTTCCGCCACCCTCGCCGGGCGCGAAGACTATGAAGTGACCGGCGGCGCGGTCACCTTCAAGGGCAAAGACCTGCTGGAACTCTCTCCTGAAGATCGCGCGGGGGAAGGCATCTTTATGGCCTTCCAGTATCCGGTGGAAATTCCGGGTGTCAGCAATCAGTTTTTCCTGCAAACGGCGCTGAATGCGGTACGTAAATACCGTGGTCAGGACGCGCTGGATCGTTTTGATTTTCAGGACCTGATGGAAGAGAAAATCAACCTGCTGAAAATGCCGCAGGATTTGCTCACCCGCTCGGTAAACGTCGGCTTCTCCGGCGGTGAGAAAAAGCGCAATGACATTTTGCAGATGGCGGTGCTTGAGCCAGAGCTGTGCATACTGGATGAAACGGATTCCGGGCTGGATATTGACGCGCTGAAGATTGTGGCAGACGGCGTGAACGCCCTGCGTGACGGTAAACGGTCGTTCATTATCGTCACCCACTACCAGCGCATTCTCGACTACATCAAGCCGGATGTGGTGCATGTGCTTTATCAGGGGCGCATTGTGAAATCCGGCGACTTCACCCTGGTGAAACAACTGGAGGAGCAGGGCTATGGCTGGCTTACCGAACAGCAGTAAAGCGTTGCAACAGTGGCATCATCTGTTCGAAGCGCAGGGCGGACAGCGTTCACCGCAGGCGCGTGAACATCTGCAACAGGTGCTGCGCCTCGGGCTGCCCACGCGTAAAGATGAAGACTGGAAATACACCGCGCTGGATAGCTTGCTCAATAGCCAGTTTGTCGCGCCACGGCTGACCACGCTTGAAGATATTGCGCCCGATTCGCTGGCCTTAACGGTGGATGCGTGGCGTCTGGTGTTTGTCGACGGGCAGTTTGCGCCTGGGCTTAGCGATGCGCTGGAAGAGAGCGGGTTTGAGGTTGCCGTTAATAACGAGCGCGAAGCCTTGCCCGGAGCGATTAACGGTGAAATTTTTCTGCATCTCACCGAAAGCCTGGCGGCGACGGTGACGCATATTCGCGTCGCGCGCAATCAACGTCCGGCGAAACCGCTGTTGCTGATGCACATTACGCGGGGGCTGGAGGGTGAGGAAATGAATACCGCCCACTATCGCCACCACATTGCGCTGGAAACCGGGGCGGAAGCCACGGTGATAGAACATTACGTCAGCCTGAATGAACAACGCCACTTTACCGGGGCGCGATTCACCATGGACGTGGCGGACAATGCGCATTTGCATCATCTGAAGCTGGGCTTTGAAAACCCGCAAAGCTTCCACTTTGCCCATAACGACATTCGTCTGGGTCAGGATGCCAGCGCCCACAGTAGCAGTTTTCTGCTCGGTGCGGCGGTAACGCGACACCACACCAGCACGCAGTTGAACGGTGAAAACACCACCTTACGCCTGAACAGCCTGGCGATGCCGGTCAACACGGAAGTGTGCGATACCCGCACCTGGCTTGAGCATAACAAAGGCTATTGCAACAGCCGTCAGCTGCATAAAACCATCGTTAGCGATAAAGGCCGTGCGGTATTTAATGGTCTGATTAACGTGGCGAAACATGCCATCAAAACCGACGGACAGATGACCAATAACAATCTGCTGCTGGGGCGACTGGCCGAGGCGGATACCAAGCCGCAGCTGGAAATTTATGCCGATGACGTAAAATGCAGCCATGGCGCGACGGTCGGGCGCATTGATGATGAACAGCTCTTTTACCTGCGTTCACGTGGGATAAGCGACAGTGACGCGCATAAAATTATTATCTACGCCTTTGCCGCCGGGTTGACGGAAGCCATCGCCAACGATGCGCTAAAACAGCAAGTCCTGGCGCGAATCGGTCAGCGCTTGCCAGGGGGATCGCAATGACATTTTCTGTACAACAGGTGCGCGCCGATTTCCCGGTGTTAAGTCGGGAAGTTAATGGTCAGCCGCTGGCGTATCTCGACTCCGCCGCCAGCGCGCAAAAACCCGAGCAGGTGATCCGCGCGGAGGCGGAATTCTACCGTCACGGCTATGCGGCGGTGCATCGCGGTATTCATACGCTGAGCGCTGAAGCAACGCAGCGGATGGAAGAGGTGCGCCAGAAAGCGGCAAACTTCCTTAACGCTCGTTCCGCTGAAGAGCTGGTTTTCGTGCGCGGGACCACCGAAGGGATAAACCTGGTAGCCAACAGTTGGGGCAGTGACAATGTGGGTGCGGGCGACAACATTGTGATTACCGCGATGGAGCACCACGCCAATATCGTGCCGTGGCAAATGCTTTGTGCTCGTAGTGGTGCGGAACTGCGTGTGATCCCACTTAACGTCGATGGCACATTGCAGATGGATATTGCGCCGACGCTGTTTGATGAGCGTACCCGGCTGCTGGCAGTAACCCAGGTGTCCAACGTGCTGGGAACAGAAAACCCGGTGGCGGCGCTTATCGCACTGGCGCATCAATACGGCGCGAAAGCGCTCATCGACGGCGCGCAGGCAGTGATGCATCACCCGGTTGATGTGCAGGCGCTGGACTGCGATTTCTACGCCTTTTCGGGCCACAAACTCTACGGGCCGACGGGGATCGGCGTGTTGTATGTGAAAGAAGAAATACTGCAGGCCATGCCGCCGTGGGAAGGGGGCGGCTCGATGATTGCGACCGTCAGCCTGACGGAAGGCACGACCTGGGCGAAAGCACCGTGGCGCTTCGAGGCCGGGACGCCGAATACGGGCGGGATTATTGGACTCGGCGCGGCGTTCGATTATCTCAATGCGCTGGGCCTTGAAGCGGTTGGCGAGTATGAACAAACGCTGATGCGTTACGCTCTGACGTCGCTGGCAGACGTGCCCGATCTCCATCTTTATGGCCCGGCGGATAGACTGGGCGTCATTGCCTTTAACCTCGGCACGCATCACGCCTATGACGTCGGCAGTTTCCTTGATAACTACGGCATTGCCGTGCGCACCGGACATCATTGTGCGATGCCGCTGATGGCGTTCTATCAGGTGCCGGCAATGTGCCGGGCGTCACTGGCGATGTATAACACCTTTGAAGAGGTCGACCGTCTGGTGACGGGGTTGCGCCGCATTCATCACTTATTGGGATAACAGGGAGGAACGATGGCTGCTTTACCGGATAAAGAGAAGCTGCTGCGAAATTTTGGCCGGTGCGCGAACTGGGAGGAGAAGTATCTCTACATTATTGAGCTGGGTCAGCGTCTCCCGCCGTTGAGCCCCGAGGCGCATAACCCGGAAAACAGTATTCAGGGCTGCCAGAGTCAGGTGTGGATTGTTGTTTCTCGTAACCGTCAGGGTATGGTCGAATTACAGGGCGACAGCGATGCGGCAATCGTGAAAGGATTGATTGCCGTGGTGTTTATTCTCTACGATCAAATGACGCCGGACGACATTCTTGCCTTTGACGTTCGCCCGTGGTTCAGTCAGATGGCGCTGACCCAACACCTCACGCCCTCGCGCTCGCAGGGCCTGGAAGCCATGATTCGCGCAATTCGCGCGCAAGTTGCTAATTTCAGCTAGTATAATATAGACAGCTTTCATACAGTTACGCGAGGCAGGAACCGCCTCGCTGGTCGTTCTGCTTTCTGGCGGTTTGTCAGTGAATGTGAATAAGGAATCCCATATGAAGCGCGCGTCTCTTATAACTCTTAGCATCTTAGCGGCTCTTAGTGCTGTACATAGTGCCTGGGCTGTTGATTATCCGCTGCCTCCGACCAACAGTCGTCTGATTGGTCAGAACCAAACTTACACGGTTCAGGAGAGCGATCGTAACTTACAGGCCATTGCGCGACGTTTCGATACGGCGGCGATGCTGCTTATTGAAGCTAATAACACCATGGCGCCAGTCCCGAGACCGGGTACGGTCGTGACCATCCCATCGCAGATGCTGCTGCCGGATGCTCCGCGTGAAGGCATCATTGTCAATCTGGCTGAACTGCGGCTTTACTACTTCCCACCGGGAGAAAATCAGGTCCAGGTTTATCCGATTGGTATCGGCTTGCAAGGACTCGAAACGCCGGAGATGACGACCCGCATAGGGCAGAAGATCCCAAATCCAACCTGGACGCCTCCTGCAGGCATTCGCGCGCGTTCCGCGGCGAAGGGCATTAATCTGCCTGCCGTCGTCCCCGCCGGGCCGAATAACCCGTTAGGGCGTTATGCGCTGCGTCTGGCTTACGGCAACGGTGAATACCTGATTCACGGTACCAGCGCACCGGACAGCGTAGGGCTGCGCGTAAGTTCTGGCTGCATTCGCATGAACGCACCGGATATCAAAGCGCTGTTCAGCCAGGTTCGTAGCGGCACGCCGGTGCGCGTCATCAACGAGCCGGTGAAATATTCGGTTGAACCAAACGGTATGCGCTATGTAGAAGTTCATCGTCCGCTGTCGCAGAACCCGGAACAGGATACGCAGAACCTGAGCTTCAGGCTCTCCTCTGACTTCACGCAGTTTGCACAGCATGCGGATGTGCGCAAGGAGCAGCTTCAGAAGGCGTTGACGCGTCGGGCAGGGTATCCGGTCGCGGTCAGTGTTGAAAATGGCGCAGCGCGCGCTACAGAGCCGTCATTATCGATGCAGAGTGGTCAGCGTGGTGATGCGGTGTCGGAAGGCGAGGTTTCAGGGACGGTAACGCAATAGTGATAGTTAAATCGCAGGCAAAAAAAATGGCGCACAATGTGCGCCATTTTATTACCAGAACTCTTACTTACGGTAAGAGTGAGCCTGGTTGTCCAGACGCTGGTTAGCGCGAGCTGCGTCATCTTTAGCAGCCTGAACGTCGGAACGGATTGCGTTCACGTCGTTGCTCAGCTGGTCAACTTTAGCGTTCAGAGTCTGAACGTCAGAAGACAGCTGATCGATTTTAGCATTGCTGGAGCAACCTGCCAGCAGAGTAGAACCCAGGATTACCGCGCCCAGTACCAGTTTAGTACGATTCATTATAAATACCCTCTAGATTGAGTTAATCTCCATGTAGCGTTACAAGTATTACACAAACTTTTTTATCTTGAGAATATTTTTTTATCCGAAAACCCTTATTTTTGATCGTTCGCTCAAAGAAGCATCGACTTTCGCCCTGGTGAAAGAAAAACTCTATGAAAACAGGGGAGTTCCATCGGATTCGTCTTAGATAATTTTAGTTTAAATAGTAAAATCCGATTTGCTTTTTTATTGAGCATGGTGATTAGACGTAATAAAAAAAGCGCCCCGAAGGGCGCTTTTTATTCGCATCTGAAATAGATCTGTAAATTATTACAGTACGTGTACGGATGCAGTATTGGTGGTTCCGCTTGGTACCAGTGCGCCAGAAACCATCACGACAACGTCGCCTTTCTGCGCCAGACCGCTTTCCAGAGCGACTTCTTTACCCAGACGATAGAAATCATCAGTAGAGGTGATTTCTTTCACCAGCTGCGGCACAACGCCTTTGCTCAGCACCAGCTGACGCGCGGTGGTTTCGTTGGTGGTCAGCGCCAGGATGGTGGCATCCGGGAAGTATTTACGCACTGCGCGTGCAGATTTACCGCCCTGGGTTGCCACTACGATCAGCGGCGCGTCCAGTTTCTCAGCAGTTTCCACCGCGCCACGGCAAACAGCTTCAGTGATGCGCAGTTTACGGCTGTCGTTGTTGAACTCCAGACGGCTGGTCATCACGCGGTCAGTACGTTCGCAGATGGTGGCCATGATGGTCACCGCTTCCAGCGGGTATTTACCTTTTGCGGATTCGCCAGACAGCATAACGGCATCGGTGCCGTCCAGGATGGCGTTGGCAACGTCACCGGCTTCTGCGCGGGTAGGGCGCGGGTTTTTGATCATGGAGTCGAGCATCTGGGTCGCAGTGATAACGACTTTACGTGCACGGATACATTTTTCGATGATCATTTTCTGCGCGAAGATAACTTCTTCAACCGGGATCTCAACACCCATGTCGCCACGCGCAACCATGATGCCGTCGGATGCTTCGAGGATTTCGTCGAAGTTGTTCAGGCCTTCCTGGTTTTCAATTTTGGAGATGATCTGGATCTTCTCGCCGCCGTGCGCTTTCAGGTGCTCACGGATTTCAACAACGTCAGAACGTTTACGGATGAAGGACGCCGCAACAAAGTCAACGCCTTGTTCGCAACCGAAGATCAGGTCTTGCTTGTCTTTTTCAGCCAGTGCTGGCAGTGCAATGGAAACGCCCGGCAGGTTAACGCCTTTGTTTTCGCCCAGGTCGCCGTTGTTCAGCACTTTACAGATAACTTTGTTACCTTCGATAGCGGTAACTTCCATGCCGATCAGACCATCGTCAACCAGAACGGTGTTGCCAACGGACAGGTCGGTAGTGAAACCTTCGTAGGTTACCGCAACGATTTCGTTGTTACCGACAACAGATTTGTCAGTGGTGAAGGTGAAAGTCTGGCCTGCTTTCAGGGAGACGTCGTTGCCGCCTTCCAGTTTGATGGTACGGATTTCCGGACCTTTGGTATCCAGCAGGATAGCGGCTTTCTGGCCGGTTTTCTTCATCACGTTGCGCAGGTTCTGGATGCGCTGACCGTGTTCAGCATAGTCGCCGTGGGAGAAGTTCAGACGCATAACGTTCATGCCCGCATCGAGCATTTTGCCTAACATCTCTTCGGATTCGGTTTTCGGACCGATGGTGCAAACAATTTTGGTCTTTTTCATGACAGTCTTAGTCTTTAAGTTGAGTAAGTTGAGAAGGATATGGGAATCTCGCTCCATAAGCGCACAGCCACGGAGTCAAACCTGTGTTACGAAACTTGCGACGCCACGCCATCATAAGGATAGGTGACATCAAAAAAGCGTGCAGAGGAAAGTGTGCTAGTGGTTCAGCAAACTGAAGGGTACGATAATTATGTTGGTTATTAATACAGTTCAATGAGCTGAAACCATTCAAGAAAGAATCGGCGCATATTATACGGTGTAACATCACAAAAAGAAAATAAAAACAGCGTTTCAAAATTCGAAAGATTAACATTAACAAAATAAAAACCTTTCCAGTAAGGTATTATAACACTGCGGTAAGATTTATTGATGAATTCCTCGCCGCAAAAGGCGGTTTTGCGGTGGAAAGAGGTGTACATTCATCAATTTGATTTATATTAAATTTAAATCAATAATATTTTGATTATTAATGGAAAACAGGGAGCGCACGCAATGGGAAATCTGAGTAAAGACGAGGTTCTGTACCAGGAGATGTGTCGAGTGGTCGGTAAAGTTGTGCTCGAAATGCGCGATTTGGGCCAGGAACCGAAACATATCGTGATTGCGGGCGTGGTGCGTACGGCGCTGGCCAACAGCAAGATTCAGCGTTCAGAACTGACGCGTGAAGCCATGGAAAAGGTGATTAAAGCACTGGCAGGGCAGTAACCCCGCCGGGCAATGTACTCAGGCAATCACAAAACGTAGCACCGCTTTAACGGCAATATCGCTGTGATGCGCAATTAACGCCTCATCATCAATTTCCGGCAACGGGCCGTCCAGATACAGACTATTAAAACTGTAAAAGTTGGAGACCTGATAAAAGCTGAAGCTGCTGATGAGGCGGTGCACATCGCGCGCTTCCACGCCGGGCTGAAAAATCGTCTGCTGCTGACCGCGATGTAAAATATTCTCCAGCAGCGAAAGTGCGCTCTTATTCACCCGCTTAAAGTCATCGGACGATAACAACCATTTCCCTCGTTGCATATTCTCCATGCAGATAATCCGCATGTAATCGGCGTGTGTGGCGTGATAACGCACGCTCCATTTCACCAGTTGCACCAGCGCTTCGACCGGCGGCACATTTTCCAGCCCCAGCTGCTGTTCCGTTTCGCGTATACGCGCATAAACGTGCTGTAACACAGCCTGATAAAGCTGCTCCTTCGTTTTGAAGTAGTACACCACCATACGCTTGGTGGTTTGTGCTTCTCCGGCAATTTGTTCCATACGCGCCCCGGCGAGCCCATGCTCGGCGAAAACGGCGATCGCGGCGGTAAAAATCCTGTCTTTCAGAGACTGTGCTTCATCGTGAGCAACGGCGGACATAGCAACTCCTGTTTATTCTCAAGAACAAAAAATACACACAATGATCACAATTTAGCAACCGAATCTGGCGCAAATGAACCAAATGATTCATATTCGTTTCATCTCTTCATTCACACAGGGCGAAACCTATGCTGCGCTCCATTGCTACCGTTTCCATTTCCGGGACGCTGCCTGAAAAACTGAGCGCCATTGCGGCGGCGGGCTATCAGGGCGTTGAAATCTTTGAAAATGATCTTCTCTATTATACCGGTACGCCCGCCGATATCCGAATGCTGGCCGACGATCTGGGCTTAAAAATTACCTTATTCCAGCCATTTCGTGACTTCGAAGGTGCAAGTCGCGAACAGTTTGCCGCCAATCTGGCACGCGCGAAACGTAAATTCGCGCTGATGCATGAGCTGGGGTGCGACACAATGTTGCTGTGCAGCAACGTCTCGCCGAACTGCTCGGCGGATTTTGACCTGCAGGTTGCTGACCTGCGGGCGCTGGCGACGCTGGCGGAGCAGGAAAACATCCATATTGGCTACGAAGCGCTGGCATGGGGGACACACGTCAATCGCTGGTATCAGGCGTGGGAGCGCGTTAAAGCGGTCAATAGCCCGGCGATGGGGATTGTGCTGGACAGTTTTCACGTGCTGTCGCTTGGGGATAATCTCACGCGCCTGAATGAGGTGCCACTGGAGAAAATCACCTTCCTGCAACTGGCAGATGCCCCACTAATGAAGATGGATGTGCTGGAGTGGAGCCGCCATTTTCGCTGCTTCCCCGGCCAGGGCGAGTTACCGCTGATTGAATTCGCGACAGAACTGACGCGCCGTGGCTATCGCGGCCCCTGGTCGCTGGAAATTTTTAACGACGGTTTTCGCGCCTCGCCCAACGGCGCGACGGCGAAAGATGGGTATCGCTCTCTGCTGTGGCTGGAGGAGCAAACCCGCATGGCGCTGAGTAAAAGCGACGCGGATCTGTTTGTCACCGAGCCGTTGCCACAATGGCTCGGTATGGAATTTATTGAGTTTACCGCCAGCGCCGCAGAGGCGAAAAAACTGGGCACGATGCTAGCGGGAATGGGCTTTCGCCAGACCGGGATGCACCGTTCTAAGCAGGTGGCGCTGTGGAGCAATGGCGGTGCACGGGTCATCATCAACTATCAACCGCACAGCTGGGCGGATCACTTCTATCAACGTCACGGCGTCTCTCTTTGCGCGATGGCGTTGCGCGTCAGCGATAGCGCGGCAGTGATTGCCCGGGCACGTGCGTACGGCTACGCCACCTGGCAAGGGGAAGTCGGCCCGAATGAAAGCACCATTCCGGCGGTGTGCGCGCCGGACGGAAGCCTTATCTATCTGGTTGATGAGAAACAGAATATCTACACCCAGGACTTCACCCTGACGCCTGATGACAACCCTGAGAGTTTTACGGGCATCGATCATCTGGCGCTGGGTATGGAAGCCGACAGTCGCGATAACTGGGTGATGTTCTTTCGTTCGGTATTTGGTTTTGAGCTTGAGCACGAACAAACCATGCCCGACCCGTACGGGCTGGTGCGCAGTCTGGCGGTGCAAAGTCCGCAGGGCAATATTCGCTTTGCACTCAATATTTCGCAAAGCCGCGCCACGCAGATTGCGCGCTCTGTCGCCTGTTATCAGGGCGCGGGCTTGCAGCACGCCGCTTTTTCCTGCAGCGATTTACCGGCAATGCCGCCATTCTCCACGGCTATTTCGCTGCCTGTTCCGGCGAACTATTACGAAGATCTTGTGGCGCGTTTTGGTCAGCCGGAAGGGATGGCTACCCTGCAACAGCAGCAAATTCTTTATGACCGCGATGCGCAGGGCGGTGAGTTTTTCCATCGCTATAGCTGGCCGTTCAGTGAAGGGCGCTTCTTTTTCGAATTGACCGAAAGGCGAGGCGGTTATGACCAGTACGGGGCCGTCAATGCCGCCGTACGCCTTTCGGCAATGCAGTACCGTCAGATGCTGTAACTGTACCATCCGGTTCACTCCGGGCGTAAGACCATAACAATAAAACATTCATCTGCACTCTACAACGACAGGTAAGCCCTATGAACACATATAGCCATAATCGCGTGGCAACCGCTGAGGCGGTGGCGGCAGTTCCCCGCTCACGGCGTCGTATTGGTATTTTGACGCTGCTGGCCGCGGGTACCATGATCAACTATCTCGACAGAACGGTTTTAGGTATCGCCGCCCCACAACTGACGCAAGAGCTGGGGATTGGCGCGGCAATGATGGGGATTGTTTTCTCTGCATTTGCCTGGACTTACGCGCTGGCGCAAATTCCTGGCGGCATGTTCCTTGACCGCTTTGGCAACAAAGTCACCTATTTCCTGGCGCTGAGTTTCTGGTCGCTATTTACCTTGCTGCATGGTTTCGCAATTGGCCTGAAAACGCTGCTGCTGTGCCGTTTCGGCCTAGGCGTGAGCGAAGCGCCATGCTTCCCGGTCAATAGTCGGGTCGTCAGCGCCTGGTTCCCGCAGCAGGAGCGCGCGCGCGCCACGGCGGTGTATACGGTGGGGGAATACCTCGGGCTGGCCTGCTTCGCACCATTACTGTTCTGGATAATGGACGGTTTTGGCTGGCGAACATTGTTTATTACCGTTGGTCTCTTTGGGCTTCTATTTGCACTGGTGTGGTGGCGCTGTTATCGGGAACCGCACGAAGATAAATATCTTAGCGATCAGGAGCGAGACTACATCGCCGCAGGCGGCGGTATCACCACAGGAACGGAGAAAAAAACGCATTTCAGCTGGCCGCTGGTGTGCCAGCTATTGAGCAAACGGCAAATTCTCGGGGCCAGTATTGGGCAATTTGCCGGTAACACGGTGCTGGTCTTCTTCCTGACCTGGTTCCCCACTTATCTGGCAACCGAACGCCATATGCCGTGGCTGAAAGTGGGCTTCTTTGCCATTCTGCCGTTCCTGGCGGCGGCGGGCGGCGTGATGTTCGGCGGCTGGGTATCGGACAAAATCCTCAAAGCCACGGGCAGCGCCAACCTTGGTCGCAAACTGCCGATCGTGGTGGGGCTGCTGATGGCAAGCTGCATCATCACCGCTAACTGGCTGGAGAGCGACACGGCAGTGATCCTGGTGATGTCCTTCGCGTTCTTTGGTCAGGGAATGGTCGGGCTTGGCTGGACGCTTATCTCCGATATGGCACCCAAAGGACTCGGCGGCCTCACCGGCGGGTTGTTTAACTTCTGCGCTAACCTCGCGGGCATTCTGACGCCGTTGGTGATTGGTTTTATCGTCGCCGCCTTCGGCAACTTCTTCTATGCGCTTATCTATATCGGCGGGGCCGCGCTGCTCGGCGTGGTGGCGTATCTCTTTATTCTTGGTGATGTAAAACGTATTGAACTGGATATTCCGCAAGGAGAAACAGATGCAAATTAGTGGTTACACGCGGTTAATTGCCCATCTGGGTTATCCGACGGAAGGCTTCAAAGCGCCGATGATCTACAACCCGTGGTTTGAAAATCAGAGGGTGGATGTCAAAGTGGTGCCGGTGGGCGTCACGCCCGAGGACTACGCGGCTTTCGTCCCGACACTGTTCAAAATGACCAATATTGCCGGAGCGCTGGTCACCATGCCGCACAAAGTGGCGACCTGTGCGCTCATGGCGCGTCTGAGCCCGACAGCGGCCATTGCCGGCGCATGCAATGCCATTCGTCGCGAGGCGGATGGCTCGCTTACCGGCGAAATGTTCGATGGCGACGGTTTCGTGCGCGGTATTCAGCGCAAAGGCTTCCAGACAAGAGGTGCCCGCGCGCTGGTGGTGGGTAGCGGCGGCGTGGGCTCGGCGATTGCCGCTTCTTTAGCGGCGGCAGGCGTTGCGGCGCTAACCTTGTATGACAACCGCGCGGAAATGGCGACGGCGCTTGCCACGCGTTTACAGGCGCATTATCCGCGGCTGAAAATCACCCTGATGGCGAACGATCCTTCCGGGCATCAACTGGTGGTGAACGCCACGCCGCTTGGGATGAGCCTGGATGATCCGCTGCCGCTGCCCGCTGAATTGCTCACGCCGGAGATGTTCGTCGGTGAAGTGGTCATGAAGCAGGCCGTCACACCGCTGTTGGCGATAGCGAAAGCGCGTGGCTGTGCGACTCAGCAGGGCACGGATATGTTGTTTGAGATGATTCCCGCGTATCTCGATTTCTTCCATCTCCCCGTGGCAACGCCGGAGCAATTGCGCGCACTGGCTCAAATCGACTGATGATGCTTGTGCCTGATGCGCTACGCTTAGCAGGCCTACGGGAGCATCAACTTTGTAGGCCGGGCAAGCGAAGCGCCCCCGGCATTTTTACGGGCTGCACATTGCGCATAATCCCGCTAAAATATCCGTTTTTCCGCTGGAATTTGTTATGCCATCCCCCTTAACACTTTTCGCCGCAGGCAGCCTGAAGCGCGCATTTATTCCCCTGATTGAATGCTTTACTGCGCAAACCGCTATCCCGGTGAACCTTCAGTTTGGCCCGGCCGGGCTGCTGCGTGAGCGCATCGAAGCGGGTGAGGCGTGCGATGTGTTTGCTTCGGCTAACGCGCAGCATCCACAAATGCTGATTGCGCAGGGACTGGCGCGGGAAAGCCAGATTTTTGCCCGCAACACGCTAATTCTGACCGCGCGCCGCCACCTCGAAGGCGACGCATTAACACTTCTGCGCAACCCTGCGTTGCGACTGGCGACCTCCACGCCAGGCTGCGACCCTTCAGGAGATTACACCTGGCAGCTGTTTGAAAATCTTAACAATCTTGAGCCTGGCCTCGGCGAGGGATTGAAATCCCGCGCGAAGCAACTGGTCGGTGGGCGCGACTCGCTGAGCATTCCGTCAGATGAGATCGCCAGTAAATGGTTACTGCAACAGGATCTTACCGATCTGTTTATTGGCTATGCGCACTACGCCGCCGCGTTAACGCACGACGAGGCTCTGCGCGTGGTTACGCTTCCGCAGGCGCAGAACATTTGCTGTGATTACCATGTCGCACGGCTGGCTGAATGTGAAAATGCGCAGACACTTTATGCCTTTATCCTTGCGGATGTTGGGCAGCGTTACCTGCGCGACGCGGGATTTTTAGCGGTGAATTGAAAACAGCGGCGCCAGCACCGGGCATGCGTAATCAGTAAGCTGGATTTTGCGCACCGGCAGGCCATACGCGCGTTGCAGGTTTTCTTCCTGAACGATGTCGGATGTTACACCTGCCAGCCACTCGCCGTTGGGCAACAGCAGCAACGTGTGGCTGGCGATTTGCAACGCGTGAGTGGGATCGTGTGTGGTGAACACCACCGTGCGCGACTGGCCGTGTGCAAGGTTACTGATCAGCTGCAAAACCGTTTGCTGATTGGCGAGATCTAACGCCGAGCAGGGCTCATCGAGCAAAATATTCTGACTGGCGCTGACCAGTGCGCGCGCAATCATCACCAGTTGCTGCTGACCGCCAGAAAGGGCGTGGAACAGCGTATCGGCCAGATGCGCAATATTGAGCTGCACCAGCGCCTGCATCACCTGTTGCTCATCCTCCTGTTTGGGTTGCGCAAACAGGGCGATGTGCCGCGCCCGGCCCATCAGCACCACATCGCGCACCCGCCAGGCAAACGCCGGACGAAAAGATTGCGGCACAATGCCTACGCCGCCACGCACGTGTACGCTGCCAGATATTGCCCGCAGCACGCCGGTCACCGTGTCGAGCAACGTGCTCTTCCCGCGCCCATTCGCCCCCAACACTGCCCAGATTTCACCGGGCCGGCAATCGAGTGTCATCGGGGAAAACAACGGCTGCTGATGACCATATACCAGTGCATTCAGAGAAAGTGACGCGGTCATGAGCGGTCTCCTCGGCGCGTGTTGCGCACCAGTAACAGGGTAAACAGCGGCGCGCCAATCAATGCGGTCAGAATGCCGATAGGGATCTCCGCCGCCGTCAACATGCGCGCGACATCATCCACCACAATCATAAAACTGGCACCCACCCAGAACGCGGTTGGCAGCAGGCGACGGTGATCCGCACCCGCCAGCAAACGGGCCAGATGGGGAATCACCAATCCCACCCACGCAATACTGCCGCTTACCGCTACCTGTGCGGCAACCAACAAAGCACAGCACACAAGCACCCCGCGACGCAGCGGTATGACGTTAACGCCCAACGCGCGCGCATCTTTATCGTCGAGTGACAGTAAATTAATGCGCCAGCGCAGTTTAAACAGGACCGCGGCGGCCAGAGCGACCGGAAGCGCGAGCATCAGCGTTTTGTGCCAGTTTGCCGTTGCAAAGCTGCCGAGCAGCCAGAACACGATGTTGGGCAGCGTCTCTTCTGTATCGGCGAGATACTGCATCAGGCTTACCAGTGCGGCAAAGAAACCGCTGAGGATGATCCCGGCGAGGATCAAAATTAGCGTGCTTTCTCGCCCCTGCAGCGCAGCGATGAGATAGACCAGACACAGTGCCAGCAGGCCAAAGAAGAACGTGGATCCCATCATTAGCGGAGCGCTGAATCCCAACAAAATCGCCAGCGTACCGCCGAACGCTGACCCGGAAGTGACGCCGATAATATGTGGATCGACCAGCGGGTTCTGGAACACACCCTGGAGCGTGGCGCCGCACAATCCCAGCGCGCCGCCCGCCAGCAGCGCCATCAACACGCGTGGCAAACGCACGGACCAGACTATCTGCTGCGCGATATCCGCAGGCGCTGTGGGATGAAACAGTTGCCAGAGCACATCGCGCAGGGGCAGAGGATACTGACCAAAGCAAAGGGATATTACGGCAAGAAAAAGGGTGAGCAGCATCAGCCCACCCTGAAGCGCCAGCGGCTGACTACGGTTGAGCATGCGGCTGCCAGTCAGTGCGGTAGAAGCGTTGGTAATAATCCTGGGCCTGAGCATCGACATCGACGTTTTTGTAGCGTTCTGGATAGAGTTTTTTCGCCATCCATAATTCGCCAATCGCCAGCGCTTCCGGCATCGGGTAGCCCCAGGCTTTGGCGTATTCCGGCATCAGCCAGACGCGATGATTTTTCACGGCGTCAATGCCCTGCCATTGTGGGTCAGTGGTGATTTCTTTAACCACTTCCGGGTAGCGATCCTGCACGAAAATGACCTGCGGGTTCCACTGTAATACCTGCTCCAGCGACACCTGACGCGCGCCTTTCACTGTCGCCGCCGCGACGTTCATCGCACCCGCATGCTGCATCATCAGCCCGGTATATTTTCCGGAGCCATAGGTGTTGAGATCCGGGTTGGCCATATAGACGCGGACTTTTTTGTCTTCGGGAATATCCGCGACCGGCGCATTGAATTTCTGGCGCGCGTTAAAAGTGTAGCGGATCAGTTCGTCTGCCTGTTTCTCGCGATTCACCACCTCGCCAATCAGGCGAATACCCTGTTTCAGCCCTTCGTCATAGGCGTGTTCTTCATCCGCCATCGTCGGGTTCATTTTGTTTTTTTCACCGGCGGCATCTTCACGCAGCGAAATTGCGACAACCGGGATGCCCGCGTTTTGAATCTGCTGGATCATCGCCGCAGGCGCATAGTTGGCGACGAATACTACCTGCGGGCGCAGCGCCAGCAGGCTTTCGATATTCACCTGCGTCAGGTCGCCGGGCATGGGCAGAGAGGAGAGTGTCGGCAAAAAGCGTGCGAAATCGGGGCCCAGCTGTTTTTTCCAGCTACTGAGTACGCCAACCACGTCTTTACCGGCATCTAACTGCACCAGCAGATTAAGCGTCTGGTGCTGGAGTACCACCACGCGGTTAACGGTATCGGGCAGGGTGACCTGACGGCCAAGCTGGTCGGTGAGAGTGCGTTCCGCCTCGGCGGGTGAAACAACGGCAAACGTGGCGCAGAGCAGCGCGATGCCGGGGAGCAGACGTTTTACATTTAACATGAAGTGGCTCTGAGAGAAGGGGAATTTCGATGTGTATTTGAATATATAACGATGGGGATTGCAAATGGTTGTGGGGGATATACCTATTAATTTCTGGGGGATGGTGCGCGATGGGGCCCTCACCCTGGCAAAACCGCACTTGCTTAAACTTTGGCACGATCGGTTCCCTCTCCCTGCGGGAGAGGGTTAGGGTGAGGGATGCTCGTAGATAATCTCCTCCTCTTCCATGCGCTCCTCAATCTGTTTCGCTACCCGCTGTAACGCACTCAAATGCTTCGCCGCCGCCTGTTCAATGGTCATCGCTTTGGCGATATACACCAGATTCAGACAACCCATTACCCGGCCCTGGCTGCGCACCGGCACGGCGATGGAGGCGATTTTTTCCTCCTGCTGCCAGCCGCCAAAGTTCTCGCCATAACCATTATGGCGCGTGCGTTCCAGAATTGATGCCAGCTTCTCGGGTTCGCGCGCCAGCTGGTATTCCGCTTCCGGGCGGCCTGCCAGCATGTCGATTATCGGCTGGCGGTCGTGCTCGGCGGAAAACGCCAGCCAGGTAATACCCGACGCGGTCAGCAGCAGCGGCAGGCGGCGACCCACCATGGCACGGTGAAAAGAGAGACGGCTAAAGCGGTGGGTGGTTTCGCGCACCACCATGGCGTCAACGTCGAGCGTAGTTAAATCAGTCGGCCAAATGACCTCGCGCAATAATTCGCCAAGTAATGGTGTTGCAAGTGCAGAAATCCAATGTTCGTCACGAAATCCTTCACTCAGCTGACGAACTTTCATCGTCAAACGGAAGCTGTCATCGGACAAACTGCGGCGAACGTAGCCTTCATCCTGAAGCGTTTCCAGCAGTCGCCGAACGGTGGTGCGATGCAGGCCGCTAAACTCAGCCAGCGTCGCGGTTGATGCGCCCCCATCGAATTTATTTAACAAATTTAATAACAATAACCCTCGGGTTAATCCGCGTACCGTTTTGTATTCTGTCGTCTCGTTGTTCTTCATGTTTCCTGACAATTCTAGAGTTAAAACAACTGTGTGCACTAAGTGCACATCTGCGCCTGTTTTGATTGTAGCCTAAATCCCCGGACATATACTGAGCGCATTATAAAAATATGTTCACATCAAATTAACAAATAACGGCACGGGGTATCCGTACCGATTATTTGGTCCGAGAAGTGAGGTAATGACATGACAACGATAAATCCCGATATCCAGCCTGCCGTTCAGCAGTCCGCTCAGGTCGCCATTATTGGCGCGGGCCCGGTTGGCCTGATGATGGCGAACTACCTTGGGCAGATGGGCGTCGAGGTACTGGTGGTTGAGAAGCTCGACAAACTGATCGACTACCCGCGCGCCATCGGTATTGACGATGAAGCGCTGCGCGCTATGCAGTCGGTCGGCCTGGTGGAGAACGTGTTGCCGCATACCACGCCGTGGCATGCGATGCGTTTCCTGACGCCGAAGGGTCGCTGCTTTGCCGATATTCAGCCGATGACCGACGAGTTTGGCTGGTCGCGGCGCAATGCCTTTATTCAGCCGCAGGTCGATGCGGTGATGTATGAAGGGCTATCGCGTTTCCCGAATGTGCGAGTGCTTTTCTCGCGCGAGCTGGAAGCGTTTAGTCAGAATGGTGACAGTGTCACGATTAATCTACAAGGCCCGGAAGGCCAGCGCGAAACGGTGAAAGCCGACTGGCTGGTTGCCTGCGATGGTGGGGCGAGCGTGGTGCGTCGTACGCTCAATGTGCCGTTTGAAGGCAAAACTGCGCCGAATAAATGGATAGTGATTGATATCGCCAACGACCCTTTATCGACACCGCACATTTACCTGTGCTGCGACCCGGTGCGCCCTTATGTCTCTGCCGCGCTGCCGCATGGCGTACGCCGTTTCGAGTTTATGGTAATGCCTGGCGAAACCGAAGAACAACTGAGCGAACCGCACAACATGCGTCAGTTGTTGAGCAAAGTGTTGCCGAATCCTGATCACGTCGAACTGATTCGCCAGCGCGTTTACACCCACAACGCGCGCATTGCCGAACGTTTCCGCGTTGATCGCGTGCTGCTGGCGGGCGATGCCGCACACATCATGCCCGTCTGGCAGGGTCAGGGTTACAACAGCGGGATGCGCGACGCCTTTAACCTCGCCTGGAAACTGGCGCTGGTGGTGAACGGTAAAGCGGGCGACCGTCTGCTCGACACCTACCAGCAGGAGCGTCGCGATCATGCCAAAGCGATGATTGATTTATCCGTTACCGCTGGAAACGTTCTCGCCCCGGCAAAACGCTGGCACGGCAACGTGCGTGATGGGATCTCCTGGTTGCTGAACTACATCCCGCCGGTAAAACGTTATTTCCTTGAAATGCGCTTTAAACCGATGCCGCAATATCGTGAAGGGGCGCTGGTGATGGACGCCAGCGCCAAAAACTCCCCGGTCGGCAAGATGTTTATTCAGCCGAAAGTGACCCGCGAAAGCGGCGAGGTGACGCTGCTGGATGACGTGATTGGCGCGAATTTCGCCATTATCGGCTGGGGCTGTAACCCGCTGTGGGGCATGAGCGAGCAGCAAATTGCTCGTTGGCGCGCGTTGGGTACGCAATTCATTCAGGTCGTGCCAGAGGTTCAGATCCACACCCCGCAGGACAACGTCGACGGCGTGATTCGCTTAGGCGATACGCAAAACCGCCTGAAAACCTGGTTCGCATCGCAGGACGCGTCGCTGGCGGTTATTCGCCCGGACCGTTTTGTCGCCGCGCTGGCCATCCCGCAAACGCTGGGTAACCAACTTAATCAGCTTGCCAGCGTCATGGCGTTGCAAGCCGTTTCATCCTCCGCTCCTTTTGAAAAGGTGGCCTGATATGAACGCATATCTGCATTGTCTCTCCCACACGCCGCTGGTCGGCTATGTCGACCCGGCACAGCCGGTACTGGATGAAGTGGATGGCGTGATTGCCGCCGCGCGCGAACGCATTGCCGCTTTTGACCCGGAACTGGTGGTGCTGTTTGCCCCCGATCACTACAACGGTTTCTTCTACGACGTGATGCCGCCGTTCTGCCTGGGCATTGGCGCGACGGCGATTGGCGACTTTTCCAGCGCGGCGGGGGAACTGCCGGTGCCGACGGATATCGCGGAAGCTTGTGCGCACTACAGCATGAAAAACGGTATCGACCTGGCGGTGTCCTACTGCATGCAGGTGGACCACGGTTTTGCCCAGCCGCTGGAGTTTCTGTTAGGCGGTCTGGATTCTCGCCCGGTGCTGCCGATCTTCATTAACGGTGTCGCCACGCCGCTGCCAGGTTTCCAGCGTACCCGCATGATGGGGGAAGTGATTGGCCGTTTTCTCACCACCCTCAACAAGCGTGTGCTGATTCTGGGTTCTGGTGGGTTATCGCATCAACCGCCAGTGCCGGAGCTGGCGAAGGTCGATGCGCATATGCGCGACCGCCTGCTGGGCAGTGGGAAGCATCTGCCGCCGGATGAGCGCGAGCTGCGTCAGCGCCGCGTTATCGAAGCCGCCGAGAAGTTTATTGAAGATCAGAAAAGCCTGCATCCGCTTAACCCGGTCTGGGATAACCAGTTTATGACGCTACTTGAGCAGAAGCGTTTGGGCGAACTGGATGCTGTCAGTAATGAAGAGCTTTCGGCTATTGCCGGGAAATCTACTCACGAAATTAAGACCTGGGTTGCCGCGTTCGCTGCGCTGTCGGCCTTTGGCGACTATCGCACCGAGGGGCGTTACTACCGCCCAATCCCTGAATGGATTGCCGGTTTCGGTTCCCTCAGCGCCCGTTCACAGAATTAAAGCAGGAGAAAACAATGACCTATCAACCGCAAACCGAAGCCGCAACCAGCCGTTTCCTGAATGTTGAAGAGGGCGGCCAGACGCTGCGCATCCATTTTAACGATTGTGGGCAGGGCGATGAAACCGTCGTCATGCTGCACGGGTCTGGCCCCGGTGCAACGGGCTGGGCGAACTTTAGCCGTAATATTGACCCGCTGGTGGAAGCCGGGTACCGCGTTATCCTGCTCGATTGCCCTGGCTGGGGGAAGAGCGACACCATTATTAACAGTGGTTCCCGTTCTGACCTGAACGCCCGCATTCTGAAAAGCGTAGTAGATCAACTGGATATCCAGAAGGTGCATCTGCTGGGCAACTCCATGGGCGGGCACAGTGCGGTGGCGTTTACCCTGACCTGGCCGGAGCGCGTCGGCAAACTGGTACTGATGGGCGGCGGCACGGGCGGGATGAGCCTGTTCACCCCGATGCCAACGGAAGGCATCAAGCTGCTGAACGGCCTGTATCGCGAACCGAATATCGACAACCTGAAGAAGATGATGAACATCTTCGTCTATGACCCGAGCGATCTGACCGAAGCGCTATTTGAAGCGCGTCTCAACAACATGCTGGCACGTCGCGATCATCTGGAAAACTTCATTAAGAGCCTGGAAGCCAACCCGAAACAGTTCCCGGACTTTAGTCCGCGCCTTGCGGAAATTAAAGCCCCGACGCTGATTGTCTGGGGCCGCAACGACCGCTTTGTTCCAATGGATGCGGGCCTGCGTCTGCTTTCCGGCATTAACGGTTCAGAGCTGCATATCTACCGCGACTGTGGTCACTGGGCCCAGTGGGAACATGCAGAATCCTTCAACCAGCTGGTGCTGGATTACCTCAACCGCGCATAAGGAGCCGTCATGACCACGTCGTCACTTGAACAACTGGCCGCCGCCCTGCGCGAGGCCGAACAAACCGGGCAGGCTATTGCGCCCCTGCGCGACATTATCGGCCTTGATAATGCCGAAGCCGCCTATGCCATCCAGGCCCTTAATGTGGAAAACGCGGTGGCGAAAGGCCGTCGCGTGGTCGGGCGCAAAATCGGCCTGACCCATCCGAAAGTGCAGCAACAGTTGGGGGTTGACCAGCCAGATTTCGGCACGCTGTTCGCCGATATGTGTTACGGCGACAACGACACCATTCCGTTTGACCGCGTGATGCAGCCGAAAATTGAAGCGGAAATTGCACTGGTGCTGAACCGCGATTTGCCAAACGCCGATACCACCTTTGATGAGCTATACGGCGCTATTGAATGGGTGTTGCCCGCGCTGGAAGTAGTGGGTAGCCGCGTGCGTGACTGGTCAATTAAGTTTGTCGATACGGTGGCGGACAACGCGTCCTGTGGCGTGTACGTCATCGGCAGCCCGGCGATGCGCCCGGCAGGGTTAGATCTGAAAAACTGCACCATGCGTATGACGCGTAATAACGAAGAGGTGTCCAGCGGTCGCGGCAGTGAATGCCTGGGGCATCCGCTTAACGCCGCCGTCTGGCTGGCGCGCAAGATGGCGAGCCTCGGAGAACCGCTGCGTGCAGGTGACATTGTGCTGACCGGCGCGTTGGGCCCGATGGTCGCCATCAATCCCGGCGATCGTTTCGAGGCACTTATTGAAGGTATTGGTTCTGTGGCAGCCACGTTCTCTGCCGCACAAGAAGGAAGTCAGTCATGAGTAAGATAAAAGTCGCCATCATCGGTTCAGGTAATATCGGCACCGATCTGATGATCAAAATTTTGCGTAACGGCAAGCACCTTGAGATGGCGGTTATGGTCGGAATCGACCCGGAATCCGACGGCCTGGCACGCGCGCGTCGCATGGGCGTCGCCACCACCCATGAAGGCGTCAATGGCCTGATGGCCATGCCGGAATTCGCCGACATCGATATCGTCTTTGACGCTACCAGCGCCGGGGCGCACGTTAAAAATGACGCTGCGCTGCGCGCAAAGAAACCCAATATTCGCCTGATTGACCTGACGCCTGCGGCAATTGGCCCGTACTGCGTGCCGGTGGTGAATCTCGATAAAAATCTCAGCCAGGGCAACGTCAACATGGTGACCTGCGGTGGCCAAGCGACCATTCCAATGGTAGCGGCAGTTTCCCGCGTGGCGAAGGTCCATTACGCGGAAATTATCGCCTCGATTTCCAGTAAATCTGCCGGGCCGGGCACACGCGCCAATATCGATGAATTTACCGAAACCACCTCGCAGGCCATTGAAGTGGTGGGCGGTGCGGCGAAAGGCAAAGCCATCATTATTCTCAACCCGGCAGAGCCGCCGGTGATGATGCGTGACACGGTGTATGTGCTGAGCGAGGACGCCTCGCAAATCGAAATTGAAGCGTCGATTGAAGAGATGGCCGCAGCCGTGCAGGCGTATGTGCCGGGCTATCGCCTGAAGCAAAAAGTGCAGTTTGAAATTATTCCGCAGGATAAACCGGTGACTATTCCGGGTATCGGTCAGTTCTCCGGGCTGAAAACGGCGGTGTATCTGGAAGTCGAAGGCGCGGCGCACTATCTGCCCGCCTATGCCGGAAACCTCGATATCATGACCTCAGCGGCGATGTCGACGGCGGAAAAAATGGCGCAAACCATGGTGAAAGCAGCAGGAGAAGTCGCATGAACGGTAAAAAACTCTATATCTCCGACGTCACGCTGCGTGACGGTATGCACGCCATCCGCCATCAGTACTCGTTAGACAATGTGCGCCAGATTGCCAAAGCGCTGGATGACGCGCGAGTGGACTCCATCGAAGTGGCGCACGGCGATGGTTTACAGGGTTCCAGCTTTAACTACGGTTTCGGCGCGTACAGCGACATTGAATGGATTGAAGCTGCCGCCGATACGGTGAAACACGCCAAAATCGCCACCTTACTGATTCCGGGCATCGGCACGCTGCATGACCTGAAAGCCGCTTATCAGGCTGGCGCGCGCGTGGTGCGTGTGGCAACGCACTGCACCGAAGCGGACGTCTCAGCGCAGCATATCGCCTTCGCACGTGAGCTGGGCATGGACACCGTCGGCTTCCTGATGATGAGCCATATGACCACCCCGGAAAATCTGGCGAAGCAGGCGAAGCTGATGGAAGGCTACGGCGCAACCTGCATCTATGTGGTTGATTCCGGCGGCGCGATGAACATGAACGATATTCGCGACCGTTTCCGCGCACTGAAAGCGGTGCTCAAGCCGGAAACGCAAACCGGGATGCACGCACACCATAACCTGAGCCTTGGCGTGGCAAACTCGATCGTGGCGGTGGAAGAGGGGTGTGACCGTATTGACGCAAGCCTGGCGGGAATGGGTGCAGGGGCAGGGAATGCGCCTCTGGAAGTGTTTATTGCCGCAGCGGATAAGCTCGGCTGGGATCACGGCACCGATCTGTACGCGCTGATGGCGGCGGCAGACGATCTGGTGCGTCCGTTACAGGATCGCCCGGTGCGTGTTGACCGTGAAACGCTGGCGCTCGGTTATGCCGGTGTGTATTCAAGCTTCCTGCGTCACAGTGAAGTGGCGGCGCAGCGCTACGGCCTGAGCGCGGTGGATATTCTGGTTGAGCTGGGTAAACGCCGGATGGTTGGCGGCCAGGAAGACATGATCGTCGATGTGGCGCTCGACCTGAAAGCCAAAGCGTAAAACATAACAAGAAAGCTTCGCCCGCCCGGCATGATGCCCGGCGGGCGCGTTTGCAAGGAAAAAATGCGCAGCTGGCAACGTATCAGCCGCCTTTCACCTGTCACCCTCGCAAAGGTAACGCTATGTCGAACATCGCCTCTACACCTGCAACGTCACGCCTGATACTGACTATCGGGCTCTGTTTTTTGGTCGCCCTGATGGAAGGGCTTGATTTACAGGCGGCAGGCATTGCCGCAGTCGGTATCGCCCAGGCTTTTTCGCTCGATAAAATGCAGATGGGCTGGATTTTTAGCGCCGGGATACTGGGTTTGCTGCCCGGCGCGCTGGTCGGCGGAATACTTGCCGATCGTTATGGGCGTAAACGCATTCTGCTGGGTTCGGTGGTGCTGTTTGGTCTCTTTTCGATAGCCACTGCGCTGGCGTGGAGTTTTCCGTCACTGGTCTTTGCGCGTCTGATGACCGGCGTGGGGCTGGGTGCTGCGCTTCCTAACCTGATTGCCCTGACCTCCGAAGCGGCAGGCCCGCGTTTTCGCGGCACGGCGGTGAGCCTGATGTACTGCGGCGTGCCGATTGGAGCGGCGCTGGCGGCGGCGCTGGGATTCAGCGGCCTGGCGCAGGCGTGGCAAACCGTATTCTGGGTGGGTGGCGTGGTGCCGTTGCTGCTGGTGCCCTTACTGATGCGCTGGCTGCCCGAGTCGCAGGCTTTCACCCATCAACAGACGTCGTCGCCCGCGCCACTGCGCGCGTTACTCGCGCCGGGGACGGCTTCCTCCACGTTATTGCTGTGGCTCTGTTACTTCTTTACCCTGTTAGTGGTGTATATGCTGATTAACTGGCTGCCGATGCTGCTGGTCGATCAGGGCTTTAGTGGCTCACAGGCGGCGGGCGTGATGTTTGCTCTGCAAATCGGCGCAGCGGTGGGGACGCTTGTTCTCGGTGCGCTGATGGATAAACTGAGCCCAATGCGCATGTCGCTGCTGATTTACAGCGGGATGCTGGCCTCGCTGCTGGCGCTGGGCTCAGCGGAATCGCTGACCACGATGCTGCTTTCTGGTTTTGTCGCCGGTCTGTTTGCCACGGGCGGGCAGAGCGTGCTGTACGCGCTGGCACCACTCTTTTATCGCACCGAAATCCGCGCCACGGGCGTGGGTACGGCGGTAGCGATTGGCCGACTGGGCGCGATGAGCGGCCCGCTGCTGGCCGGAAAAATGCTGGCGCTGGGCACCGGTACGGTGGGGGTGATGGCAGCCTCCGCGCCGGGGATCGTTTTAGCGGGCGTGGCGGTTTTCTGGTTAATGAATCGACAGAAGCAGAAATCCACCGCAATCGAAGCTGCTTAAGCGCAATTTTACCGGGCGGCGCAATGCTGCCCGGCCTATCAATTTCCCTCTGTTTTGACCCTCTTGCCGGGGTTTTTCCGAGTTAATACAATAAAAAACGTAATCAGGTTGAAAGACAACGAGTAAGTCGCTCATACTCTTACCCAGTCTCCCGTGCATCAGAAAAGCCTGAAGATCAATAACAGGAATTCGCACGGTCGCATAATTAAGGAATCCCTCATGGCAGAAGAAACTATTTTCAGCAAAATTATTCGTCGCGAAATCCCGTCGGATATCGTTTATCAGGATGAGCTGGTTACCGCGTTCCGCGATATCTCCCCACAGGCGCCGACTCACGTGCTGATCGTGCCTAACATCCTGATTGCCACCACCAACGACGTGGCGCCTGAACACGAACAGGTGCTGGGGCGCATGGTGACCGTGGCGGCAAAAATTGCCCGTGACGAAGGCATTGCTGACGATGGCTATCGTCTGATCATGAACTGCAATCGCCACGGCGGGCAGGAAGTCTTCCATATTCATATGCATCTGCTGGGTGGTCGTCCGCTCGGGCCGATGCTGGCTCATAAAGGTTAAGTGATGAAAGCAGGCTTTTCAGCTGCGCTACTGGCTGCATTTTTGCTGGCCGGTTGTGGCTCGCAACCGGAAATTCCGGTGGGCGATCAGCAAACGCTGGTGATGGAATCGAATGTTCTGGCCGCCGGGATCAGCGCCGAAAAGCCTGAACTGACGCGGTCGGAAATTCAGGCGACCGCCAGCGCGAAGTTGTTCAATGAAAGGCGTGAACCTGTCACCCTTCATTATCGTTTTTACTGGTATGAAGCCAGAGGACTGGAAATGCACCCGCTTGAAGCGCCGCGTACCGTCACCATCCCGGCTATGGGATCGGTCACGCTGTACGGCAGCGCCAGCAGCCTGGGCGCACATAAAGTCCGACTTTATCTTTATTTGTAAGGGGTAAACCGGAATGACTACATTGCGTCGCTATGCGTTAATCTCGGCACTGGCTGTCCTGCTCTCCGGGTGCGTGGTGAAACAAGAACAACCTGCACCAGTGGAAGAGGCGAAGCCGACACCGCAACAGCCAGTCGAACCGCAGCAGCCGGTACCGACGGTGCCTTCTGTTCCGACGATCCCGCAGCAGCCTGGCCCTATTGAGCATCAGGACCAACAGCCGTCGCAGCCTGCGCCTCGTGTACGTCACTATGACTGGAATGGCGCGGTACAGCCGATGGCAGGCAAAATGTTGCAGGCGAGCGGCGTGAACGCGGGCAGCATTCTGCTGGTCGATAGCGTGAATAACCGTACCAACGGAACGTTGAACGCGGCGGAAGCGACAACGGCGCTGCGTAACGCACTGACCGGCAACGGTAAATTCACCCTGGTTTCCGCGCAGCAACTGGCTGTCGCCAAACAGCAGCTTGGCCTGTCGCCGCAGGATAGCCTCGGTTCGCGCAGCAAAGCGATGGGGATTGCCCGCAACGTCGGCGCACAGTATGTGCTGTACAGCAACGCCACCGGCAACGTGAATTCCCCGGTACTGAAAATGCAGCTGATGCTGGTACAGACGGGCGAAATTATCTGGTCAGGTAGCGGTGCCGTTACGCAACAATAAGCTCACGCGTGATGCGGTTCTGTCACGCTATTTCCCGCACTATCATCTTGTCGCCAGCCCTGATTATTCAGGGCTGAGCGGCAGTAGCTGTATCATCGCCTTCGGTGAACAGCAGCGGGTTTTGCGCCAGCACCACACGGCGCAGGCCCGCGAATTTCACTTCCTGCGTCAATATCACGCGCTCACGCGTTTACCCTCCACGCTCGCCCCGAAGCCGGATTTTTATACCTCTGGCTGGATGGCCGTTGAATTTTTCAGCGGAGAGGTGAAAAGCGTGCTGCCGCCCCCTCGCCAACTGGCGTCTCTCCTGTATCATCTGCATCAGCAGCCGCGTTTTGGCTGGCGCGTAACGGTGCTGCCGTTGCTGGAACGCTACTGGCAGCAGTGCCACCCTGCGCGACGCACACCGTTCTGGCTGCGCACGTTGCATCGTCTGCAAAAGCAGCGAGAGCCGCAGCCGCTGCGCCTTTCGCCATTGCATATGGATGTTCACGCGGGCAACATTGTGCATACGCCTGTCGGGTTGCGGCTGATTGACTGGGAGTATGCCGGGGACGGCGATATTGCACTGGAGCTGGCGTCGGTGTGGATGCATGACGCGCATCAACGCCGTGACTACAGCGATGCGTATGCGGAGCGAGCGAGCATTGCGCCAGACGTGCTTTGGCAACAGATTTTACGCTGGCGGCCCTGGGTGTTAATGCTCATGGCGGGCTGGTATGAGTGTCGCTGGCAGCAAACCGGCGACCGACAATTTATCACGCTGGCAGATGAAGTTTGGTGTCAGTTAAAGGAAAAACGATAAGAGAGGTCAGTGTGGGTCCGGTAATGTTGGATGTAGAAGGCTACGAGCTGGATGCGGAAGAGCGCGAGATTCTGGCGCATCCGCTGGTGGGCGGCCTGATTTTATTTACCCGTAACTATCATGATCCAGCGCAGCTACGCGAACTGGTGCGCCAGATCCGCGAGGCGTCGCACAATCATCTGGTGGTGGCGGTCGATCAAGAAGGTGGCCGGGTACAGCGTTTCCGTGAAGGCTTTACTCGCCTGCCTGCAGCACAATCTTTTGCCGCCGTACTCGGCGAGGAAGAGGGCGGACGCCTGGCGGTTGAGGCCGGTTGGCTGATGGCCAGCGAAATGATCGCCATGGATATTGATATCAGCTTCGCCCCGGTGCTGGACGTCGGGCATATCAGCGCCGCGATTGGCGAGCGCTCTTATCATGCGGATCCGCAAAAAGCGCTGGCGATGGCGCGTCACTTTATCGACGGTATGCACAGCGCCGGTATGAAAACCACCGGCAAACACTTCCCGGGTCACGGCGCAGTCACCGCTGATTCGCATAAAGAGACGCCGCGCGATCCGCGTCACGAAGCTGACATTCGCGCGAAAGATATGGCGGTGTTCCAGACGCTGATTACGGAAAACAAACTCGATGCCATTATGCCTGCGCACGTCATCTACAGCGATGTTGACCCGCGCCCAGCAAGCGGCTCGCCGCACTGGCTCAAAACCGTGTTGCGCGGTGAGTTAGGTTTCGATGGCGTGATTTTCTCTGACGATTTGTCGATGGAAGGCGCGGCGATTATGGGCAGCTACGCCGAGCGCGGTCAGGCATCGCTGGATGCGGGTTGCGATATGATCCTGGTCTGCAATAATCGTAAAGGCGCGGTCAGCGTTCTTGATAACCTGTCGCCGATCAATGCGGAACGTGTTACGAAATTGTATCATAAAGGTTCATTTACGCGTCAGGCGTTGAGGGATTCCGCCCGCTGGAAGACCGTCAGTGCGCAACTGGAACAGCTCCATGAACGCTGGCAGGACGTGAAGGCAGGCCATTAACCCTCCCGACAAGGGAGTTGTGGTGAGGATCAAATGATTATCTATTTGCACGGTTTTGACTCGAACAGCCCAGGCAACCATGAAAAAGTGTTGCAGCTTCAGTTTATCGACCCGGATGTGCGGTTGATTAGCTACAGTACACTGCATCCAAAACATGACATGCAGCATCTGCTGAAAGAAGTGGACAAAATGTTGCAGCTCAACGTTGACGATCGCCCGCTGATTTGTGGTGTGGGGCTCGGTGGCTACTGGGCGGAACGCATCGGCTTTTTATGCGATGTGCGTCAGGTTATCTTTAACCCGAACCTGTTCCCTAACGAGAACATGGACGGGAAGATTGACCGCCCGGAAGAGTATGTCGATATTGCCACCAAGTGTGTGAACAACTTCCGCGAGAAAAACCGCGACCGCTGCCTGGCGATCCTTTCCCGGAAGGATGAGGCGCTCGACAGCCAGCGTTCGGCACAGGAACTGCATCACTTTTATGAAATTATCTGGGATGACGTTCAGGGGCATAAATTCAAAAGTATCTCTCCACATCTGCAACGTATCAAAGCCTTTAAAACCTTAGGCTAAAACTGTTTTATCACGCCCCGTTCTGGGGCGTGAAATGTTAAATTTCCCTCGCTTTTTACTTCTTTTATCCACAAAAAATCCCATGAAACGCTAAAGTTGCTTAACTTCTGCGCGGTAAAACTTGATGCACATCAAATTTGGTATGACCAATGCACCGTTCATGTTATTCTTCTTGCTGCTGAATGGTTTCTGGATAGTAACTTGTTGTTAGTTAAGAGCTATTTTAATAACTTTTAATTAACAATTGGTTAATAATTTTTAAGGGGGTCACGTGACTACACCAATCAAAAGAATCGTTATTGTGGGTGGTGGCGCTGGCGGCCTGGAACTGGCTACTCAACTGGGTAGAAAGCTTGGCCGGAGCAAAAAAGCGAAAATTACGCTGGTGGACCGTAACCACAGCCATCTGTGGAAGCCGCTGCTGCATGAAGTGGCAACCGGTTCGCTGGATGAAGGCGTGGATGCGCTGAGCTACCTGGCGCACGCGCGTAACCATCACTTCCAGTTCCAGTTGGGCTCAGTGATGGACATCAACCGTGAAGCGAAAACTATCACCATCGCAGAACTGCGTGATGAGAAGGGTGACCTGCTGGTGCCGGAACGTAAGCTGGCCTATGACACGCTGGTGATGGCGCTTGGCAGTACCTCCAATGATTTCAACACGCCCGGCGTGAAAGAGCACTGCATCTTCCTCGATAACCCGCATCAGGCGCGTCGTTTCCACCAGGAGATGCTGAACCTGTTCCTGAAATATTCAGCGAACCTTGGTGCGAACGGTAAAGTCAACATCGCCATTGTTGGCGGCGGGGCAACGGGCGTCGAGCTGTCAGCCGAACTGCACAACGCGGTGAAACAGCTGCACAGCTACGGCTATAAAGGCCTGACCAACGACGCGCTGAACGTCACGCTGGTGGAAGCGGGCGAACGCATTCTGCCTGCGCTGCCGCCGCGTATTTCCGGCGCCGCGCATAACGAGCTGACCAAAATGGGCGTACGCGTCCTCACGCAGACCATGGTCACCAGCGCTGATGAGGGTGGCCTGCATACCAAAGACGGTGAATATATTCAGGCCGACCTGATGGTGTGGGCAGCGGGCATTAAAGCGCCGGACTTTATGAAAGAGATTGGCGGCCTGGAAACCAACCGTATCAACCAACTGGTGGTTGAGCCGACGTTGCAGACCACGCGCGATGCAGACATTTTTGCCATTGGTGACTGTGCGTCCTGCGCGCGTCCGGAAGGAGGTTTTGTGCCGCCGCGCGCTCAGGCTGCGCACCAGATGGCAACCTGTGCACTGAATAACATTCTGGCACAAATGAAGGGCAAAGAGCTGAAACCGTATTCTTATAAAGATCACGGCTCGCTGGTTTCACTTTCGAACTACTCGACGGTCGGCAGCCTGATGGGCAACCTGATGCGCGGTTCGATGATGGTTGAAGGTCGCATCGCACGTATGGTGTATATCTCACTGTATCGTATGCACCAGATTGCGCTGCACGGCTATATCAAAACCGGCCTGATGATGTTGGTCGGTAGCATCAACCGTGTTATCCGCCCGCGCCTGAAACTGCACTAATGTAACATGCCGGCCCGACATTCAGTCGGGCCGTTTACAGCAGATTGTTCGCTAACTAACGGAAATTCCCGCTAAGACTCCTCTGAATCGCACTGGTTTGTGGTTTTATCTCGCACTTTTCATCCGCTTTCTCATTTGCTTACCCCCTCGTCAAGTTGCAGAATTGTTAGTATCAGCAACAAAGGAGGATTTCCCGTGAATAAATCGATGTTGGCGGGTATAGGGATTGGCGTTGCAGCCGCGCTTGGCGTGGCGGCAGTCGCCAGCCTTAACGTGTTTGACCGTGGCCCGCAGTATGCGCAGGTGATTTCGGCTAAACCCATCAAGGAAACCGTGAAAACCCCGCGCGAAGAGTGCCGCAATGTAGCCGTGACCCATCGCCGCCCGGTACAGGATGAAAACCGGATTACCGGTTCCGTGCTCGGTGCTGTCGCTGGCGGCGTGATTGGTCACCAGTTTGGTGGCGGACGCGGGAAAGACGTTGCCACGGTGGTAGGGGCATTAGGCGGCGGCTACGCCGGGAATCAGATCCAGGGCTCGATGCAGGATAATGATACCTACACCAGCACCCAGAAACGTTGCAAAACCGTGTATGACAAATCCGAGAAAATGCTTGGGTATGACGTGACGTATAAAATTGGCGACCAGCAGGGGAAAATCCGTATGGATAAAGATCCGGGAACGCAAATTCCGCTGGATAATAATGGCCAATTGGTCCTGACTAACAAAACGTAAAAATAGCGTTAATGTTGTTTTAGCCCCTCATTCGCTCAGGCTGAGGGGCTTTTTTTTGTGCACAGGATGGGGAAGGGCATCTTTATGGAATCCGAAATATGCGTGGGACGTGGAAGAATCACACCGGAGATGTGGGCGTTTTTGTAGAATACAGGCGTGCAGAATACCGCGTGAGCGCTTCAGGGTAGGGCGGTAGCGCAGGGATGTGAGTGAGAAATATGGAAGTGTTAGAGTTAACGGGGTATGGGTAGACATGCCTGATGGTGCTGAGAGGTTGTCAACAATAATTATAAAGGTATTTAAATGAACAAAAATATTGTTGTAGATAAATTAGTTAATGGATTAAATAGCTTGCTGGAAAATGCTTATATAGACCCTAACTCGGTAGACGACGAAGCTGATGCATTAGAGTATTTGGGAGAGCTATTAGTACAGGATAAAACTTGTTGTCTGTCTTTCTGTAAGACAATTTTGTATACATTGACATCTATAGATGGCGTAATTAAAGGCACTGCTTTAGATT
The DNA here is from genome assembly GCF_008369545.1 of Pseudocitrobacter sp. 73. NCBI lineage: Bacteria > Pseudomonadati > Pseudomonadota > Gammaproteobacteria > Enterobacterales > Enterobacteriaceae > Pseudocitrobacter > Pseudocitrobacter sp. 73. Next base: position 189,141 of record NZ_VTZO01000008.1, on the reverse strand, counting down.
TTTTACTTTTATCTGATGATTGGCGGGATGCATTTGATTATTTAATGAATAACTCAGAGATGCTATCTGTTAAGGAGTTAAAGATAGCCTTTTTTTATTTTTGTTGCGCAAAAAATGAAACTGCACCAAACCCTGTTCCCTACGGATTGTTTAAAAAATTGAGAAGTCAATATAAAATCATAAAAAATGATTCTAATCTTGATTCTGATGTTAGGTTTTATGGTTTGCATGAAATATACGATGAGTTTATTAATAGCTACCAACTGAACGATTGATTTAAAAAATAATAAGAAAAATGACAGGAGACAGATTGTTGTAGTATTAGGGAGTTAATTCGCAGTTGAAAGTAGTTATGGATCTGGAGTGAAAAAAGATGAAAAATGTCAATAAATATTAGGTGTTATAGTGCGATGGATATTGGTGATTTAAGAACTAAGTTAGATTGCCTTATGCAAAAATATAGCTATATATTTAATGATTTGTATCATATGTTTGAACCAGAAAGGGTTTTTTCTCATCAAGATATTAACGCGATCGATGATCGTGTTGAAAAATATAATTCAGAATCTACATTATTGGTTGCAGAAGAGTTTGGGATGATGAATCCTAAATCCTGTTTTTCAATTAGGGTTATGGATAAAACATTTCAGTTCTGGATACGCCAGAACTGGCTGACCTACTGAGGAAGGAGTTGGATGATGGTATTTTAATGCTTTTGAATTGTGAAACTCCAATTTAAAAAATACATGGTAAATAGATGGTTGGTGAGTTAATTTGTTTTTTTTGATGGGGGGGGCTGGTGCGCAAGGGAAAGGATGAAAATATAGTTTTTTGCATCATTAAGTACAGGCTTGTTGAGTGAAAATTATAACTATTCAGGAAAGTGATGAAACATAAGTTCAGACATTATATTGAGTGCTGACATAAAACCCACTGTTGTTGATGCAAGTCGGTGGTGTAATTAATTTTTTATCAACGTAATCTAAGAACGAAAAATGTGGTGGTTAATTGCATTTTCGTTCCTGCGTTTCTCAATCGTAATATGATATTTCTTGCTTTCTGTATTAGTGCAGAAAAATAGTATGATGAGTATTTGAACTGTTTATTGACAGTATTTTTATTGATATTAAACTTCAATTAAATAATTAATCCTCTGAATATAGAACAATTCAGAGGAAGAGGAATAAATCATGGGCGGAAAACCGGCGCCGCGGCAGGGTGACATGACCCGCATTCTTTCATAAAGATGATGGGGGAGATGGATGGAGAATGGTTAATTTGGCAGAAAATCTCTGTAAGAGAAGAGTTGGGAATATGTCCAAGAATATAATGAATAAGTATATTAAGATATGTTTTTTGAATATTTTGATTAGATCTGATTTTGCTTTTGGAGGCAACGCATATTACGTGCCATTTGATCGATGGACTTATGTTTCGATTACGCCTGATAATATTATTAGTGAGTGTGTTGAGAAATGGGTTGTTGCTTATAATGATGACATTAAACGTTAGTTTTCTATAATTTACGTTAGTGGCCAAGCTAATAGCTTTTCAAGCTAATTTGTACGATTTTTATATGTTGATGGGAACAGTTGTATATACATTGATGCTTATGGAGTGGCGTCATTTAATTTAAAGTATGGTGTAAAAATCAGTATTGATGAGTTGAATCCATTTCGGAGTATTCTTCCAGTTGGTGCAGTGATGTCCTGCAAGAAAAACACATGAGTGCCAGCTAAAAGAATATGAATATATTTTCGGGTTAATAATGTGGAATGTAATATGTATTATATAGATGTCTTGGAAAATTTTGCATTATAACTAAATCTTTAGTAAATATATTGTAATTATTGAGGAGGCAATTACAAGTGGGTATTTTAAATTATGCAATTTTACTGTGTTTTTTTAATTTATGGTGTAGGTATGAAACTATCATCCGATAGATTATTGTTTATAACAAGTTAACTCATATTGTTACTCCATATGTGACTGACTCTGAACATATTAAGGACAGATGCTCGTGTTGTAAGCGATCTGCAAGTGAATTTAACTATAAGGGTTGCAAATTTTAGAGGTGCAGTCTCAGTTGATGATGATATAGAACAATGGATAAAGGAGAACGTTCCAGGCCTACCAGATAAACTGGCTCAATGTTTTTCATGGTATTCAGCTTATCGCACAGACTAACGTTAAGTGTGTTTTACCATTTAGTGTCTATGATAATACGGTATCATTAACTCTTGATAAAAAGATATGGGAATCCAATGAACAAAATTCGCATTAAATATCTACAAGAAATGGCATCATTTGATGATTGCATATCCCAAACTATTGCATTAACTAATAAGTACTGGTATCCCCAAAAAACACCGGTGGTGATATTGTTTGCAGAGATTGGTAGGGCGATCGCAGAAAACTTCTGTTATCTCGACGAAAGTCAAAAAGTTGCCATCTTTAAACATATCGAAGAGGGTATGGATTCTCTCAATGACGAGTTGGCGACGGCTGTAGCAACAGGTCTTATCGAGGCAATAGTCACTAAGGCTGACAACAATTTTTTACTCTCCAAAGAACTGGATATCTTTTGGGGTGAGAAATCAAAATTCCACGCTTTAGCATGGCAAAACTTTGGTCAAGAATAGTGCTTCCAATAAATCTGGCTCTTTCTGGCATGTATCTCTGTAATCTCAATAGATAGAGAATATACGTGCGATAAAATTAAAGTAGCCCGAATTGTTGTTAGTTTATAACTAAGAGATATTGAATTAATGAAATATTTTATTTTGTTTTTAAGTGTTGTATTTTTGATCTTATCAATTTATGCCTTATAAGTTTTTAAATATAATCATTGTATTGTTAACCATATCAAGTGTTTGCGCTAAAGACAAAATTGTCATCCCGCGCAAAATGCTGGATGAGTATAAAACATTTTCCCTCGGCAAGTGTATAAACACCAACTATGCGAAGATGGGCATAGATTTTAATAAAGTCCCCCTTCATGACAACACCTATGGTTACATTGATATTGATGCGGGGTTAGGGTTTTATAGTAAACGAAATAATGTGTTAGCCAGGTATATAGAAGAGAAAACGGGCGATTTTTACAAGCCGAGCACACAGCAGGGGGATTTGGCATCAGCGAATATGGTCATGTACAAATGCGTTGATTTCTTCCGTTCGAGAGCCTTAGATGCCTTTCTTCGCAAAATTCTCTACAAAAGACTCAGCGATATTGCAAACGACACAGCCGATGATGAGGACTAACACCAGCTACATAACTTTTAATACAGCGGGAGCCCATCAACGCAGACTCCCTCATTCATTACAGTGCGATCGAATCCTCACTCACCCAACATATGCGGCCACAGCCCCAGCGTCGTGCGGGTAATCTGCATTAATGTGTCAAAACTTGCGCCTTCGCGCGCGCTAATCGACATACCCTGCAATACACAGCTTAAGAACAGCGCCAGCTCATTTACATCTTTCCCGGCCGGAATTTCACCTTTCTCCTGACGATGCTGTAAAAACTCGCGCAGTGTTTGTTCCTGAACAGCGTGGCGGGATTTAATGGTTTTGGCTATCTCTTTTGACGACGCCGCCAGCGCGGCGGACGTGTTAATCATAAAGCAACCCGCCGGAGTGTCTTTGCTGGTGTAGCAGGTCGCCACAGCGGTGAAGTAATCTTTCAGTGCTTCATCCACACGCTTGTCATCACAACAGAGCTTAGCTTCGTGTTTTGCGGCGAAGTGAGCAATGTAGTGATCGAGAACGGCGCGGAAGAGCCCCTCTTTATTCACGAATTCTGCATACAGGGTAGGTGCTTTTGCGCCCGTGGCCTCTACGAGATCGGAGAGTGACGTGGCTTCGTAGCCATGCTGCCAGAAAAGCGTCATTGCTTTATCCAGCGCTGCTTCCCGGTCAAATACTTTTGGTCGACCACGGCCCTTTTTAGCGCAACTTTGCGTCTCAGTTGTCATAGTGCCGTTGTACCTCTTTCGGTTTTAGTGAACGCTCATTATAAAAATAATCGCTTCAGGCTGCCAGCGGTGAATTCCCAAAAATAAATAATTCATATGGGTATGAAAAATAGGCTGATTTTAATTATTTAAATGATCGTTATAAAAATCATGTTGACGAGTGATCCAGATCTCATTATCATTACCTTATCGATCGTTAAGTTAATAAAGATTGCTCTACATCATAGTTCATCTGCATAGGTCATAATCATGAAAAACGTAAAAACTCTGGCTCTCGCCGCTGTTCTGAGTTCTTTGTCATTCGCAAGTTTCGCTGCGGTTGAAGTTCAATCTACCCCGGCGGATCAGCATAAAGTCGGTACCATTGCGGCATCAGCTGGCCCGAACCTGGCTTCCCTGGAAGATCAGCTGTCTCAGAAAGCAGACGAAATGGGCGCTAAATCGTTCCGTATCACTTCCGTAAGTGGTCCGAACAATCTGCACGGTACGGCTGTTATTTATAAATAAGCATTAACTCCCTCATTAATGCCGTTTTAAATAAGCCACTGCCATAAAAAAGCCCTGAGTGATCGCATCACTCAGGGCTTTTGCCTGTCTGGAATCAGCGTTACATCGACTGCTCTTGCGCAACGTGATGGCGGGTGACGTCAACCGGCATGCCGGAACGCAGCTCCATCGCATAGTTCATCACATCCGTATTCGTCTGTGCCTTCTCTTTAAACGCACTCATCGTCTCATTCAGCACAATAGGCTGCGTTTTCGGGTCATCATCGATATGTTTTGACAGGGGCTGGTGAACTTCAACCAGATGGACGCCGCCCGGTTCAACCGAGGCTTTAATCGGCGTGTTGATGATATTCACTTTGGTGCCCGGCGTCACTTTCTCAAACAAGTTGCGGATATCACCGTCGCGCAGGCGAATACAGCCGGAGCTGACGCGCATGCCGATACCAAAGTCGGCGTTCGTTCCATGGAGCAGATAAACGCCGCCCTGTGCCGCTAAGCGAATAGCGTGATGGCCCATCGGGTTATCCGGACCGGCGGGCATCACGGCTGGCAAGATAATACCCTGTGCTTTATAGCGGGCGCGAATGTTTGCTGTGGGTGTCCAGGTCGGATTGGCTCGTTTGTCCGATACGGTGGTTACCATGGTTGGGGTTACCGTATCGCCGCCTAACTGACCGATGCCGATAGGGTAGACAGTGACTTTGTTGCTTCCCGGTGGGTAGTAATAGAGGCGCAGTTCGGCCAGATTGATGACGATGCCTTCCCGCGGCACGTCCGGCAAAAGCGTTTGCAGTGGAATGGTCAGCACGCTGCCTGCGCGTGGTACGTAGGGGTCTACGCCAGGGTTTGCCTGCAATAAAGCCAGGAAACCGACGTTATATTTTTTAGCGATTGCCTCCAGCGAGCCACCGTCATTCTCAACCACATGATAGCGGTTTTCCCCGACGAGTCGGCTGCCGTTGGCTGGCAACTGCCAGGTATTGGCGGAAACGGGCAGGCTCCACGCAACGGTTGCGGCAAGCGCAATGCCCACTGCCCAGCGCGTAAAACGTCTTTGTTTGCTCATCATGTTCATCCAGTTAACAAGTCGCTAAAACATAAACAGATATTATGATTGCTGGAAGTGTCGGGAAGTGAAGGGCGTTTGCAAGTATGTGTAAATGTTTCGGAGGAGACAGCCCTGGCGACAAGAGCTGCCAGACGATGAGTTACCTCGAACGATTGGAAAATCATCAGGTCGCAAATAATTTGAGTATGAGCTCTACGACGGAGACTTGCGCGACATCTCATTTTTGATTATCGATAGAAGATATCGCGGGTAATACTATTTTCTGCCGTCAAAAATCACGCTACATTAATTCCGGGCTTGAGAAAATTCTTAAATCATTCTCTGCTTATTTGGATGTGAAGCGCGACAATTGAAATAAACGCTTATCAATGATTGATGGGCTTTCGTCTACCGCGTCACAGGACTTTCTCACAGGACGTGAGGTATACACGGATGAAACGTACTCTTCAGTATGGCCTGATGGCCGCTCTCTTTGCATGCCCGGTATTGGCGAATGCTAATTCAGGGATAATTCACTTCCGCGGTTCGATTGTTGAAGAAGCCTGCCGCGTCAATCCCGAGCGTGATGTGGTTCATGTCTCCTGTTTCCGTGATGGCAAGCAGCAGCGTGAAACGCAATCATTACGTCAGGGTGCACAATTTGCGCTGATGCAGCATCTCGCGACTGCACAAGTTTATAACGTTGCGGACAATCCTCATTTACAGGTATTACAGATTACTTATCGCTAAATACTATTGAAGGCATCGTGGGTAATGGGCAAATTGTTGTTCATGACTCATGGTGCTTTTTATTTATTTAAAACAGATGATGAGCAGAAGATAACGAGTAAGAAAAAGAGGGGAGATGAAACAAGAATGGTGCGTTCGATTGGACTCGAACCAACGACCCCCACCATGTCAAGGTGGTGCTCTAACCAACTGAGCTACGAACGCATAATGGTGCGTTTAATTGGACTCGAACCAACGACCCCCACCATGTCAAGGTGGTGCTCTAACCAACTGAGCTATAAACGCAAAATGGTGCGTTCGATTGGACTCGAACCAACGACCCCCACCATGTCAAGGTGGTGCTCTAACCAACTGAGCTACGAACGCATTGTTGTCGTGACAACGGGGACGAATATTAGCGGCAGCCGCCGGATGTGGCAAGGGGAAAATGTGCAATTTCATGTGACTGGAGAAGTTTTACGCACATCTGGCGTATTTTTCTTCTGTTAAGGATTATTCGTTAGCCCGCGGGCTAGCAGACGTCAGGTGAGATGACGATTTGACGCCTTCGTGTTGAAAATTGAAATGTTATAATATAACATTCATTTTTTTTCAAATGAGGGAATGACGTTGAAACATCTGGGGAAACTCACACTGACTATTGCAGCGCTGATGATGACCAGTGCTGCATTTGCGCATGGCGACCACAGTCACGGCGTACCTTTGACGGCAGCCGAGCAACAAGCGGCGAACGGTATTTTTGAGGACAGTGCGGTTAAAGATCGTGCGCTTTCTGACTGGGATGGCGTTTGGCAATCCGTTAACGACCTGCTGCTTAAAGGCGACCTTGATCCGGTATTTAAGCAAAAAGCGGAAAAGGAACCGGGTAAGACCGCCGAACAGATCAAGGCTTATTACCGCAAAGGGTATGCGACCAATGTCGGGACAATCGGTATTGAAAATGGCGTGATGGAATTTCATGTCGGCGATAAGATTAATTCGTGTCACTACCGTTATGCCGGGCATAAAATATTGACCTATACCTCAGGTAAAAAAGGTGTACGTTATCTCTTTGAGTGCCAGGATGCAGGCTCAGCCGCGCCAAAATTCGTACAGTTTAGCGATCACACCATTGCGCCGCGTAAATCCGCCCATTTCCACATTTTTATGGGCAACACATCACAGGAAGCGCTGTTGAAAGAGATGGATAACTGGCCGACCTACTATCCGTGGCAAATGACCACAGAGCAGGTCGTTGATGAAATGCTGCATCATTAATGAAAAAGCCGCACGGATGCGGCTTTTAAAGGATTAGCGCGAAGCTCGCTGCAATATCAGGTTTGAGGGCTGACGCTGTAAAAAGCGCATTCTCAGCATCATCATAATCGCCGCAGAGGTCAGTCCGATGATAAAGCCGAGCCAAAAACCGGCAGGCCCCATTCTCTCAACCACCAGATCGGTGAGCGCCAGCACGTAACCGCTTGGCAGGCCCAACACCCAATAGGCGATAAAGGTGATAAAGAAGATGGAACGCGTATCTTTATAGCCACGTAAAATACCGCTGCCGATCACCTGAATGGAGTCAGAAATCTGGTACAGCGCCGCCAGCAACATCAACTGTGCCGCGAGCGTGACCACTTCAGGATTATCGTTATACAGCAGGGCGATATGCTCGCGCAGCGACACGGTGAAAATGGCCGTCAGCACCGCCATGCAAACGCCGACACCCAGCCCGGTCCAGGCCGATGTTTGTGCATCGAGGGTTGAGCCCTGGCCCAAACGGAACCCCACGCGAATCGTGACCGCTGCCGCCAGCGACATCGGCAGAACGAACATCAACGAGCTGAAGTTCAGCGCAATCTGGTGGCCTGCGACATCGACAATACCCAACGGCGACACCAACAATGCCACCACGGCAAACAGCGTGACTTCGAAAAACAGCGCCAGCGCAATCGGCAACCCGAGTGAAGAGAGGCGTTTAAGAACGGTAACATCGGGTTTAACAAAACCGTTGTTATTGCGAATATCGCGCATAGAACCGGCATGCTTAACATAGTAGAGCATGCTGATAAACATCACCCAATAGACCGCCGCCGTGGCGACACCACAGCCCACACCGCCCAGTTCCGGCATGCCGAAATGACCGTAGATAAAGATATAGTTCACCGGAATGTTGACCAGTAAACCAATAAACCCCATCACCATGCCCGGTTTGGTTTTCGCCAGCCCTTCGCACTGGTTACGCGCGACCTGGAAGCACAGATAGCCCGGCGCCCCCCACAGCAGCGCGCGTAAATAGCCGACGGCTTTATCCGCCAGCGCCGGGTCGATATTATGCATCGAGCGGATGATATAGCCCGCGTTCCACAGAACAACCATAATTAACACGGACACCAGGCCTGCCAGCCAGAATCCCTGGCTAACCTGCGCTGCGATACGATCGCGCCGGCCTGAGCCATTGAGCTGAGCAATGACGGGCGTCAGCGCCAGCAGCAGACCATGACCAAATAAAATCGCCGGTAACCAGATGGAGGTTCCGATAGCCACGGCGGCCATATCGGTCGCGCTGTAACCACCCGCCATCACGGTATCCACAAACCCCATTGCCGTTTGGGCAACCTGCGCAAGAATAACGGGGATAGCCAGAGCCAATAACTGACGCGCTTCGCTAAAATACTTCTGCACGTTAACACCTATATTTTTTGTTATTTGAGAGACAGAAAAGCCGCCTGAACAGGCAGCAAGAAGATAATAAAGAGGATTGCCAGCTATTGTAGCGGGGATTTGCCATTAAGCCAGTCTAAAAATCGACGTCTTTACGCCGAGGCTGGCAACCTGTTTGGGCAACTGTTATTGTTCGTATCAGAAAATACGGTGTGGCCGTAAGCCCCGCCGGAGTAATTATCGACAGGAGTTAAGTGCATGTTTACTGGTATTGTGCAGGGCACGGCAAAAATCGTGTCCATCGATGAAAAACCCAATTTCCGTACGCACGTTGTAGAGCTGCCGGACTACATGCTTGATGGCCTGGAAACGGGCGCATCGGTAGCGCACAACGGCTGCTGTCTGACCGTGACCGAAATAAACGGTAATCAGATTAGCTTTGATCTGATGAAAGAGACGTTGCGTATCACTAATCTGGGTGATGTGAACGTCGGCGATGTGGTTAACGTAGAGCGCGCGGCGAAATTCAGCGACGAAATTGGCGGGCATTTGATGTCGGGCCATATTATGACTACTGCGGAAGTGGCGAAAATTGTCACCTCCGAAAACAACAAGCAGATCTGGTTTAAAATCCAGGATCCGTCACTGATGAAGTACATCCTGTATAAAGGCTTTATCGGTATTGATGGCATCAGCCTGACGGTCGGTGAAGTGACGCCAACGCGCTTCTGCGTGCATCTGATTCCGGAAACGCTGCAACGCACCACCCTTGGCGCGAAGCGTCTGGGCGATAAAATCAATATCGAGATTGACCCGCAGACGCAGGCCGTTGTTGATACGGTGGAACGCGTACTGGCAGCCAAAGAAGCCGCAGCCATCGCAGCCGCGCAGCCTGAAGCCTAAAAAAATCCCCCGGCGGATGCCGGGGGAGATTAACTAGCGTGCGACGCGTAAACCGTGTTCTACGCCCCGCGAGAACACCACCTGCCAGAGATGAATGTCGCGTGCGCGAAACGCCCCCGCGCAGGCATTCAGATAATACGAAAACATTCTTTTGAAACGTTCCGAATAGTTGTCAGCGATTTCCGGCCAGCTTTCCAGAAAACGGTCATGCCAGGCCATGAGCGTGGTGTCGTAATCCGCGCCAAAGTTGTGCCAGTCTTCCATCACAAAATGGGGCTCGCTGGCATCCGCAATGTGGCGCACGGAGGGGAGGCAGCCGTTCGGGAAGATGTATTTATTGATCCACGGATCAACATTCAGGTCTGTACGTTTTGAACCGATAGTGTGTAGCAGGAATAACCCGTCTGGTTTGAGATTTCTGTCCACCACTGAGAAATAAGTAGCGTAGTTTTTCGGCCCGACGTGCTCAAACATGCCGACAGAAACGATACGGTCAAACTTATCGTTCAGGTCGCGATAGTCCTGGAGCAGAATAGTCACGTCTAACCCTTCACAACGCTGTTGCGCCATTTTTTGCTGCTCAGTAGAAATGGTTACGCCCACCACACTCACGCCGTAATGCTCGGCCATAAACTGCGCCAGCCCGCCCCAGCCGCAGCCAATATCCAGCACGCGCATACCGGGCTCAAGTTTCAGTTTCTGGCAAATCAAATTGAGCTTCGCCTGCTGGGCCTCTTCGAGTGTCTGGGCATCCTTCCAGTAGCCACAGGAGTACTGCATAAAGGGATCCAGCATGCGGCTGAAGAGATCGTTGCCAAGATCGTAATGCTCTTTACCGACCATCCAGGCACGTTTTTTACTTTGCAGATTAAACAGACGGGCCGCTGCGATTCGCAGCGTATCTTTCAGGTGGCGGGGAAGTTGATTTTCCAGTCCCGCGCGCAGGACTTTCTGGAAGAAAATATCCAGACGCTCGCATTCCCACCAACCGTCCATATAGCTTTCGCCTAACCCCAGGGAACCTTCCTGCAATACACGTTTAAAAAACTGGGGGTTTTTAACCTGCAAGTCTGCGGGGCGGTTGCCGTTGATTTCGATGCCTGCCCGGCTTAACAGTTCATTGGTGATGCGGTACCAGTCATCATTCGGTACGCTTACTTCTTCTATACACGATGAGCTCATAGCTTCTCCATCCCGACCCGGTGATCAGAACCTTAAAACAGCGTAGACGCTTTTTAGAGTTTGTGAGAAATCTCACGGAACTTCCGTGAGCCTGCTATCCGACGTAGCACAGAGGAAGGGAGATTACCCTTGCCGAAAAGACCATCCATGGAGAACCGGGAGGCGTCCTGCTCCCGTTAACAAGTAATAACTATCGTAATTATGTGATACCGATCCAGTATAGGACGCAAAATCTACTGATTCAATTAAATTTCTTAGCAAACTAACTACGAGTCAATAACATTGATATTCATGATGTTAGGCGCGTGAAGTTTCTTCAGCTGAATTTTCCTCTGCGCCAGCCTGCATCTTGTAGCCTATACCGGCGAGAACGACGGTGGCGACCATCACGCTGGTGGTGGCCAGCAGCGGGGCGGCAATCAGTGAAGAAACCACCAGGCTTGCCAGGAAGCAAAGACCTAATTGCAGCGTATTCTGTAATGCTGCCGCACGGCCTGTTGCCTGAGGGAACGGTCGCAGCGCGCGTGCTACCACAATCGGGTAAATCGCGCCGTTAGCCATTGCCATCACGCAGAATGGAATCAGCAGCGCGGTGAGCGAGACATGCGCGGTGAGGCCGACGCCCCAGGTGGCAAATACGCTGACAGCGTAAATCAACAGCAGCCATGGCAGCAGTTTTGCACCATCCCACTTTTGCAGTGCCGCGCGACAGCCATAACCACCGACGAGAAACGCAATGGTTTGTGGAACATAGCTCAATCCAATCACGGTCGGGCTATATCCCATCGCATTCAGAATAAACGGCGAGCCCGTCAACCAGGCGAAGAAGCTTGCCGAGCAGGCCGCATACACCAGGACGTTACCGCGATAATCGCGACTGTGTAACAGCTTCATAAATGTCAGCTTATCGCCACTGACCGCGACCTTTTTGTGAGCGGGTTTCAGGCGCAACGCGGGGATCATCAAAATCAGCGTGATGGCAAAGAGCGTTGCAAAGATAGCCTGCCACTCGAAGTGGTGCAGGATCCAGCTTCCCAGCAGCGGTGCCAGCGCAGGAGAAAGCCCGACCAGCGGCATAATGGTCGCGAAAATACGGTTAGTTCGCTGTGCCGGATAATAATCGGTCACCATCGCCTGCCAGGTTACCGCGGCGGCACATACGCCGACAGCCTGCACGAATCGCAGAATAAGCAGGGTGGTGGCATCACGTACCCACAACATTCCCAGACAAGCAAGGGCAAAAATCGTCAGGCCAATCAGCAGAACTGGCTTGCGTCCATAGCGATCTGAGAGTGGGCCCCACAGCAGCTGTGCCACGGCGAACCCGGCGAGGAACAAACTCAGGCTCGCGCTCACGGCGGCCGCCGGTGTTTGCAGATCGCGTTGAATCGCGGCAAAGGCCGGAAGATACATATCGGTGGCCAAAAAGCCCAATACGCTCAGGCCGGCCAGCCAGACTAAAAATCCTTTCCCAGGTTGCATAAAAACGCCTTTTTTGTACAGATGAGGAGGCTGAGAGTGTAGAGAGTGAAATCTGGCTTGTGAAACGCTAATATTTGCGTCTTGGTTTCAAAAATTTTGTAGGCAGAATATGTGGTCTGAATATTCACTGGAAGTTGTGGATGCGGTTGCGCGTAACGGAAGCTTTAGCGGCGCGGCAAATGAGCTGCATCGTGTGCCTTCTGCTATCAGCTATACGGTGCGTCAACTTGAGGAGTGGCTGGCTGTTCCGCTCTTCGAACGCCGTCATCGGGATGTGGAATTAACCCCGGCAGGGGCATGGTTTTTGAAGGAGGGACGCTCTGTTATCAAAAAAATGCAGATCACCCGTCAGCAGTGTCAACAGATAGCCAATGGCTGGCGAGGACAGCTGGCGATTGCGGTAGACAATATCGTAAAACCAGAGCGCACCCGACAAATGATTGTCGATTTTTATCGCCACTTCAGTGATGTAGAGCTGCTGGTGTATCAGGAAGTATTTAATGGCGTGTGGGATGCGCTGGCGGATGGGCGAGTTGAGTTAGCGATTGGCGCGACGCGCGCGATACCGGTTGGTGGTCGCTATGCGTTTCGGGATATGGGCATGCTGAGCTGGCAGTGCGTGGTAGCCCGTTCCCATCCACTGGCGCAAATGACAGGGCCACTCAGTGATGATGTGTTGCGCAACTGGCCGTCGCTGGTGCGTGAAGATACGTCACGTTCGTTACCTAAACGTACCACATGGTTGCTGGATAATCAGAAAAGGGTCGTGGTGCCTGACTGGGAATCGTCAGAAACCTGCTTATCCGCAGGGTTATGCGTTGGCATGGTGCCAGAGCATTTTGCGCGACCGAAGGTAGATAAAGGCGAATGGGTTGCTCTGGAACTGGAAAACCCGTTTCCCGATGCGGCCTGTTGTCTGACCTGGCAGCAAAACGACAGTTCACCGGCGCTAAGCTGGTTATTAGCCTATTTGGGGGACAGTGAAACGTTGAACAGTGAATGGTTGCGAACGCCCGCAGCGAGCGTTCGCAAAGAGGCTTAACGACGATAGTCGCGGAACGGGCCGTCGGCCACGGAGCGGCGTTCAATCAGGCGTGGGTGCACCTCGATGGACTGCGACTCTTCGCGTTTACTGACAATTCGGTCCATCAGCATGTTGAAGGCGGTTTCCCCGAGGGAATCCTTCGGCTGGTGGATGGTGGTCAGTGCTGGCGTAAAGAAACGCGAGTTGCGCACGTTGTCGTAACCAATCAGCGAGATATCCTGCGGCACGCGCAGCCCCATTTCGTCTGCGGCGCATAATGCGCCCATTGCCATGACATCGCCACCGCAGAAGATAGCGGTAGGGCGCGGATTCTGGGACAGAATTTGCTGCATTGCACGATAACCGGATTCCGGTTCAAAATCACCCTGAACAATCCAGTTTTCCGGCACCTTAATCATCATCTCTTCCATGGCTTTCATAAAGCCAGCCAGACGACCCGCACCCGTATTGCGCTCAAGTGGGCCTGGGATAACGCCAATTTCGCGATGCCCACGCTCCACCAGATAACGGCCGGCCATATAGCCGCCTTCGAAGGCGTTATCGATAACCGAATCGGTAAAGTCGGCTTTCGCTTCACCCCAGTCCATAACCACCATCGGAATATGACGGTACTCTTCCAGCATCTGCAGCAGTGGTTCCGGATATTCGGAACACATTACCAGCAGACCATCGACGCGTTTCTGCGCCATCATGGAGAGGTATGCGCGCTGTTTCTCAAGATTGTTCCACGCGTTGCCGAGGATCAGGGTATAGCCTTTCTGGAAGCAGTTTTTCTCAACAGCTTCAATAATTTCTGCAAAGTAGGCAGCTTCACTGCTGGTCGCCAACAAACCAATGGATTTGGTGTGATTGACCTTCAGGCTGCGGGCCACGGCGCTGGGAGAGTAGTGCAATTCTTTGATTGCCGCCCACACCGCTTCACGCGTCTCTTCGGCGACAAAACGCGTCTTGTTAATCACATGTGATACAGTTGTAGTGGAAACGTTTGCGCGCTTCGCTACATCTTTAATAGTTGCCATTCCATCTCACTCCAGACCCGGGCCTGCCCCTGATCGATTCAATACGAAAACGTTTGCCTTCACTCACCCTGGCGCAATGTTATGAATTGCGGTTCGCCGGGAAAACGACACAGGACGACAGGAGGGGGTCAATGGCCGATACACTTTTTAATAAGCGTCGAATTTTGTCTTATCTTTGACAAAAGTGGAAGCGCAAAATCGGTTATTGCGTGAAATCCGGGAAGATTTTTGCGAATAAGTGTGCAAAAATGACATAGCTCACTTTTGGTGTGGGGATAATAAGGAGAAAAATTGATGAGTACTGAACTGAAGATGTCAATTACCACTACGGTTATTACGCTGGCGCTGATCGTTGCTGCCGCGCTGACCGCCGTCCTGCATTAACCCATCCTAAAGGGAGAGACGGCTCTCCCTCTCTGCGATTGTTATCATTTCAGCAAAAATATTTTGCTGATTTGTTCACTTCTGTTTTTTTGTGATTGATGTCATGCTTTTGCATTCTGTTGTCACGCCGCCCTGCGTTAGCGGCAAATCGGAGTCAAAGCATGAAAGTGAATTATCCCTTACTGGCGTTAGCCGTAGGCGCATTCGGGATCGGCACCACCGAATTTTCGCCGATGGGGCTATTACCCGTTATTGCCAAAGGGGTTGATGTCTCGATTCCTGCCGCAGGTATGTTGATCAGCGCCTACGCCGTAGGTGTCATGGTTGGCGCGCCGCTGATGACGCTGCTGCTCTCACATCGCGCACGCCGCAACGCCTTAATTTTCCTGATGGCGATTTTTACCCTGGGTAATGTCCTTTCTGCCATCGCCCCGGATTACACCACACTGATGCTGTCGCGCATTATAACCAGCCTCAACCATGGCGCGTTCTTTGGTCTGGGATCTGTTGTTGCCGCAAGCGTGGTGCCAAAACATAAGCAAGCCAGCGCGGTAGCGACCATGTTTATGGGGTTGACCATCGCCAATATCGGCGGCGTTCCGGCGGCTACGTGGCTTGGGGAGACCATCGGCTGGCGCATGTCGTTCCTGGCGACGGCTGGGCTTGGCGTCATTGCCATTATCGGCCTGTGGTTGTCGCTGCCGAAGGGCGGGGCGGGCGAGAAACCGGACGTGAAACGTGAACTGTCGGTGCTGGTACGTCCACAGGTACTGTCTGCGTTACTCACGACTGTACTGGGCGCCGGGGCGATGTTCACGCTCTATACCTATATTTCTCCGGTTTTGCACACCATCACGCATGCGACACCTGCCTTTATCACATTAATGCTGGTGCTGATTGGCGTGGGCTTCTCAATCGGCAACTATCTTGGCGGTAAATTTGCCGACCGTTCGGTCAGCGGCACGTTGAAAGGTTTTCTGCTGCTGTTGATGCTGATTATGCTGGCGATCCCGTTCCTGGCGCGTACAGAAATCGGCGCGGCATTCAGTATGGTGGTGTGGGGTGCGGCGACCTTTGCGGTAGTGCCACCGTTGCAAATGCGCGTGATGCGTGTTGCGCATGAAGCGCCGGGGCTCTCTTCGTCGGTAAACATTGGCGCGTTTAATCTTGGTAATGCATTGGGTGCCGTAGCCGGTGGGGCGGTGATTTCAGGTGGACTGGGGTATAGCTTTGTGCCGGTGATGGGGGCGATTGTGGCAGGGGTTGCGCTAATGCTCGTCTTCTTTAGCAGCCGTTCACAGGGTGAAGAGGCCGTGGTCAGTCAGTAACAAAAACGCAGAAGGGAAAACCCTTCTGCGTCATTTCTTTATGCCGCCAGATTCTCAGCAACAAACTTCCAGTTTACCAGCGCCCAGAAGTGCTCCAGATAGCTCACGCGCGCATTGCGGTAATCAATGTAGTAAGCATGCTCCCACACATCTACCGTCAGCAGCGGTTTGGTATCGGTCGTCAACGGCGTACCCGCGTTAGAGGTAGAGACAATCGCCAGGCTGCCGTCGGCTTTTTTCACAAGCCAGGTCCAGCCAGAACCGAAGTTCTTCGCGGCTGCATCGCTGAACTGCGCTTTAAACTCAGCAAAGCTACCGAAAGAACGGTTGATGGCGTCTGCCACATCACCGGTCGGTTCGCCACCGGCGTTCGGTGCCAGGCAGTGCCAGTAGAAGGTGTGGTTCCAGACCTGCGCTGCGTTGTTAAACACGCCACCTTCAGAGGTGCGAATGATCTCTTCCAGCGATTTGCCTTCAAACGCCGTCCCTTTAACCATATTGTTCAGGTTGGTGACGTAAGTCTGGTGATGTTTTCCATAATGATATTCGAGCGTCTCGGCAGAAATGTGCGGTGCCAGAGCGTCTTTGGCATACGGTAATGCAGGTAATTCGAACGACATTGCTACTCTCCTTTTTATAGTTAATATCCTCAGTAACCCTGTACTGAGTGTGGTTAGAGTAGCAAATTAAAAGGTGTGATAAAAGAGAAGGTTACCCTGCCAGTAGCGTGGCAGGGCAGGGGTTAGCGGATGGTTTTCGGCGTCATCACGCGGCGTGCGCCGACGTAGTGGCGGTCCCAGTAGTCTTCACTGAGCGAGGTAATTTGAATGTCACGACCGGTACGCGGAGACTGAATAAACTTCCCGCCGCCGATATAGACGCCAACGTGATCGGCGGTGCCACGGCCACGCGTGCGGAAGAACACTAAATCGCCGCTCTCCAGCTCGCCACGGTCAATCGCACGGGCATCGCGCAGGTGGTACATTTCGTTAGCGGTACGTGGAATACGAAATTTCACCAGATCTTTATACGCGTAATAAACCAGACCACTGCAATCAAAACCGGTGCGCGGAGATGTTCCGCCCCAGCGATAGGGTTTGCCAATCTGGTCCATCAATTTATTCATCGCCGTTTTTTGTGCTTTCTGCACGCGCGCCTTATGCGCTTCGGCGATAGTTAACGGTTTGTTCTCTACCGTGCTGGTGGTACAGGTTTTCTTATGCCCTTTACGGACCACGCATTTGGTGGTGACGTTTGTCGCTGCGGTTTTCATCGCGCTGCTTTTGCTACGGCGGGTAGAAGCCGTCTTCGTGGTGCTGGCTGTGCGCGCAGTGCGGGATGATTTGCTGGCGGTAGAGGCGGTTTTTTTACTTGCCGTCGCCTTAGTGGTGGTTTTTTTGCTGGTTGAGGCGGTGGACTTCTTCTTGCTGCTGCTTTTGCTGACGGTATTTTTCTTCTTCCGTTCGCTTCCCTTGGCGGAATGCGATTTTTGCGCCGCCGTGGCTTTCGTGTGACCGGAAGCGTGCGAGAGCGGCGAGAATGTCAATGATGAAAACAGCAAAGCACAGAGCGTGATCGACATTTTTTTTATTCGCGCCACTGAGCAATCCTCTGAGAATGAAGGCATTAAATTCATGCCTGGGTATGATTTACAAAACTCATCAATTCTAATCCATATAAACCAATAATGTTAATAGCGATTTTGTATCTAAAAGAGTGTTTCGTTAGCAAGTGCAAAAAAAAACGGCAATTGAAATACAATCAGCTAAAAAATGCACAGATTTTTTGTCAGTGTGCTGTTAAAGTGACATTTTGAAAGCATGTTCTGCACTCAGCGGGTAAAAGAGTAAAGAGTGAATAAAATGTTATTTTCCGTCTGAGGTCTGAAACGCTACAATGTCAGACTACATGTGGTATTCGAAGTTAAGGAAGTAAGACAATGAGCACAACTGTTGAAACAATCCAACGTCAGATCGCTGAGAACCCCATCCTGCTGTACATGAAGGGTTCCCCGAAACTGCCAAGCTGCGGTTTTTCCGCACAAGCTGTCCAGGCGCTCTCTGCCTGTGGCGAACGTTTTGCATACGTAGATATTCTGCAAAACCCGGAAATTCGCGCTGAACTGCCGAAATACGCGAACTGGCCGACCTTCCCGCAGCTGTGGGTTGATGGCGAGCTGGTTGGCGGCTGCGACATCATCATCGAGATGTACCAGCGCGGTGAATTGCAGCAGTTGATTAAAGAAACGGCGGCAAAATATAAAGAAGAAGAGCCGAAAGCGGAGTGATTCGCAGGCGGTTACCGTGTTAACCGCCTTCCGGCAAAAAAAAGCGACCTGAAACGGTCGCTTTTTTTATGTGATTTATTCCGAAGTAAGGGGTAGCGGCCAGCCGCCCAGACGTTTCCAGCGGTTGACGATTTCGCAAAAGAGCTGCGCCGTCTGTTCCGTATCGTACAGCGCGGAGTGCGCCTGCTCGCCATCAAAGACCATTCCAGCCGCAATACAGGCTTTCGACAGAACGGTTTGCCCCAGCGCCAGCCCGCTCAGCGCAGCGGTATCGAAAGTCACGAAAGGGTGGAACGGATTGCGTTTCAGATTCGCGCGCTCGGCGGCGGCCATCATGAAGCTGTGATCGAAGGTGGCGTTATGCGCGACCATAATGGCACGGTTGCAGCCCGCGTCTTTCAGCCCTTTGCGCACCATTTTGAATATGGCATGCAGCGCGTCATGTTCGCTTACGGCGCCACGTTCAGGGTCAGTCGGATCAATACCGTTAAACGCCAGTGCTTCCGGTTGCAGATTCGCACCCTCAAACGGCTCAACATGGAAATGTGCAGTGGTGTCCGGCATCAACCAGCCATCTTCATCCATTTTCAACGTGATCGCTGCGATTTCGAGCAGAGCATCAGTTTTGGCGTTGAATCCGGCGGTTTCAACATCAATCACCACGGGATAAAAACCACGAAAACGGTCGCACAGACCATTCAGTTGCGCATTGTCGGACATTAGAATCTCTTAACCTGAAAAAAGTAGCGCGCATTATGGCAAATTTTGCCAGGGGATGCAGTAAAAGCGGATAAAAGAACGGGCGCCGTAGCGCCCGTGGGGAATCAGTTGCCAAGGCCTTTGCCGGCGTCTTTTTCTTCAATCAGTTCGATTTTATAACCGTCCGGATCTTCAACGAAGGCGATAACCGTGGTGCCGCCTTTTACCGGGCCGGCTTCACGGGTAACGTTGCCGCCGTTGTGGCGAATACGCTCACAGGCTTCCGCGGCGTTGTCGACGCTCAGGGCGATATGACCATAAGCATTGCCGAGGTCGTATTTATCGACGCCCCAGTTATAGGTCAACTCAATCACGGCTTCGTCTTTTTCGTCACCGTAGCCGACGAAGGCGAGTGAGTATTTGTATTCGGTGTTTTCACTGGTACGCAGCAGTTTCATACCCAGTACTTTGGTGTAAAACTCGATGGAACGTTGCAGGTCGCCAACACGAAGCATGGTGTGCAATAAGCGCATAATTTCCTCTCACTGGATAATCGTTATTTAAAATAAAACATTATTTTAGTATAGCGGCGGATCCCTGCCGCTATCAATGTGCGATTACAGTGTAGGGTAATCGGTGTAACCTTCGGCGTCGCCGCCGTAGAAACTTTCGGGACGCTGCGGGTTGAGTTCCGCTTTGCGTTGCAGGCGAGCCACCAGGTCCGGGTTGGCGATATATGCGCGACCAAAGGCCACCGCGTCAATTAATCCTTTTTGAATCAGATCTTCGGCTTTTTCCGGCGTGTAGGCCCCGGCACCGATAATCACACCCTGGAAACGGGCGCGTACTTTTTCACGGAACGTTTCGCTGTACGGTTCGCCGCCGGCCCAGTCTGGTTCAGACATGTGCAGGTACGCAATTCCGCGTTTGCCCAGTTCTTCAATCAGGTACAGTGCGTCGGCTTCTTCGTTCGGGCCATTATCCACGTTCTGGAAGGAACCAATCGGCGATACGCGGATACCAATGCGATCGGCACCCCATTCTTCGATTGCGGCGTCAACCACTTCCAGCACCAAACGCGCACGGTTTTCGACGCTGCCGCCGTATTGATCGGTACGGTGGTTAGAAGAAGGCGAAAGGAACTGATGCAGCAGATATCCGTGTGCAGAGTGCAGTTCAACCAGGTCGAAACCGGCTTCACGGGCATTGGCGACCGCCTGACGGAAATCATTCACAATCCCCGGGATCTCTTCGGTTTCCAGCGCACGCGGCATAGAAGTATCAACGCGAATAGCATGACCCTTTTCGTCACGCAGGGAAGTACGTGTACCGGCGCTCAACGCAGACGGCGCAACCGGAGCCTGGCCGCCAGGTTGCAGGCTGGAGTGGGAAATACGCCCAGTGTGCCAGAATTGTACGGCAATGCGACCGCCTTCAGCGTGAACCCCTGCGGTGATTTTTTGCCACGCAGCAATTTGCTCTTTGCTGTAGAGACCCGGCGCGCCAGCATAGCCTTTTGCCTGGGCGGAGATTTGCGTCGCTTCAGAAATAATCAGCCCTGAACTGGCGCGTTGACGGTAATACTCAGCCATCAGCGGTGTTGGGATATCGCCTGGCTCAATGCTGCGTAAGCGGGTGAGCGGGGCCATAAAGACACGGTTAGGGGCGGTTACAGCACCCACTTTCAGTGGGGTAAACAGTTTTTCTTGCGACATGGTGACTCCTGAGTAGACCGGTCGTCTAGTGATTCGGTAAAATAAAACGCCCTTATTGTGTGGGCGCTGCAATCATCGTTTTGGCGTGAGCCAGCGCGCTTTCAAGCGGCGTTGAGCTCTTTGAAATCTTGGCCTGAAGGTTTGCACCCAGCCAAAGTGAATAGAGCACTTCTGCCTGGGTATGCGCTTCACCGTCAAAGCGTAAACATCCGTGACGACGGCCTTGTTCCAGCGCCTGCGCCAGCAGGTTGATGATCTGGCTGGCGCCCTTATTCATTTCTGTGCGCATGTCTTCCGACAGGTCGCACACTTCCGCAGAGAGCTTCACGGTTAAACAACCGCTAATTTTTCCCTGCTGGCAAAACTGGTTAACGGCCTGCTGATAGTAAGCCAGCAGGCGATCGCGATAGGTACCTTCACCTGCGGCAAAGTGTTGCGCAAGGCGCTGGTGATAATCGGCAAAATAGCGTTCAAGCATCGCGACGCCAAAGGCTTCTTTCGAACGGAAATAGTGGTAGAACGATCCTTTCGGAACTTCCGCCGTTTTCAACAGTTCGCTTAAGCCCATTCCAACAAAACCGCGCTGCATGCAAAGCTGCTCGCCGGTGGCCAGAATGTGTTCGCGGGTATCGTGTTCACTATGTTTGCTCATGGGGAAATAATCTAATAGACCAATCGGTCTAGTGCAAGTTTTTTTTCATCCTTTCCGTAGACGATAAAGTTGCAGAGCCGGACGTAAACGTCTTCAATGAAGATATATCTATCACAGGAGGGCAACGTGGCGGAGCAACTGGAGTTTTTCCCGGTGCAGAGTCCGTGCCGGGGTATATGTCAGAGTGACGAGCGCGGATATTGCCGGGGCTGTATGCGCAGTCGCGATGAGCGCTTTAACTGGCAAAAGATGAGTGATACGCAAAAGCAGGAGGTTATACGCCTCTGCCGACAGCGTCTGCTGCGCAAATTACGCGCAAACAAACCCAACGATGCCGAAGAACCTCAGCAGCCTTCACTGTTTTAACGGCAGAATTGCGTATACTCGTAGCAAATTTTCGTTGAGGAAGCTGTTATGGTTCAGCGTATTACCCTGGCGCCGCAAGGGCCGGAATTTTCACGTTTCGTCATGGGATACTGGCGTTTGATGGACTGGAACATGTCCGCCCGTCAGTTAGTGAGTTTTATTGAAGAGCACCTCGATCTGGGCGTGACGACGGTCGATCACGCCGATATTTACGGCGGGTATCAGTGTGAAGCAGCCTTCGGCGAAGCGATGAAGCTTGCGCCGCATCTGCGCGAACGTATGGAAATCGTCACCAAATGCGGTATCGCCACCACCGCGAAAACCGAAAACGTGCTGGGCCACTATATTACCGACAGCAAGCACATTATCAGCAGTGCAGAGCAGTCGCTGATTAACCTGGCGACCGACCATCTGGATCTGCTGTTGATTCATCGCCCGGACCCGTTAATGGATGCCGACGAAGTGGCAGAAGCATTTCTGAACTTGCACCAGAGCGGAAAAGTGCGCCACTTCGGCGTGTCTAACTTTACGCCCGCACAGTTCACGCTGTTGCAGTCGCGCCTGCCGTTTACTCTGGCAACCAACCAGGTAGAAATCTCCCCAATTCATCAACCAACGATTCTGGACGGCACGCTGGATCAACTCCAGCAAATGCGTATTCGCCCGATGGCGTGGTCCTGCCTTGGCGGCGGTCGCTTATTTAACGATGATGAGTTTCAGCCGTTGCGCGCTGAACTGGCGCAAGTGGCTACAGAGCTAAACGCTGCCAGCATCGAGCAGGTGGTTTACGCCTGGGTGATGCGTCTGCCGTCGAAACCGTTGCCAATCATCGGTTCCGGTAAAATCGAACGTGTACGTTCGGCGATTGAATCCCAGTCGCTGGAAATGACGCGTCAGCAGTGGTTCCGCATCCGTAAGGCTGCGTTGGGCTTTGACGTTCCCTGAGCCATTTCCCCGACCTCCGGTGAAAAACGTGTCCCTGGTTTACACTTAACGGGGACACGACAGTAACGGAGGTCTCATGAAACGATTTACTCTGACGATCCTTGCGCTGGCTTTTTCTGCTGGCGCACAGGCTGCGGGTGACAATGTTGAAATGAATCTTGTCACATCCCAGAGCGTCGGCCAGTCAATTGGCAGCATCAAAATTAGCGAAACGGATAAAGGGCTGGAATTTGCGCCCGATCTCAAAGCATTGCCACCTGGAGAACACGGTTTCCATATCCATGCCAACGGCAGTTGTCAGCCCGCCATCAAAGAGGGGAAAGCCAGCGCAGCGGAGGCCGCAGGAGGGCATTTCGATCCTGAAAAAACCGGTAAGCATGAAGGGCCGGATGGTAAAGGCCATCTCGGGGATTTACCTGCGTTAATCGTGGATAAAGACGGAAAAGCGACCACGCCGGTGTATGCGCCACGCCTGAAAAAATTAGCGGACATTGAAGGCAAAGCGCTGATGATCCACGTCGGTGGCGATAACATGTCCGATCATCCCAAGCCGCTGGGCGGCGGCGGGGCGCGCTATGCCTGTGGGGTGATTAAGTAGTGCGTTCGGTAATCGTTCCGACTACCGGCGCTTGTTCCAGCTGCGATAATGAGCAGTGTAGTCGCCAGACAATCGACGCCAGTTCACGGGCGGCCGGCTGGTGATGATGGGACAGTGCCTCGGAAATACGTTGTAATTCCTGTAATGACGTGGTGAGCGGACGTTGCTGGACGCCGCGCTCGCTCATCACATCGCGCAGCAGGCTGATACAGAGATCGCGTACCTGTGAAAGCGGGTCCGAACGTGCTTCCCAACTGCGTAATTGCCATACCACATGACTGCAGTTCAACAGCACCACCCCCCAGCGGAGCAGCCAGCGCCGAGCCAGTTCATCCTTACTGTTACTTAACTGACTGATATGATGGTAAACCAGCGACTCAAAATCGTGCTCGCTGTTGTTGGGATGGCGGCTGAGTTGATCAACGAAGTGACGCCGTAACGCACGAATATGGCGACGGCTTTTTCGCGCATCGGAGCCGGGTTTTAGTACCGCAAACGCCATCCATGCCAGCCCAACGCCGAGGATCTTAGCCAGATTATCATTCAGAAAATCCGCAAAGTCATAAACCGGTGGATTGGTCACGGCGATAAACGAGCCCATAAAGACAATCAGTTGCCCCCACAGCCCGGCGCGCTTCGGCATTTGTAATTTGAGTAACTGCATCGTGGTCAGCAGCGGAAACAGAAAAAGCAGAAATTGCCATAAATCGGTTACTTGCACCATCAGGCCAAATTTAACCACAAAGCTGAACAGAGAGAGCAGCACCAGGGTGCGCATCAATAGCGTCAGTGAGTTAAACGGCGAAGGTGAAACAGAATAGAGTACGCAGCAAATAGCGGATAAGGTCAGCGCGGCTGCGCCCGACTCCCATTGCGTGCTGATAGCCCACGCGCCGACAGCCAGCAGGGCGCAGAAAGTGCGCACGCCGTTCCAGGCGGCTTCCGCATGGTCCGTATGGCGCATCAGGGCGGGGGCGGCAGGTACGGAAAATTCAGAAACGGCGGTCGCATTTTCCAGCCGCGAAAGCCATCGACTGCTGCTGAGATATACCCGGCAAAAATACCGCAGGCGATCCCAGAATGCGCGATGGCGGTAATCCTGCTGGTCGGTTGGAGCCAGCGGCGCAATAATCCGCGCGACGGTGTAGATATCGCAACCGGGCCGCGCCAGCGCCTGCAAAAGTTGTTCAATCACCGGGCGAATGTTCTCCGGTGGATTGGGCCAGTTGAGCAGCATGCGTCGCAGGCTCGAGATCACACTGGTAAGCCGCAGTTGCTGGTGGAGAAGCGCATTCAATAGCGAGTTTTGCTGACGGAAACGATAATGGCTCCAGAATGCCTGAATACGCAGCAGGTTCATGGTAAGAATTTGGCCGATGACGCTTTCATGCGCGGTGCGAATCGCATCGGTCGTCACCGGTTGCCAGAGCAGGCTGGCGTGTTCCAGCAGGCGGGCATGCATATTTTTCAGCGCGGTCAGCAGTGCGGTGCCATCAGACGTACTGGGCAGGATCATCATCATTAACCCACCGCATAAAATGCCGACAATCACTTCGCAAACACGCGCCTGAGCGATAGTCCACAATTCGGTAGCGTCGGCGACGTTGATCACCGGGAACGCGATAATGGCGCAGGTATAGCCCGCAAGCTGAAAGGCGTAGGCCACGTTGTTGGTGAACATCGCGCACGCCCAGGTGCAAAAGCTTATCCAGCCAGCCATACAGACTAAAAAGAGCCACGGATCGGTTAAGGTGTGACCGGCAATAATCACCGCCGCCCAGGCACCAAACAGGCTTCCGGCGATACGACCAAAACTCTTACTGATTACGCCGCCGACGGTAGGGAAACTCACCACCGCCGCAGAGGTCATCGCCCAGTAGGGTTCATCGAGTTGCAGGTAGTAGGCGATGGTCAGCGCCAGACACATGGCGATACCGTTACGTAATGCGTATCGCCACTGCGCCGGGGTTGCCTTAAACCAGGGCAGTGACGCCAGGCTCAGACTCGGTAGGGTCATTTTTGGCTGCCAATCGACACGGAGCAGGTGGTCCCGGCGACCAGCACAACGTCATCCGGCAGGCTATCAAATTCGATACGCACCGGCACACGCTGTGCCAGGCGAACCCACGGGATATTGGGTTTGATGTCGGCCACCAGGCTGCTGTCGCTCTCCAGACTTTGGTCGTAAATCGCGCGACCAATACTGTTAACGTGACCCTGTAACGTTTTGCCGTTGCTGTAGAGCTGGATAGCGGCACTGTCGCCTGGTGCGATATGGCGCAGCTTGGTCTCTTCAAAATAGCCGACGACATAGAATGAGTGACTGTCGATCAGCGCAAACACCGGTTGGCCCTGAGTGGCGTAGTTGCCGACGCGTGTAGACAGGTTAGTAACCCAGCCGTCGACCGGCGCTTTGACGAGGGTTTGCGTCAGCTGCCAGCGGGCATGTTCAAGCTCTGCGGCGGCGGCATCCTCGGTGGCTTTAGCGGCTTTGACCGACATATTTGCGCTATCAAGATCTTCTGCTGAAATATAATTATGCGGCAGGTTCTGACGGCGGGTGGCTTCATGGTTAGCTTTCACCAGGTCGGACTGCGCTTTTGCCAGCTGCGCTTCGGCGTTCATCACGGCAATGCGCCATGGCGTTGGATCAATCTCAAACAGGACGTCGCCTGCTTTAACAAACTGGTTGTCCTTCACATTCAGCTTCAGAATGCTGCCGGAAACCTGCGGGGTAATATTGACCTGCTCTGAGCGGATTTTCCCGTCGCGCGTCCAGGGTGACTGCATATAGTAGTTCCAGCACAGCCAGACCGCGATTGCCGCCAGAGCAGCAACCAGAAGCGTAGAGAAATATTTTAATTTTTTCATTTAGATAGCTTCACCACAGAACCAAAATCAGCAACGCGCCACATACAGACAGGGCAAACAGCGAGAGATCCATCAGCAGGGGATGCCAGATATCGCCCGCGTACATCCAGTCACGGAGTTGCTGGTGCGCAACCAGCCAGATAAGAAAGCCGAGCAGGACGGCTTTAAATAGCGGTGGGAAATAGATTGAGGCACCCACCATGAGGTCTTGCAGCGGTAGTCCCGGGAGTTGAAGAATCGACTTCACAAGCAGAAATCCTTTGCAATTGAAGAGTTAAGACTCGATAGTGAGCGTAACGCTAACGAAATGCAGGCAATTTTAACACAGTGTAAATCATTGCTCTGCTTTGCGCGTAGGCAGCAATGCATTTGTTTTGAGTATTTAAATACTGCACACTATTCTAAAATCAGTATAATAACTTAGCAAGCTAATTATAAGGAGATGAAATTGGAATCGCCATTAGGTTCTGATCTGGCACGGTTGGTGCGCATTTGGCGTGCTCTGATCGACCATCGCCTCAAACCTCTGGAACTCACGCAGACGCACTGGGTAACACTGCATAATATTCATCAGTTGCCCCCAGAGCAGTCACAGATCCAGTTGGCTAAAGCGATCGGCATCGAGCAGCCGTCATTGGTTCGCACGCTGGATCAACTGGAAGAGAAAGGTCTTATCTCTCGCCAAACGTGCGCAAACGATCGTCGTGCTAAGCGTATAAAACTGACTGAAAAAGCCGAACCATTGATTGAAGAGATGGAAGCGGTGATCAGTAAAACACGCGGCGAGATTCTTTCTGGGATCACGCCGGAAGAGACTGACCAACTGGTTGCGCTCATCCATAAGCTGGAACAAAACATTATCGATCTGCAATCCAGAGATTGATTGTGTTCGTCAGAAGCCCTGCCAGAAGGCAGGGCTTTTTACGTCTTATTCCCACACGACCACGCGGTTACGTCCGGCTGCTTTTGCCCGGTACATCGCTTCATCCGCCCGACGCACGCACTCTTCTACGTTAACCGTCAGGTCAGTGGCGGTGAAAACGCCCATACTGATAGTGATAGGCTCCGGCAATTGCGATTGACTACTTTCCGCGTCCTGGCTGGCAATGGCGACACGAATACGTTCGGCAATCCCTTCAGCAACGTTCGAGGACGCGCCGACCAGCAGCAGGGCGAACTCTTCTCCACCAATGCGTGCAGCAATATCATTTTGTCGAACAGAATCCTGCAGAACCTTCGAAACAAACTGAATCACCTTATCACCCTGCAAATGGCCGTATTTGTCGTTGATACGTTTAAAATGGTCCAGGTCACTGACAATCACCGAGACAGGTTGCCCGCTAGCGACTTTTGGCATCAATGCGGTAAAGGTGTCATAGAAATAGCTACGGTTAAAAAGTTGCGTCAGCGGATCGCGGATAGAGTTTTGATATGAATGCATGTAACGGGTATTGGACTGACGGTAAAGCGTGAAGACATCGCAGAGTAGCACCAGAATCAGGAACAGGGTAGAGATGGTCTCGAACAACCGGGCCTCATACCAGGTGTACCCCGCGCTATGCCCCGATGACATCAGAACAATCAGCGTAAAGATGTAGCATGCGCAGAAAAACGCTCCGCTATACCAGAATATATTATTCAGCTTCGTCACAATAAGAATTGTCAGCAAAGCGACAACCCACAGTGCAATTAACCCCCATCCCAGTTGGTTTCCCCATAATTGCGTAAACTGATAAGTGTTATTATCGACAAAATTGACACTAAGTAACTCGTAATGACTAGAGTAAAGCCAGGACAATAATAGCATGCCCGACGTAAACAGGAGGATAACTACGAGAATAATCGTATGAATTTTTACGGTATGCATCTCGCGTTTTTTCAATGCGTACAAAATGACGGCGAAAATAAAAAGAAGCGCCATCATGATATTGCGAAAGAAATAAAAAATCAGCGTGTCGTTATAGTTAACTTTTGTTAAGCCGGTACACATAAACCAGTCAGGGAAACTGTCCAGCGTGCCCAGCATCAGAATGGCAGAGCCTGCGAAGGCAAGGGCTATCGGCGTGAGATAAAGACGATGTTTATCGCAGGAGTATTTCATTATCATGAAGGCGGCAATCATGCCATGGAAAACCATTAGAAAAATAGTCAGGATAGGAAAAAGTAGCGGTGCTATCGTAGGGGTACGATGAATTATTGCCGCCGAGAAGTGGTTAAGGATAACAATCCCCAAAATACAAATGGTGAAGTAAACCAAAAAACGTTGTAACGGTAACTTCAATTTCATCAACATAGAGGGCATTCCAATATTATTCGGAGTGAAAATACTCACGGCTTCACAGGGCATCCATCCCGGTGGGATTAATCTTAGATGAATTTAACACAGAGAATATTGTTTTGGCGCAAGTAATATATGCGTTATATGGCATATTTATATTCACGTCGTCAATAATTCTAATGGAATGGTGGGGAATGTAAGGAATTGTCAGCAGATTAAATAAATGGCGTGACCCGATTGGGCCACGCTGATAGGTCATTAACGCGGGGAGACAGTCACCTGGCTGCCATTGCTCGCCATCACGACGCGCTGGCCTGCAGAGAAGCGTGTATCACCCTGTTTCTGTACTACCATGATGGTATTACCGTCATCTTTACGAATTTCCAGCTCAACGCCCTGAGTTTTGTTCATCGCGCCCTGGACACCCTGGCCGGCTACGCCACCCGCGACGGCACCTGCTGCGGTTGCCAGTGAACGGCCTGTACCGCCGCCAATGGTATTCCCGAGGAAACCACCCAGTACCGCACCGCCGATAGCGCCAATGACGTTGCTATCGTCGCCGCCCTGAATCTGTACCGGACGCGTGTTAACGATGGTACCGTAGGTGACATTCTGAACCTGCTTGGCTTCGGAAGCTGAATAGACATCGCCGGACAGACCGCTGCTGCTAACGCACCCTGCTAACGATAAACCGATCATAGAAGCGGTCAAAACACGTAACATCATTTATGAATCTCCTGTTCACCAAGAAACGCCCTTACGAGCATCCGTATCAGGTAATTATATGGTATTTGCACATGGCAGGTTATATATTCTGCACGACTATGAGCAAATAATAACGTGGATTAACTTAACCAACGTTAAACACTCCTTCTGAAGACCGCACATTTTTTATCCAGATGTGGGCTTGCTGTATAAAATATCACTAAAAATTATTATTGCATCATAGCATTGGTCATTGCTTTATGGTGGAGTGTAATTCCACTGCTTATGCAACTAAGGAAGGCGTATGAAATCAGGCCGTTATATTGGCGTGATGTCGGGAACCAGTCTCGACGGGGTTGATGTTGTGCTGGCGGCAATTGATGAAAACAGCGTGGCACAACTGGCCAGCCTCGCGTTTCCTATTCCCATTGACCTGAAAGAGGCGGTGTTGGCCGTATGCCAGGGGCAACAGCTGACGCTTTTACAGTTTGGTCAGTTAGATACACGTCTGGGAAGGTTGTTCGCCGATGCGGTGCTGGCGCTGATGAAACAGGAAAATCTGCGGCCTGAAGATATCGTGGCGATAGGGTGTCACGGGCAAACCGTCTGGCATGAACCCACAGGTGATGCGCCCCATACGCTGCAAATTGGCGATAACAATATTATTGCGGCGCGAACGGGGGTCACCGTGGTAGGCGATTTTCGCCGTCGCGATATGGCGTTAGGTGGCCAGGGCGCGCCGCTGGTGCCTGCATTCCATCATGCATTGCTGTCACACCCTGATGAGCGACGAATGATTCTCAATATTGGCGGGATTGCCAACCTCTCTTTGCTGATACCGGGTCAGTCGGTTCGCGGTTTTGATACCGGCCCAGGCAATATGTTGATGGACGCCTGGATCTGGCGCAATCTGAAAAAACCGTACGACAAAGATGCGGCATGGGCCAGCGAAGGCAAAGTGCTGTTGCCGCTGTTGCAGGAGATGCTTTGCGACCCGTATTTTGCCGCACCTGCACCGAAGAGCACCGGGCGCGAATATTTCAACTACGGCTGGATCGAACGCGTCCTGGGGCAGTTCCCGGCGCTACGTCCGCAGGATGTGCAGGCAACACTTGCTGAGTTAACGGCCACCACCATCAGCGAGCAGGTGTTGCTCAGTGGTGGTTGCGATCGTCTGCTGGTGTGCGGCGGCGGTAGCCGTAACCCGATGGTGATGACGCGCCTTGCCGGCATGCTGCCGGGAACGGAAGTTGCCGCGACGGATGAATACGGTATCAGCGGGGACGACATGGAAGCGCTGGCCTTTGCATGGCTTGCCTGGCGTACTCTTGCCGGTCTACCGGGAAATTTACCTTCGGTGACGGGCGCTTCGCAGGAGAGTGTTCTGGGCGCTATTTTTCCAGCTAATCCGCGCAAATAGGAGTTTGCTGAAATCTTCCTGGCGTGCTGCACGATAAACTCAGGGAAAAGGGAGGATTCGTACCTCCTGTGGACCAGGAAAGTCGTAAGGCACGCCAATGAAAAAACTACTTATCGCTGTTATTCCTTTAATGCTGGCTGGTTGCAGCACCTACAACCAGTTTATGGAACGGATGCAAACCGACACGCTGGAGTACCAGTGTGATGAGAAACCACTTACCGTCAAACTGAATAATCCGCGCCAGGAAGTCAGCTTCGTTTATGACAACCAGCAGTTGCATCTGCCGCAGGGGCTATCGGCATCCGGGGCGCGTTATACTGACGGCATTTATGTTTTTTGGTCGAAAGGCAACGACGCTACCGTCTACAAACGTGACCGTATCGTGCTGAATAACTGTCAGTTACAAAACCCCAAGCGTTGAGATTTTCACCCGGGCGGCGCACAATAACGCTACCCATTTCTGACAATCACAATCGCTATGTCCAATAACGACGAATTGCAGCAAATTGCGCATCTGCGCCGAGAGTATACCCGTGGCGGTCTCCGCCGCCGCGATCTTCCCGCTGACCCGCTGACGCTGTTCGAGCGCTGGTTGTCTCAGGCTTGTGAGGCGAAGCTTGCCGATCCTACCGCGATGGTGGTGGCGACCGTTGACGAAAACGGGCAACCCTACCAGCGTATTGTTTTGCTCAAGCACTATGATGAAAAAGGCATGGTGTTCTACACCAACCTGGGCAGCCGCAAAGCGCACCATCTGGAACAGAATCCGCGTATCAGCCTGTTGTTCCCCTGGCATACGCTGGAACGTCAGGTGATGGTCACCGGCAAAGCGGAGCGTCTCTCTACACTTGAAGTGGTTAAATACTTCCACAGCCGCCCGCGCGACAGCCAAATTGGTGCCTGGGTATCAAAACAATCGAGCCGTATTTCTGCGCGCGGCATCCTCGAAAGCAAATTTCTTGAACTGAAACAGAAGTTCCAGCAGGGCGACGTCCCGCTGCCGAGTTTCTGGGGCGGATATCGCGTCTCTATCGAACAGATGGAGTTCTGGCAGGGCGGTGAACACCGTCTGCACGACCGTTTTTTATATCAACGCGACGTGAACGACTGGAAAATCGACCGACTCGCGCCTTAAGGGCAAAATTGTTGCGTTAAGCGCTGGTGCTAAAAGGGCTGGCGCTTTATTCTATATCCCTTTCGCGTCAGGCGAAAAAGTCGTGTACCGACAGAGGTGCAGTCGTTTATACATGGAGAATTTGATGGCAAGCAGTAACTTGATTAAACAATTGCAAGAGCGGGGCCTCGTGGCCCAGGTGACGGACGAGGAAGCGTTAGCAGAGCGACTGGCGCAAGGCCCGATCGCGCTCTATTGCGGCTTCGATCCCACCGCTGACAGCTTGCATTTGGGGCATCTTGTTCCATTGTTATGCCTGAAACGCTTCCAGCAAGCGGGCCACAAGCCTGTAGCACTGGTAGGTGGCGCAACCGGTCTGATTGGCGACCCGAGCTTCAAAGCTGCCGAGCGTAAACTGAACACTGAAGATACGGTTCAGGAGTGGGTGGATAAAATCCGCAAACAGGTTGCGCCGTTCCTCGATTTCAATTGTGGCGACAACTCAGCCATTGCTGCGAATAACTACGACTGGTTTGGTGGCATGAATGTGCTGACCTTCCTGCGTGATATCGGCAAGCACTTCTCCGTTAATCAGATGATCAACAAAGAAGCGGTTAAGCAGCGTCTGAACCGTGACGATCAGGGCATCTCCTTCACCGAGTTCTCCTATAACCTGTTGCAGGGCTATGACTTTGCCTGCCTGAACAAACTGCACGGCGTTGCGCTGCAGATTGGCGGATCTGACCAGTGGGGCAACATCACCTCCGGTATCGATTTGACCCGTCGTCTGCACCAGAATCAGGTATTCGGCCTGACGGTTCCGCTGATCACCAAAGCAGACGGTACCAAGTTCGGTAAAACCGAAGGCGGCGCGGTATGGCTCGATCCGAAGAAAACCAGCCCGTATAAGTTCTACCAGTTCTGGATTAACACCGCTGATGCTGACGTTTATCGCTTCCTGAAATTCTTCACGTTCATGGACATTGAAGAGATCAATGCGCTGGAAGAAGAAGACAAAAACAGCGGTAAAGCCCCGCGTGCCCAGTACGTTCTGGCCGAACAGGTTACTCGTCTGGTCCATGGCGAAGAAGGTCTGGTGGCAGCAAAACGTATTACTGAAAGTCTGTTTAACGGCACCCTGAGCGCGCTGAGCGAAGCAGACTTCGAACAGCTGGCACAGGATGGCGTACCGATGGTTGAGATGGAGAAAGGCGCTGATTTGATGCAGGCGCTGGTGGACTCTGAGCTTCAACCGTCTCGTGGCCAGGCGCGTAAAACTATCGCTTCGAACGCGGTCACCATCAATGGTGAGAAACAGGCCGATCCGGAATATACTTTTAGCGAAAGCGATCGTCTGTATGGCCGCTACACGCTGCTGCGTCGTGGTAAGAAAAACTACTGCCTGGTGTGCTGGAAGTAATTCAGCGCAACAGAAATGAAAAAAGGGCGTGAGAAATCACGCCCTTTTTTACGTCTGAAGCGGCATCTTGCCGGATGGCGCTTGCGCTTATCCGGCATTGTTTAGTGTTATTTAAGACCTTCCGCCGCCATCGCTGCCGCAACGGCAGGACGCGCCGCGACCCGTGTCATATAGGCCGCAATATTTTTATAACCGCTCATCTCCAGTTTTACCGCAAATGCCCAGCGCAGGACGGTAAACAGATACGCATCGGCAATCGTAAAGCGCGAGCCGCTAATCCATTCACAATCGGCAAGCTCGCTATCGATATAGGCCATTTTTTTGTCCAGCAGCGCGCGAGCAGTCGGTTTGTAATCTTCAGGCGTATCCGGGCGGAACAGGGGAGTAAAGCCCTTGTGCAGTTCGGTAGCGATGAAGTTAAGCCATTCCAGCGTTTTATAGCGGCTGATGCTGCTGACCGGTGCGAGAAGCTGACGGTCGGCGACGCTGTCGGCAATGTACTGCATGATGGCAACGCCTTCGGTCAGAACGGTGTTGTCGTCCAGCTGGAGCGTGGGAACCTGTCCTTTCGGGTTGGTTTGCAGGAAATTTTCCCCGGTTTCAGTCACTTTCTTTTGCAGGTCTACGCCCACGAGTGTGAAATCCAGCCCACTTTCACGTAGCGAAATATGCGACGCGAGGGAACAGGCACCGGGTTTATAAAACAGCTTCATGGCGAACTCCTTCTGGCAGATGTCATCGGTTTTTTATCTTGTGCCACGCAGAGGTGACGAAGGGCATCTCGCTATGTTAGTGCCAGCGATGATAAAAAAAAAGCCGTTAACTCGCGTTAACGGCTCAAATTCAAATGTTTCCCGATGACATTACGCGGAAGCGGTTTTCTGCGCAGTTACGGTTTTGTCGTCGTCCTGAGTCATGCGATTCAGTTTCGACGCGGTCAGCAGCATCAGCACAGCGATAACACCGGTAGCAACGCCAATCTGCAGGAAGACTTTACCGTAGACGTCCAGTGACATCAGCGGGTCTGTAACGTTTTCAGGTACTGCCATCAGGTTCGCCACACGACCAGCAATCAGTGCCGCACCTGCAGTGGTCAGGAACCAGCTACCCATGATGAAGCCCATCAGACGCTGCGGAACCAGTTGTGCAACCATTGCCAGACCAAGTCCGGAGATCATCAGTTCACCGATACTCTGCAGGCAGTAGCTCAGGATCAGCCAGTTTACGGAAACGATACCTGCGTCGGTGGCGAATTTCGCACCCAGCGGCAGCACCAGGAAGGCACCAGAGCAAAGCACCATACCGATAGCAAACTTGTGCGGCATCGGCAGACGGTCGCCCATCTTGTTGTAGATAGCGGCCAGAATCGGGCTACCGATGATGATCCAGAACGGGTTCAGCGCCTGATACTGTTCCGGCTCAAACGCGATACCCAGAATGGAATGCTCAACGTTACGGATGGCGAAGAAGTTCAGCGAGGTCGGCATCTGGCTGTAGAGAACGAAGAACACAATCGCTTCCAGCATCAGGATGAACGCCACAATCATTTTACGGCGTGCAGCACCCTGCATTGCGAACGCTTCTTTACCAAAGATAATCACAATACCCAGCGCAACCACACCCAGTACCATGCGTGCGATATCCTGGTTGTGCAGCAGCCAGGTCGCGATAGTGACCAGAACAACAACACCCACGATAGTCAGCAGCAGGTTACGGTAGTTAATTGGCTCAAAGTCAGGTTTAGAACCGTACTGTTTCACCCAACGCTGGCAGAACGCGAAGTTCACAACGGTAATCAGCATACCCACAACGCTCAGTGCGAACGCGACGCTCCAGCCAAATTTCGCAGCCAGCCACGGCGTTGCCAGCATAGAGAAGAAGGAACCGATGTTGACGGACATGTAGTACATGGTAAATGCACCGTCCAGACGTGGGTCATCTTTCTCATAACAGGTAGACAGCAGGGAAGACGGGTTCGCTTTGAACAGGCCGTTACCGACCGCAATGGTCGCCATACCCATGTACACAATAGCGGCGTCATGACCAGACCATGCAACGAGCGCATAACCAATCGCCAGCACAATTGCGCCCAGCATAATAACGCGTTTAGTCCCCAGAATTTTGTCGCCCAGCCAGCCGCCAATAGCGACTAAACCGTAGACCAGGGCACTGAAGGAGGAGAACAACGTAATCGAATCGGCTTCGGACATACCCAGTTGTTTAACCAGGTAGACAGCCATAATACCTTGCAAGCCGTAGTAACCAAAACGTTCCCAAAGTTCGATCGAGAAGATCAAATAGAACGCTTTTGGTTGTTTAAAAGCGTTCAAACTTACGCTTTCAGTTGGTTTATTGTTTGCAGTAGACACATATACCTCTTTTTTTACATCCCATTTTAACGGGGCGTTACTGGGCGGAAATTCGTATCGACATCCGCCTTTATAGTTATTCTGGAGGGGAAACGGGGAGTAATGTTCACTATCCCGTGCTTTCGCACAAGGCTTTTGTCATACTCTGTTACAAATACGTAAGTTACTACAAATGACCAGATATATAAATGTTATTTAGATTTAAATTTTACGCATCGCCATTAGGTAGCGTTTTACTCTGCTGACCGGGGCGAAAAATGGCGTAGTGACCATATCTTCTGCTGATTCGCTTTTGAAGTAGTGATATAGCCTGGATTCTGAAAAATAACTGGTTGATCGTCTCGTGTCATCACGATGACACATTGAATTGATGGGCGTTATATGAGCAGAAGATAACATCGAGATAACATAATGTTACCATGCTGTTCAAAATCAAATGAATATAGAAAATTCAGGTGATAAAAAAAGAATTAACCAGAATAAGTGTTTAATGCATGGCATTCACACCACTAATTTCCCATATTCTAATGATTAACAGCGTAACGGCAGAGAATAGTGGCGGCACAAGTAGGAGAAATGGCCGCCTTGAAAGGCTAGATATCGACCTTCTCTTTGAATTCACAGAGATCTTCGATGATGCAGGAACCACAACGCGGTTTGCGGGCAATGCAGGTGTAGCGGCCATGGAGAATCAACCAATGGTGGCAATCGACCTTAAACTCTGCCGGTACAACTTTCAGAAGCTTTTCTTCAACCTGCTCGACGTTCTTGCCGGGAGCAAATTGCGTGCGATTACAGACGCGGAAGATATGGGTATCAACCGCGATGGTCGGCCAGCCAAACGCGGTATTAAGCACCACGTTGGCCGTTTTGCGCCCCACGCCTGGCAGCGCTTCAAGCGCCGCGCGATCTTCCGGGACTTCACCATTATGCAACTCTATCAGCATCCGGCAGGTTTTTATCACGTTCTCGGCTTTGCTGTTAAACAGGCCGATGGTCTTGATATAAGACTTCACGCCGTCCACGCCCAGCTCCAGCATCGCCTGTGGCGTATTAGCGACCGGATAGAGTTTTGCCGTGGCTTTATTGACGCTCACATCCGTCGCCTGTGCGGAAAGTAGCACCGCGATCAGCAGCTCGAAAGGGGAGCTAAAATTGAGTTCAGTGGTCGGATGCGGGTTGTTGTCCCGCAGGCGGCTTAAAATCTCCAGCCGTTTTGCTTTATTCATCAGGCCTTCTCAGCAGTTTCAACGCCGACGTCCGTGGCAGGCACGGCTTTCGCCTTGCGTTGTTTCGTCCGTTCATCAATCAGATATTTAATCGCCAGCAGCATGCCCAGGCCAATAAAAGCACCTGGCGGGAGCATCGCTAACAGGAAAGGGGTATCGGTATGAAACACTTCGATACGCAGTACTTTCGCCCAGTTGCCCAGCAGACCGTCCGCGCCGTCGAACAACGTACCATTACCTAACAACTCGCGGAGGGAGCCCAGCACAAACATGGTGCAGGTCGCGCCCATGCCGATAGCAAAACCATCCAGAGCCGATAACGCCGGCCCTTTTTTGGCAGCAAAGGCTTCAGCACGCCCCACGACAATACAGTTGGTCACGATCAGCGGGATAAAAATCCCCAACGACTGATAGAGGCCGAAGGCGTAAGCGTTGATCAGCATTTGCACGGCGCTCACGACCGAGGCGATAATCATCACGTAGATAGGAATACGAATCTCCGCAGGCGTCCAGCGACGCAGGCAGGAGATGGCAAAGTTGGTTAACGTCAGAACCAGGGTGGTGGCCAGACCGAGCCCCAACGCATTGGTGGCCGTTGACGTCACTGCCAGAAGCGGACACATTCCCAGCAACTGAACCAGTGCGGAGTTGTTTTTCCACAGCCCCTGGACAATAACCTCTTTGACTTCGCTCATGGTTTACTCTCCACAGGCCTGCAGGTTAGAAAGTTGATTCGGTAACGTTTGAGCGTAAAGCCCGGCACGTTTTACCGCATTTACAACAGCGCGAGGCGTAATGGTCGCGCCGGTAAACTGATCGAACTGGCCGCCATCTTTTTTCACCGCCCACGTTGCATCGCTCTCGCCCGCAATGGTTTTCCCGGCAAAATGAGTGATCCAGTCGGAAATTCGCAGCTCAATTTTATCGCCCAGTCCCGGTGTCTCGTGATGCTCAGTCACACGGCTGCCCAGCACGGTACCGCTGAAATCAGCACCGACCAAAAGCTGAATGGCGCCAGAGTAGCCATCCGGTGCGGTCGCTTCCATTACGGCGGCAACGGCCTGTTCGCCCTGACGCGCAATATAGACCTTATGCGTACCTTTCCCAAGTGCCGGTGCGGTAACCAGATAGCAGCTTTGCAGCAAATCGTTATTATAGCGGTCCGCCGGAATCACCTGTTCAAACAGTGCGTTCTGCTGTTTAGCTGCCTGATCGGCGATGGTGTTTTTAGTCAACTGGTCGATAGCCGCCGTCAGACCGGTTGAGCCTGCGGCAAACAGTGCCAGGGTTACCCCGTGCTTACGCATCGTTTTTAACATCATCAATCCTCAGCGATGGCCGTAAACGCGCGGGCGCGTATAGTAGTCAATCAACGGTACGGTAATGTTCGCCAGCAATACGGCAAAAGCAACGCCATCCGGGTAACCCCCGAAGCTGCGAATCAACCACACCAGCAGGCCCGCCAGCGCACCGAAAATCAGGCGTCCACGGTTGGTGGTTGAGGCGGTCACCGGATCGGTCAGAATAAAGAATGCACCCAGCATGGTCGCGCCGGACAACAAATGCATTTGCGGCGAGGCGACATTTTCCGGGTTAAACAGCCAGCCAAGTGTTGCACAGACGGTCAGACTCAACAGGAAGCTCACCGGAATGTGCCAGCGTATGGCGCCTTTCCACAGTAAAAACAGCCCGCCTGCCAGATATGCCAGGTTGACCCACTGCCAGCCAATGCCTGCCAGCGCACCGTGATAAATCGACGATTGCATGATGCTCTCTACTGAATGACCTGCATGGAGCGACGTTTTAAAAGTATCCAGCGGTGTGGCCTGGCTGATGCCATCAATGCCCATTTTCAGCGCATTCATGTCCTGGCCCGCAGTGGTGTGGCCGGTGAAAATAACCTGTAATGCGTCGATAAAACCGGGTGTGTTGGCGGCAATTTCATGCGGCGGTAGCCAGGAGGTCATCTGCACCGGGAAGGAGATCAGCAGAACAACATAGCCAATCATCGCCGGGTTAAACGGGTTCTGCCCTAAGCCACCATACAACTGTTTGGCGATGATCACCGCAAAGGCGGTGCCCAATACCACCATCCACCACGGGGCGAAAGGTGGGATACTGATGGCCAGCAGAATGCCGGTTAGCCAGGCCGAGTTATCGGCAAGTGTTGCAGCAATAGCCTGCTTACGCAGACGCAATATGAACGATTCCGTCGCCCAGGCCGTCAGCGAGGCCAGAAGAAGCTGAATCAGGGTTCCCCAGCCGAAAAACCAGCTTTGCACCGCGATGCCGGGTAGGGCGGCCAAAATCACCAGCATCATGATACGCGATGTCTGGCGTTGGTTATGGGTATAAGGGGAACTCGCTATCTTGAAAACCATTTATTCCTCGTTTACAGCTTGCGCGGCTTTTTTCGCCTGAACGCGGGCAATCGCTGCCGCAACGGCCGCTTTGCGTGGATCATCATTGGCAGCCGACTCATTTGCGGCCTGTTGTTCGGCTTTACGCGCTTTGGCGCGCGCGATGGCGGCTTCAACGGCGGCCTTACGCGGATCAACGGCTTCCGCTGTTGCCGCAGGTTCACTGGCCGCTTGCTGCTCTGCTTTACGCGCTTTGGCACGTGCAATAGCGGCTTCAACCGCGGCTTTTCGCGGATCAACCGTTTCCGTGACCGCGACGGGCTCACTGGCCGCGTGCTGCTCCGCTTTACGCGCTTTAGCGCGTGCAATAGCGGCTTCAACGGCGGCTTTACGCGGATCAACCGTTTCCGTGACCGCGACAGGCTCACTGGCCGCGTGCTGCTCCGCTTTACGCGCTTTAGCGCGTGCGATGGCGGCTTCGACAGCAGCTTTGCGTGGATCAACCGTTTCCGTTACAGCAACAGGCTCGCTGGCCGGTTGCTGCTCCGCTTTACGGGCTTTGGCCCGCGCGATAGCGGCTTCAACGGCGGCCTTACGCGGATCAACGGCATCACCGCTTTCAGATGATTGTTTTTCTGCCTGTGCAGCACGGGCTTTCGCCTTGCGTGCTTCGCGGGCTGCAATTACGGCGCTGTTATCAGGCAGTGCGCCTGCTTTAATGATGACCGGCTGCGTGGCCTGTTGCTGCTTCTCTTTCACGCGTGCCAGTGCGGCATTGATCGCATCCTGATCTTTCGCTGCGGGCTGTACGGCTGCTTTTTTATGGCGCTCCGCACGCGCCAGTTTTTCACGCTCAAGACGGTTCTGACGTGCTTCAAAGCGGGCTTTCGCTTCTGCGGCACGCTGCTCTTCGAGACGAATTGCTGATATTTCTGCTTTTTCCTGACGGAAGTACTGCACCAGGGGAATGCTGCTGGGGCAGACCCACGCGCAGGCGCCGCACTCGATGCAATCAGAGATATTATGCGCAGTCGCTTTATCGTGCTGCTGGCCCTTACTGAACCAGTAAAGCTGCTGCGGCAGAAGATCGGCCGGGCAGGCATCTGCACAGGCGCTGCAGCGAATGCAGCTTTTTTCTTCTTCAGGCACGCCCATTTCCGATGGCGATGGCGCCAGCAGACAGTTGGTGATTTTAACTACCGGGACGTCCAGCCAGGGCAGGGTAAAGCCCATTAACGGGCCGCCCATAATCACAAGCTGTTCGGCAGAAGGACAGAAACCCGCGTCTTCGAGCAGATGGCAGACCGGCGTGCCCAGACGCGCCCAAACGTTACCCGGCCGACTCACGGATTCACCGGTTAATGTCACCACGCGCTCGGTTAAGGGTTCACCGTCTATCACCGCGCGTTTCACTGCAAACGCGGTACCGACGTTTTGCATCAGTACGCCAATATCGGATGAACGACCGCCGTGTGGAACCTGCTTGCCAGTGAGGATTTGCGTTAATTGCTTCGCGCCACCCGACGGATATTTGGTGGGAATGACCCGCAGGCTGATATCATGCGCGCCCGCCAGCACCGCACGCAGCATTGATATGGCCTGCGGTTTGTTATCTTCAATACCAATCAGAATCTGCTGTGGTTGCAGAATATGACCCAGGATACGAATACCTTCGATAACCTGCGCCGCGCAATCCTGCATCAGCCGGTCATCCGCCGTGATATAAGGCTCACACTCCGCCGCATTGATAATCAGCGTGGTGATTTTATCGCCGCCGCCGCGCAGTTTTGTGCCGGTCGGGAAACCCGCACCGCCAAGGCCTGCGACGCCAAACTGATGAATTCGCTCAATCAATTCTTCACGCGAACGGTTCTGGTAATCGTGCCAGCCGTCGCGCGAGATCCACTGATCTTCGCCATCGGCATCAATAATGACGCTCATCTCCGGCAAAGCGGAAGGGTGTGCCGTGGCATGCGGCTCAATGGCGACAACGGTTCCGGAGGTTGGCGCATGTACAGGCAGCATTCGCCCCCAGCCGCGCGTCAACGGTTGACCGCGCAGCACGCGATCGCCGGGCTTCACGCACAACTCGCCTTCAGCACCAATATGTTGCTTCAGAGGAATGACGAAACGCTGCGCAAGGGGAACCTGGCGCAGCGGCGTGCCATTAGACTGAGTTTTCATTTCCGGTGGGTGAATCCCCCCATCGAAATCCCAGATTTTTTCTTTTCTGAACGCGGAAAATAACTTAAGCATGGTGTTCCACAGGAATATTACGTACCGGGATACTTTGCAGATCCCACTTCCAGCTGTCGGTTGTGGTGGCGACCGGGCGCAGTTCAATACACTGAGTCGGGCAGGGCGCAACGCAGAGGTTGCAGCCAGTGCAGAGGTCGCTCATCACCGTGTGCATCGCGCGGGTTGCGCCGACAATGGCGTCCACCGGGCATGCCTGAATGCACTTGGTACAACCGATACAGTTGTTTTCGTCGATCACGGCCAGCATCCGCGCCGGTTCCTGAACGGCGGTATCGCCGTCGACAGGTTGCGGATCGACGTTAAGTAATTCGGCAATTTTCAGCATTACCGCTTCGCCGCCGGGGGCGCAGCAGTTAATTTTTTCACCGTTGCTTACCGCTTCGGCATAGGGGCGACAGCCCGGATAGCCGCACTGCCCGCACTGGCTTTGCGGTAAGAGTTCATCAATTTTTTCAACTACCGGGTCATCT
This sequence comes from Pseudocitrobacter sp. 73, assembly GCF_008369545.1. Taxonomy (NCBI): domain Bacteria; kingdom Pseudomonadati; phylum Pseudomonadota; class Gammaproteobacteria; order Enterobacterales; family Enterobacteriaceae; genus Pseudocitrobacter; species Pseudocitrobacter sp. 73. The sequence continues at coordinate 147,116 of NZ_VTZO01000008.1, read as the reverse complement.
TCCACCGCGAAACGGCGTGAGGCGTATCCCAGTATGACGCCGAAAATCAGCCCTAAAACGCTGATAGCGGCGACGGCAATCCAGAAGGTCATCATTACAACTTCACCAACCCGCTAAAGCCCATAAACGCCAAAGACATTAACCCTGCGGTAATCAGCGCAATGGCGTTACCGCGAAACGGCGCAGGCACGTTCGACACCACCAGGCGTTCGCGAATAGAGGCAAACAGTACCATCACCAGTGAGAAACCGACGGCGGCGGAGAAACCATACAGCGCCGACTGCAAAAAGTTATGGCCGAGGTTAATGTTGAGCAGCGCCACGCCGAGCACCGCGCAGTTGGTGGTGATCAGCGGTAAAAAGATGCCCAGCAGACGATAGAGCGCCGGGCTGGTTTTGCGCACTACCATTTCGGTGAACTGCACCACAACGGCAATCACCAGAATAAAGGCCAGCGTGCGCAGATAAATCAGATTAAGCGGAATCAGGATCCAGGTATCAATCAACCATGCGCAAATGGACGCCAGCGTCATCACGAAGGTGGTCGCGAGCCCCATGCCCATTGCTGTTTCCAGCTTTTTGGACACGCCCATAAACGGACACAGCCCGAGGAACTTCACCAGGACGAAGTTATTTACCAGTACGGTACCGATAAAAAGCAATAAATAGTCAGTCATTATTCGACCTGTAACAAAAAAAGCCGCCTATTATCGCGGAAAGCGCGTTCATCGACAACAGGGCAAGAGTGTGGTTATTAAGGGTTCACAAACGTACGCTTTACGCGGGATGAGCGTTTGAGGTATGGCACAATCAGCGCTGCAGCGGCGAGTGGCAGTAAAAGCTGGCGCAGCGCGATGATGTCGGATACAGGTGCAAATGCAAAGGCCTTTAGCGCCAGCAATAATGAGACCAGTAACCAGATAATATAGTGCTTAGGCACATTTTTACGGCGCTTAAAGAAAGCAATGGTCAGCCACAGCGTGTAATACCACATGGCAATAACGAACGCTAAGGAAAGAATCCAAAGGGCCAGATGCGTGCTGCTTTGTGCTTTTAACAGGCTCAGGATCTGCGGATTAAGCAGGGCGTTAACGAACATCAGCAATTGCAGACTGATGCTGAGCAGCGCAACTAACAACCACGCCAGCGGGCCGAGCAACCATCCACCAATTCGTTCTGCAGAATTTGACGACATTTCGTCTCCTGATTATCAGCGTCAGTTATAAATATGGCGGTGGAGTATAAGCAACTGACGCTGATGATAACAATAGTTACTGCACGTAATGCCAAACGGATTTTGGTACGTGGCCGATATCGAACAAACGACCGCCAGAAACCAGTTCTGCCCGACGGTGATCCGCAGCACGATACATATTGATTAATTCATGGGTGTCGGAAAGTGAATAGTTAAGATGGTCATAAAGTTTTTCGAGATTGTCCAACGAGCTGACTTTACGGAATTTCAATAAATAATCCAGGACGGTCATTTGTAGGTATCCATTTATAATGTTAAATCACGCAGGGCCTGAAGGGGCGCAAAAGCACAACACCGCAAGGGCGCATCGCTAAGTCTGAAAACCAGTTTATCGACACCCGTTTTCGTTAAGAGTTCAGCCCGCAACGGGCATACTCTCTTCAGGACGCTGTAATTATTTGGGTTATAAATGACAAATTCAAGAACAGAAAATGGCGTTATTGATATATCGCAGGAAATGACGTTATCACGAAAAGTGTTTGGGCGCCCCAGGGCGCCCGGAGCGGATTAGCGCACGTTGCCGTGGCTGTTAATCACTTCTTTATACCAGTAAAAGCTTTTCTTGCGCTTACGGGCAAGGTTTTGCTGATGATCGACATAAACAAAACCATACTGTTTTTTGTAACCGTTCAGCCAGCTTAGCAGGTCTATGAACGACCACGGATAATAACCGCGTACATCTGCACCCAACGCAATCGCTTTTTCCAGTGCATCAATATGCATCCTTAAATAATCGATGCGCGGTTGGTCAACGATGTTGCCGTCAACAATCGGATCTTTGGCGCCAAGTCCGTTTTCCGTAATGTAGATGGGGATGTCGCCGTAGCGTTCTTTAATCATCATTATGCCGTCGGTCAACCCTTGCGGCCAAATCTCCCAGTCCCAATCCGTATAAACGCCGTTGGGATTACGGACAAATTTGAACAAGCCTTTAAAGCCAAATTCGCCGCCGCTATTTTTTTCGCCACTATGATTGGACTGGGTAAGCGTCTCGCCCGAATTAGCGGTCACGGTCTCGCGACGGTAGTAATTCAGGCCGATAAAATCGCAGCGATAGTTACGCAATAACTCATCATCGCCAGGCACAAAGCGCGGCACGCCCCACAGCGCCTGCGTTTGGGCAAGAAGTTCCGCCGGGTAGGTGCCTTTCAGCACCGGATCGTAAAGCCAGTGGGTGTGAATGGCGTCAGCCAATTCGCTTGCGGCGGTATCTTCTGGCGAATCAGTGAGCGGCGTATGCGGTTGCAGTACGTTAACAAAGCCAATTTGACCGTCAATGTTCATTTCACGGAAGGCTTTTACCGCCATGGCATGAGCGATAAAGACCTGGTGGCAAGCCTGAATCGCCCGGGCCGGGTCTTTCACCGACGGCGGATGGCTACCGGTAATATAGCCGTGACCGATAAAAACGATAGTTTCGTTAAACGTCGCCCAGAGTTTGACGCGCGAACCGAAGCGGGTGTAGCACAGACGAGCGTACTCTTCGAAGGCTTCCGCCGTTGAACGGACTTCCCAGCCGCCTTCATCCTGCAACGCCTGGGGTAAATCCCAGTGATAAAGCGTAATCATCGGCACAATATTGTGCGCCAGCAGGGCATCAATCAAATCGCTGTAAAATTTAACCCCGGCTTCATTAACCTCGCCACGACCATTGGGTAATAAACGCGGCCAGGAGAGGGAAAAACGGTAGCTTTGCAGGCCCATCTCCGCCATGAGCGCGACATCTTCCTGCATACGGTGGTAGTGGTCTACGGCGACATCGCCGTTGGTTCCTTGATAAGTCGTTCCGGGCAGATGAGAAAACACGTCCCAGATAGACAGCCCTTTGCCATCTTCATCGTGCGCGCCTTCGACCTGATAGGCTGCGGTTGCAGCACCCCAGAGGAAATCTTTTGGAAAAGCAGCCATGAAACTCTCCTTATTTGTGTAATAAGTTGAGTGTAAAGAGGAGAAAGAGGGGGTTGCAACCGGTTTCAGAAACCGGTTACACAGTTGCGATCGCCATCACTGTTCAGCGCGCAGACTTATTTCTTTTGTACCGCCGCAATCGGCTCTGGCGGTTGGTAGTTATCAATGTGATGCGCGATAACAAGAAGAAGAACTGAGACGCTAAGTACGCCCCAACCGATCAGTTCAACGATCCGTGTAAAGACAATAGACATAGTAATTAAGACAGTTTCGACAAAATTAATGATACGGACTAAGATCTTACCTCGCCTGGCGCACAACGCAAGTCTTCAGCCGAAACGATTCATGTCTTCAGCTTTTTTTCCGATAATTACCCCTCTCTGTACACCATAATGTTATTAATCTGTTGTTCATCACCGCAATATGTTGTGAAATAAGAAATCGATTACACGGCGACGGGTGCTTCACCGGGTCGGACAAAAACAGCACAGTTAAGAGGCTATTATGAGTGACAGTATTCGTGTCGGATTAATTGGGTATGGTTATGCCAGTAAAACCTTTCATGCGCCGCTTATCAGCGGAACGCCAGGAATGGATTTGGCCGTGGTGTCCAGTAGCGACGCTGAAAAAGTGAAAGCCGACTGGCCCAACGTCAGCGTGGTCTCTGAACCTAAACATATTTTCGCCGATCCCACTATTGACCTGGTGGTGATTCCTACGCCGAACGATACCCACTTTCCGCTGGCGAAAGCTGCGCTGGAGGCGGGTAAACATGTGGTGGTGGATAAACCCTTCACCGTGACACTGTCACAAGCGCGTGAGCTGGATGCGCTGGCAAAAAGCCAGGGTAAATTGTTGTCAGTGTTTCATAACCGCCGCTGGGACAGCGATTTCTTAACCGTGAAGTCGCTGATTAATGAAGGGCGACTGGGCGAGGTGGCTTATTTTGAATCCCACTTTGACCGTTATCGCCCGCAGGTGCGTAATCGCTGGCGCGAGCTGGCAGGCCCCGGCAGCGGCATCTGGTACGATTTAGGCCCGCATCTGTTGGACCAGGCGGTGAATCTTTTTGGTTTGCCGGTCAGTTTGTCAGTCGATCTGGCGCAACTGCGGCCTGGTGCGCAGGCGACGGACTATTTCCATGCGGTGCTGGTGTATCCGCAACGCCGTGTGGTGTTGCATGGCACGTTGTTGGCTGCTGCTGAAACTGCGCGTTATATCGTGCACGGTTCGCGTGCCAGCTACGTGAAGTATGGCCTCGACCCGCAGGAAGAACGCCTGAAGAACGGTGAACGCCTGCCGCAGGAAGACTGGGGCTACGACATGCGCGATGGTGTGTTGACGCGCGTTGACGGTGAAGATCGTGTTGAAGAGACGCTGCTCACCACACCGGGCAACTACCCGGCTTATTACGCGGCGATTCGTGATGCGTTGAACGGCGCGGGTGAGAATCCGGTTCCGGCAAGCCAGGCCATTCAGATTATGGAATTGATTGAACTGGGGATTGAATCCGCGAAACATCGCGCGGTGCTTTCTCTGACCTGATTAAGGTAATGAAGAACGGGCGCGCAGCACACGCTGTGCGCCCGTTTTTTTATGCGCCTTGTACGCGTGCGCGCAGTGCGGCTTTTTCGGTTTCCGACAGGAAAGCAATTTCAAGCCCGTTGATTTGCGCCTGACGAATTTGCGCTGGCGTCAGCCCGGCTGCCGGTGCTGCAACGCGATATTCATGTTGAATATCAATTCCCTGAACCGCCGGGTCATCGGTGTTGATGCTCGCCAGCACGCCATGTTCCAGGAAGGTTTTCAGCGGATGCTGGGCCAGCGATGGTACGGTGCTGGTCTGGATGTTCGATGTCAGGCAGGATTCCACGCCGATGCGCTGTTTCGCTAAAAATTCCATCAGCGCGGGGTCTTCGACGGCTTTGACGCCGTGACCGATACGTTCTGCGCCCAGCTCCCGAATGGCCTGCCAGATGCTTTCCGGGCCAGCGGCTTCGCCTGCGTGTACGGTAATGCGCAGCCCCGCATCGCGCGCGCGGTTGAAATGGCTAAGGAACAGGCTCCCCGGAAAACCAAGCTCGTCACCCGCCAGATCCAGCGCGGTAATGCCGTCGCGATGCGCCAGCAGGGCATCCAGTTCGCGCAGGCAGGCGGTTTCGCCAAAGGTACGGCTCATGATGCCAATTAATCGCGCCTCAACGTTGAAATCGCGACAGCCTTCACGCACACCAGCGATCACGGCTTCCACTACGCCCTCAACTGGAAGTTGATGCGTCATCGCCATATAGCCCGGCGAGAAACGCAGTTCGACATAGTGCAGCCCGTTGTTGGCGGCATCTTCGATGTTCTCGTAAGCCACCCGGCGACAGGCATCGAGGTCGGCAAGGACTTTGACGCCCCAGTCGAGTTTGCTTAGAAAGCTCACCAGGTCAGGCTCATTACTGGTGACCTGCACATGCGGAATTAATGCTTCAAGGCTGGACGCAGGAAGGGTTAAGTTGTGCTGACGGCCAAGATCGAGAATAGTTTGGGCGCGAATATTGCCATCAAGGTGGCGATGAATGTCAGTGAGGGGGAGCGTAGTATCAATCATGGTCGCACTCTTTATTAGATTAAGTGCGCGCTATTATAAAAACATTTCACTGCAAAAAGCTATTTGCGCAACGAAAAATTATCGTTGCGCAAATTCGTTAACGTAGCGTTTTGATCGCTGCGATCAAACGCTCGACGCCTTGCTCTAATTTGGAACGAGGGCAGCCGGCGTTCAGGCGAATAAAACCGTTACCTTCCTGTCCATAGGTATAACCGGGCATGATCGCCACTTTTTGTTGTTTGATCAACACATCCTGTAGCGCCTGGTCGTCAAGGTTTAATGGACGTAAATCGACCCATGCCAGATACGTGGACTCCGGCATCGCCCAGTTCAGCTCCGGGAATGCGGTATTCAGTGTCTGCGCGATGTAACGCATATTATCCTGTAAATAGCTGCGCAGAGCATCCAGCCACGGCTCGCCTTCGCGGTAGGCCGCAATGTGCGCCACCAGTGCCGGTACCGATGGGGAAGAGAGGCCGTCGCGGCTTTTCAGCGCAAACAGATAATCGTTGCGCGCGGCTTCGTCGGCTATCAAACCATAGGCCCCGGTAAAGGCCGGAATATTGAAGCTTTTTGAACCCGATGTGAACAGCGCCCATGGGCTTCGCGCCACGTCGCACCACGGAGTATGCTGGTGGTTGCCCCACACCATATCCATGTGAATTTCATCGCTGATGACCCGCACACCATGTTTCTCACACAGTTCAGCCATCGTGTTCAGCTCATCGCGCGTCCACACTTTCCCTGTAGGGTTATGCGGGCTGCACAGCAGCAGAATTTTGTTTTGTGACTGCGCCAGGGCCGCTTCCAGCTTTGCCATATCGCAGAACCACTGGTTATCGACTTTCTCCAACGGTACGCTAACAATTGTTCGTTGATTACCGGAAATGGTTTTGAAGAAGGCGTCATACGCAGGCGTATGCACCACAATCCCGTCACCGGGCGCGGACCACTGGCGAATCATCTCTGCCACCATATAGATGACGGATGGCCCATAAACAATACTCTCCCGGTCGATCACGCTATGAAAACGGCGGGCGAACCAGTGCACGATGGCGGGGGGAAACTCATCGTTTTTCCAGCGACTGTAACCAAATACGCCGTGTGCCAGGCGTTGAGTCAGCGCATCAAGAATACAGGGGGCGGTGGCGAAATCCATATCGGAGATGGTGAACGGAAGGAGGTCGGCGTCACCAAAACGGTCGGCAACATAATCCCACTGGGTACACCATGTGCCATGCCGGTCTATCACCGTTGAGAAGTCAAACATGTGAAATCCTTAACTGTTAGCGAGGACGCTATTTTGCCCCTGCGAGCGGCAGGGGCAAAGGGCGTTTTATGCCTGAACGGTATTCATCAGCACCGCAATCTCATCTTTCACGGATTGCACCTGCGGCCCAATCACCACTTGCAGGTTATGCTGGTTAAGCTGTACGACACCAATCGCGCGGTTCGCTTTCAGCGCTTCAACGTCGACTTTTGACATATCCTCGACGGACAAACGCAGGCGGGTGATGCAGTTATCAAGAGAGACAATGTTTTCAGACCCACCGAGTGCCGCCAGGATAGCTGGGGTGTTGTAACCTGATTTACCGATAGTCCCGGTGACTGCTTTTTCGACGGCGCTGCTGCTTTCAATATCACGCCCCGGCGTTTTGATGTTAAAGCGGGTAATGGCGAAGCGGAAAATCGCGTAGTAGGCGACGAACCACACCGCAGCCACCACCGGTACCATATACCATTTGGTGGAGAGGCCGTGCAGAATACCGAAGACCACGAAGTCGATAACGTTGCCGTCAGTGTTGCCAATGGTGACGCCAAGAATCGCCATCATGGTGAAGCCCAGGCCAGTCAGCAGCGCGTGGATAACGTACAGCACCGGTGCGACGAACAGGAACAGGAATTCCAGTGGTTCAGTGGTGCCGCCCACGACGCAGGCAATGACGCCGGAAATCAACAGGCCTTTAATTTTGTGACGGTTTTCCGGGCGAGCACAGTGGTACATCGCCAGTGCCGCACCCGGCAGGCCGCCGAGGAAGGCAGGCATTTTACCCTGCGACAGGAAACGCGTGGCGCTTTCGGAGAATCCGTGGGTGTCCGGGCAGCTTAACTGCGCCTGGAAGATGGTCAATGCACCGCTGACAGAGTGACCGCAGACATCCATTGTGCCGCCCGCTTCGGTAAAGCGAATCAGCGCCACCAGAATGTGGTGCAGACCAAACGGCAGCAGCAGACGTTCACCGGTACCAAAGATCATCGGGCCAAAGTCACCCGCACTGTTAATAACGTGACCCAGCGCGTTGATACCCATCGCGAACACTGGCCAAATCAGCGGGATCACCAGGCCAACCAGCCCCAGGACGACGGTGGTGATAATTGGCACAAATCGGGTACCGCCAAAGAACGCCAGCGCATCCGGCAAGCGGATGGTGTGGAAACGTTCATGCAGCAGCCAGACGATGATCCCGGCGATCACTGCGCCAAGAATACCGGTGTCGATAGACTGAATACCCAGGATATTCTGGATGTTGTTGGCTTTCAGAACCGCGGCATCGGTGGTCGGCAGGATACCTTTAGCCGTCAGCCAGAAGTTGACCGCCAGGTTCATGACCGCGTAACCGACAAAACCGGCGAAGGCGGCAACGCCTTTGTTTTCACGCGCCAGCCCCAGCGGAATGGCGATACAGAACATCACCGGCAGGAAGCTAAACGCGAAAGAACCGACTTTGCTCATCCAGATAAAGAGCGCCTGCAGGAACGGGGTGTCGAGCCATGGCAGAAGCGTGAGGACGTCATGGCTGCTAAGGGAGCTGCCGATCCCCAGCATGATCCCGCAGAAAGACAGCAGGGCGACAGGAAGCATGAATGTCTTGCCAAGCTGTTGAAAGAACTCCCACAATGTGACTTTTTGTGCTGCTCTGGTCGTCATCGAACGACTCCTTGTACAAAAAATGGGTTGAAGATGTTGTGGAGCGCAAGATAAAACGTTTTACCCAATTTTAGTGCGAGAGAAATCACATAATGAAATGATGATAACGTTTATAAAGTATCTTATTAGGTAAAACGTTTTATCGATCACTTAAAAGGAATCGCCAGTCCTTATGGCAATTGCAAAAAAAGTCACGATCAATGATGTCGCTCTGGCCGCTGGCGTATCGGTGAGTACGGTCTCGCTGGTACTCAGCGGGAAAGGGCGGATCTCCAGCGCGACCGGTGAGCGGGTATATCAGGCCATCGACCAGTTGGGCTTTGTGCGTAATCGTCAGGCGGTGTCTCTGCGCGGCGGGCAAACCGGCGTCATTGGGCTGATTGTCGGCTCACTGTCGTCACCGTTTTATGCGGAGCTGACCGCCGGGCTGACGGCGTCGCTGGAATCACAAGGCAAAATGGTTTTTCTGACCCAAAGCGGACGCAAAGGCGAGAACATGCTGGCGCGTTTTGATGCGCTGGTGGCGCAGGGCGTGGATGGCGTGGTAATTGCCGGGGCGGTGGATCAAGCCAGCGAGCTGCGCGAGAAAGCGGACGCGTCGAATATTCCACTGGTGTTCGCTTCTCGTGCGAGTTATCTCGATGAGGTGGATTTAATTCGCCCCGATAACATGCAGGCGGCGCAGGTTGTGACTGAAGATCTCATTCGCCGTGGGCACCAGCGTATTGCCTGGCTGGGTGGGCAGAGCGCGTCGTTAACGCGTGCTGAACGGGTTGGCGGCTATTGCTCAACGCTGATTAAGTACGGCCTGCCGTTTCACAGTGAATGGGTTGTTGAGTGCGAATCCAGCCAGAAGCAGGCGGCTGAAGCCATCACGTCGTTATTGCGCCATAACCCAACCATCACTGCGGTGCTGTGCTACAACAATGTGATCGCCACGGGGGCCTGGTTCGGCCTGATGCGCGGCGGGCGACAAAGTGGTGAAGGCAGCGTCGAGAGCTATTTTGACCAACGCGTTACACTTGCGGCGTTTGCCGAAGTGCCGGAAAGTGCGTTAGATGACGTGCCGCTAACCTGGGTGACTACCCCGGCGCGTGAGATGGGTGAAAGCGTGGCGGAGCGAATTTTACAGCGTATTGAGACCGGGCAGACGTCAACCCGCAATGTGATTATGCCGCCAAGGCTGGTGGCAAGAAAATAGCCCCTCGAATGAGGGGCTACGTGGTTTACTGTGCCGGAGCCGGAGCCGGAGCCGGAGCCGGTTCGCTCGGCGTGACTGGCGGCTGCGGTTCGCTCTCCTGAATGGCTGGCGCCTGCAAACCAAACATTCCCGCAAAGTCGTCCAGCGGCATTTTATTGCCGTTCAGCGTCACCTGGCCGTTAGCGTACTGCAGGCTTGAGGTCACCTGGTTGTCATTCGTGGTGGTCAGACGGAACATCTGCCCCATCGCGGCAAAACCTTTCACCTGCTGGCTGGCCAGTTTCTCAGCTTCTTCCTGCTGATAACCTTCCAGCTTCGCAATCTGGGTCATAAATTCGGTCGCCATATCCATCGGGATAACCAGTTTACCATCCAGCGATTTCACCAGTGTGTCCACTTGCTGCGCCAGCGTTTGCACCGGTTGTGTAGCCTGCGCGGGGTCTTTGAGCAGCAATGACAGATTCAGGCTGGTTTCACCTTTGGCGTTTTTCCAGCTCAGCGGCGCAACGGTAATGGACGGATCGCCTTTCAGCAGCAACGGAAGGGCACTGAAGAACGCTTCGGTAATTTTTTCCTGGTACAGTTCCGGGTTACTTTGCAGTTCTGGCTGAGCCAGCAGTGCCTGCGCCTGCGCATTATACTGTTGGCTGAACTGGTGCCACGCCTGACCATCGATATTGCCGACTTTCAGCGTCAGTTTGCCGCTCCCCATATCCTGACTTTGCAGCTTCAGGCTGTTAACGGCGTAATCGAGCTGGCTGTTCACTTTCTTGCCATCAGCAGAAAGGTCGGATTTGCCATCCAGCGTCATACCTTCCAGAACGGTCAGCTCTTTACCTTCTACAGAAACCGCCACTTTATCGAGGCTGATTTTTTGGTTGCCAATGCGCTCGTCGAAGCTCGCCAGTTTGCTGCTGCCTTCGGTTTTGAGATTATTAAAGGTGAGCTGCACCTTCTGATTGTATTCGTTGACCGCATTGACGAGGCCGCTTTCTGCTTCGCCGGTAAGCGACACGACGTTACCATCACGGTCTGCCGAGAGTTCAAAATCACCGCCGCTGAACGCCACTTTTTCAGCGTCTTTTTCATAGTTCAGCGGTTTGAGATTGATAGCTGAGTGGGTATCTCCGCCGTAACTGATACGGGTATCTACCACAAACGGCGTTTCACCTTTGGCGATATCAAACAACGGTTTGGTCACGTCATTGTTCACCAGAGTGGTATTCACCGAGGCCATAGACGGAACGAGATTAAATCGTTTTAACGCTGCCAGCGGGAACGGGCCGTGGTCAACATCTTCGTTAAACACGACACTTTGGCCCGGTTTGAGCAGGGCTTTATCTGCGCCGGCAATCGGCTTAACCACCATTTTCAGTTGGCTGCTAAAGATGCCGCGCTGGTAATCCTGATAGCTCAGCTCCAGGCCTGCTTCCGGTGCGGTACGTTTCAGTTGGGCATTAGCCTGCGCCACCATGTCCGCAAAACGACTTTCCAGCTGTTTCCCGGTGTACCAGGCCCCACCTGTCCAGATAACCCCTAACGCAACCACAACCCCAACAGCGACCAGCGATTTTTTCATAGTATTTATCCATAAAATGAAACCGGGCGAAATCATATCGCCCGGTTATGTCATAAGGCTGTGTTTAAGATTAGCAAGCCCACGCTAAAACTTCAGTATTTACTTCAGCTTATTATAGACCCGCGCCAGTTTGCCGTTGCCGCTCACCTGAACCGGTGATTCTGCCGCACTGATAAACGCGGATTCACCCGGTTTTAGCGTGAGGGATTCTTCACCCTTACTTAAAATGACTTCGCCTTCCAGACAGAACAAAATTGCCGCACTCTGTTGAGCGATGGCTGTTGGCTGTGCGTTGAGATCGTGCAACGAAAACGCGAAGTCATCGACCGGAATTGGGAAGTCCAGTTCGGAACCGTTTTTCACCGGTTGGGTGAGCAACTCCGCCGCCGGTTTGGCCTCAAACTTCACGTTTGCCACCAGTTCCGGAATATCAATGTATTTCGGCGTCAGCCCGGCGCGCAGCACGTTATCGGAGTTGGCCATCACTTCCAGCGCGGTACCCTGAAGGTAGGCGTGCGGCGTTTCGGCAAACAGGAACATCGCTTCGCCCGGCTTGAGTTTCACCACATTTAGCAGCAGGGGTGAGAACAAGCCACTGTCGTCCGGGTAAAATTCTGAAATGACGCGGATGGTCTGCCACGGCTCGCCTTGCTGGCTCTCCAGCGCGGAGCGCAGGATTGCCAGTGCGCGTGCTTTCTCTTCGCCCTGCATATTCAGCAGGCTGGCGAAAAGGGCGCTCAGACGCTCGCCGCTTGGCTGTTCGAGGAAATGGGCTATGGCGTTATGCGCCCCTGCAACGGGTTGCAACAGTGAAACAATCTCGCTGAATTCGCGAAACGCGTTCATCGCCAGGAAAGGCGTCAGAGCAAAGACCAGCTCCGGCTTATGGTTCGGATCTTTGTAGTTACGTTCAGGCGCATCCATGGCGATACCCGCTGCATTCTCTTTGGCAAAGCCAATTTCCGAGGCGCGTTTATTCGGATGTACCTGAATCGAAAGCGGCTGCGCGGCGCACAGCACCTTAAACAAGAACGGCAGCTCGCCAAAACGATCGGCGACCTTCTGGCCTAAAAGCGTGGCTTTGTCGGCGTCAATCACGTCGCGCAGTGAACGTACGGTTCCCTGATTATCGGTGATTTTTGAGCTGCTCTTAGGATGTGCGCCCATCCAGAGTTCTGCCATGGGCAGATTGTCCGGGTTGGCGATGCCGTAGAGTTCCGTTAACGCACTTTTACTGCCCCAGGCATAGTTTTGCACTGAGTTGATGAGTTTTTGCATTATCAAGCCCTGTATCAATGTGGATTCTTTGGCGGTATTAAAGCAATAAATGCGCTATGGCGTCACCGGAAAAATAAAAAGTCGTACTAGTCTCAGTTTTTGTTAAAAAATTGTGTACGATAAGGTGACTCGCTTTTGAGCCGGGCAAATGGATATGTGCTCTGCATGTTTGCCCTACGAAAACATCACCTGAAGCAGTAAGTGAGAATACAATGTCGAACAAACCTTTTTACTATCAGGATCCTTTTCCACTGAAAAAGGATGAAACCGAGTATTACCTCCTCAGTTCCGATTACGTCAGCGTTGAAGAATTTGCCGGTCAGGAAGTGCTGAAAGTTGACCCGCAAGCCCTGACGCTCCTCGCCAAACACGCTTTCCACGATGCCTCTTTCATGCTCCGTCCTGCGCACCAACAGCAGGTTGCCGATATCCTCAGCGACCCGGAAGCCAGCGAAAACGATAAGTACGTTGCACTTCAGTTCCTGCGTAACTCTGATATCGCCGCTAAAGGCATTCTGCCAACCTGTCAGGACACCGGCACGGCGATTATTGTCGGGAAAAAAGGCCAACGCGTGTGGACCGGCGGCGGTGATGAAGCGGCGCTGTCGCGCGGGGTGTATGACACCTTTATTGAAGATAACCTGCGCTACTCGCAAAACGCCCCGCTGGACATGTACAAAGAAGTGAACACGGGGACCAACCTGCCGGCGCAGATCGACCTCTACAGCGTCGATGGCGATGAATACAAGTTCCTGTGCGTGGCGAAGGGTGGCGGCTCCGCTAACAAAACCTATCTTTACCAGGAAACCAAAGCGCTAATCACCCCGGCGAAACTGAAAAATTATCTGGTTGAGAAGATGCGTACCCTGGGTACAGCGGCCTGTCCGCCGTATCACATAGCGTTCGTCATTGGCGGTACTTCTGCCGAAACGACGCTGAAAACCGTGAAAATGGCCTCGACCAAATATTACGATGGCCTGCCGACGGAAGGGAACGAGCACGGCCAGGCGTTCCGCGATATCGAACTCGAAAAAGAGTTGCTGATTGAAGCGCAAAACCTTGGCCTGGGCGCGCAGTTCGGTGGCAAATACTTTGCTCACGATATCCGCGTGATCCGTCTGCCACGTCACGGCGCATCCTGCCCGGTGGGTATGGGCGTCTCCTGTTCGGCTGATCGTAACATCAAGGCCAAAATTAACCGTGACGGGATCTGGATTGAAAAACTGGAGAGCAACCCAGGGAAGTACATTCCGGAATCGCTGCGTAAAGCGGGCGAGGGCGAAGCGGTAAAAGTTGACCTGAATCGCCCGATGAGCGAAATCCTCAAGCAACTGTCGCAATATCCGGTTTCCACGCGTTTGTCGCTTTCCGGCACCATTATCGTAGGGCGCGATATCGCGCACGCGAAACTGAAAGAGCGCATGGACAGCGGTGAAGGCCTGCCGCAGTACATTAAAGATCATCCGATTTACTACGCTGGCCCGGCAAAAACGCCGGAGGGTTATGCCTCGGGTTCACTTGGCCCGACCACCGCAGGGCGTATGGATTCCTACGTTGACCAACTCCAGTCGCACGGCGGCAGCATGATCATGCTGGCAAAAGGCAACCGTAGCCAGCAGGTCACGGACGCATGCCACAAGCACGGCGGTTTCTACCTGGGCAGCATCGGCGGCCCGGCGGCGGTGCTGGCGCAAAGCAGTATTAAGAGCCTGGAATGTGTGGAATATCCTGAACTGGGGATGGAAGCCATCTGGAAAATTGAAGTTGAAGACTTCCCGGCATTCATCCTTGTCGATGATAAGGGAAATGATTTCTTCCAGCAGATTCAGGCCTCACAATGCACCCGCTGCGTGAAATGAGTTAGCCGCCCTACGGGGCGGTGAAGCTGATGGCAAACGCAATATTGCCTGATGCGCTACGCTTATCAGGCCTACAGGTTTTCTGCAATCTGTTAAATTTGCATAATTTTGTAGGCCGGATAAGGCGTTTGCGCCGCATCCGGCAAAACAACGCGCACGTTGTCAGCAATCTGATCGCCCCACGAGGCGGTTCTTTACCATCAAAGACGTAAAACCTTCCATAATTAAAACCTGGTTTGCATGAGCAATGTCACTTCACAATCACTTTGTAATCAAGGAGAAAGTAATGACAACGACACGCCGCGAGAATGATTCAATGGGCCCCATTGATGTGCCTGCTGATAAACTGTGGGGCGCACAAACCCAACGTTCGCTGGAGCATTTTCGCATCTCTACGGAGAAAATGCCGGTCTCGCTGATCTCCGCTCTGGCGCTCACCAAGCGTGCAGCGGCGAAGGTAAACCAGGATTTAGGCCTGCTGTCGGCGGATAAAGCAGAGGCCATTATCCGCGCGGCGGATGAGGTGCTGGCAGGCAAGCATGTTGATGAGTTTCCGCTGGCTATCTGGCAAACCGGTTCTGGTACGCAGACCAACATGAACATGAATGAGGTACTGGCTAACCGCGCGAGCGAACTGCTGGGCGGCGTGCGTGGTATGGAGCGTAAAGTTCATCCTAACGACGATGTAAACAAAAGCCAGAGCTCAAACGATGTATTCCCGACGGCAATGCATGTCGCGGCGCTGATTGGCTTGCGTGAACATCTGATCCCACAACTCAATGCGCTAAAAGAAACGCTGAAGCAGAAATCAGATGCCTTCCAGGATATCGTCAAAATTGGCCGTACCCATCTACAGGACGCCACGCCGTTAACGCTGGGACAAGAATTCTCAGGCTGGGTGGCAATGCTGGAACACAACCTGAAGCATATTGAGCTCAGCCTGGCGCACGTCAGCGAGCTGGCGCTGGGGGGTACGGCGGTCGGTACCGGGCTGAATACGCATCCTGAATATGCGGTACGCGTGGCGAAAGAACTGGCGGAGTTTACCCATCAGCCGTTTATCACTGCGCCCAATAAATTCGAAGCGCTCGCCACCTGTGATGCACTGGTTCACGCCCATGGCGCGTTGAAAGGCTTAGCGGCGTCGTTGATGAAAATCGCCAACGATGTGCGCTGGCTGGCGTCTGGCCCACGCTGCGGTATCGGTGAAATTGCTATTCCAGAGAATGAGCCTGGTTCTTCCATCATGCCGGGTAAAGTCAACCCGACTCAGTGTGAAGCGATGACTATGCTGTGCTGTCAGGTGATGGGCAACGATGTCGCCATCAACATGGGCGGGGCATCGGGCAACTTTGAACTGAACGTCTATCGTCCAATGATCATTCATAATTTCCTGCAATCAATTCGCTTGCTGGCAGACGGCATGGAAAGCTTTAACGAGCACTGTGCGGTGGGCATTGAACCAAATCGCGAGCGTATTAATCAGTTGCTCAATGAATCGCTGATGCTGGTTACCGCGCTCAATACGCATATTGGCTATGATAAAGCCGCTGAGATCGCCAAGAAAGCGCATAAGGAGGGGCTCACGCTCAAAGCCTCCGCGCTGTCATTGGGTTACCTAACGGAAGCCGAGTTTGACAACTGGGTTCGCCCGGAAGCCATGGTTGGCAGCATGTCTGCGAAAGCTTAATCGGTCGCCAGCCACAGGTGCAGCCGCGGTATAATCAACTGTAGCGGCTGCGCCTGCGGTTTATGGCGATACTGTACGTTATCTGCATCATAGTTTAGCAACTCGCCTAAATCGGGCACGCTGACGGCACCTTGCCCGGAAACTAACGCAATTAGCGGTGCAGGGCAGGCATACTGCACCTGTTTTTGTTCTCCCGCATACCACACGCGGGCAATCGGTTGTACCTTCACTGGCCGTTTAATTTTGAGCCGTGCCTGTTGTGGCAGCGCCGCCACGTCCTGATACTCCCGCTCCAGCTTCGCCTGCCACTGTTCGCGCGTCCACGGCGGGACGGCGCGCGGCGATTGCAGGCTTTTTTCCAGCTGAGCCAGCACCTCATCGCGGGTTAAATTCTTGATGATATGTTTATTTGCCCAGCCGAATCGTATGGTGCTGGGGTCATCAAGCAAAGTCAGCGTGCGGTAGGCATTGAGGGTGATAAGCCCCGGTAGATGACGATGTACCCAGTCAAAGCGGGCGACAGAAGGGAGTCCGGAATCCACGGTTATGATCTTCTCAAACGCGGCTTTAAGGGCATTCACGCGCAAAATTCGCTCGCGCAGTGCTTCATGTTGTGACGTTGTCACTTGAAGGCAAATGGCACCCGGAAGCCGCACGGCGGCCTTACTGCTGCGGGTTTCCGACTGCTGCTGGATAAACATGTGCCCAAAGTGCGACAGCGCCATGGCCAGCGCCGTTTTACCAATATGCTGCACGACCTGAATTTCCGAAAGCGGGGCGTGCTCGTCCTGTTTACGGACCTCCGGCAGTTCAAAAATGCGGGCGGCCAGCAAACGGCATTCGGCGAGTTGTTCGCGCACTGCGAGCAATTCACGCTCAAGCTGACGAAATGTGCTGGTCAGCCGTTCAACAAGATCATAGTCAGCCATTTTACTACCTTAGTTACAACATACTTTTTGATTTTAGCACTATAGCCGGGTATCAGGCTCCGTGCAAATCAGCGTCAGGTAGCGGGGGGAAAGGTGATGTGATGATAAACGGGCCAATGAAAGCTGAAGTTCGCGCCGCCCAGTTCGCTCGCGTCGCAGCGAACCTCACCGCCCATTGCCACCGCAATGGAGTGCACAATTGCTAGACCTAAACCGCAGCCGCCGGTGGCACGATCGCGGCTGGGGTCAAGGCGAACAAACGGCTCAAAAACACGTTCCCGTTCTGAGGGGGCGATACCAGGGCCATCATCTTCTACGCGTAAACAGGCACGGCTGCCCTCAAGCATCAGGCTGATGTGAATCTGCTTCTTGCTGTAACGCAGGGCATTGTTGATCAGATTATCCAGCACGCGCTCCACCAGGCGCATATCCAGTGCGCCATAGTCACCGGGCATCAGTTGCTTCACCGAAAGTGTACGCTCGGGCGTGACAGCCTGAACATCTTCTACATGCGATGCAATCCAGACGGGCAGATTTGGCGTGGTAAGAGACAGCTCGGTTTGTGGGCGGTCCAGGCGGGCGTAGGTCAGCAGTTCTTCAATCAGCGCTTCCAGTTGGCTAATATCGCGATTCAGCGCCTGAGATTCACTTGCGCTCAGGTTTTCACTCATCTCCAGACGATAACGCAACCGTACCAGCGGCGTACGCAGTTCGTGGGCGATCCCGTCGATAAGCTGTTTCTTACTGGCAATCAGCGCGTTGATATTATCGGCCATCTGGTTAAAGGCCACGCCTAAGCGCTCAAAGCTCGACGTACTGTCAAAATGGATGCGTTCGCCAAGATGGCCCTCGCCAAAACGCTGCGCGGCGCTCTCGAGGCGCAACATATCCTGCCAGTGCGGGCGCATCCAGATAAATACCGGGAAGGCCAGTGAGATGGCAATAAACGCCATTAGCGCCACATCGAACAGACGCATCTCATGCAGAAAATAGAGATAGGGCACCGGGCCGACCGCCAACACATAATGGCTGCGAGGAATACGCTGAATGAAGGTGTACTGATCGTCGAGCGCGACGATATCGCCTTCGCGCAGGTGTTTCATCGACACTTCAGCGAGGTGGAATTTATTAAGTGGCTCAATGCGCAAATCAAAGGAGAGGTTAAGATCCAGCTCTTTTAACGTTTTACTCCAGTCACGCGGCGGGATTTCGCGCAGTTCGCTACGCATCAGATAAAGCGAGCTTTTCATCAAATCGTCCAGCGATTGTCGGCCTGCACGTTCCGCAGTGAATTTATACACCAGCCCAACCAGCATGGTCATCACCAGAAAGCAGACAAACAGTAGAAGGTAAAACTGCACGAACAGTTTTTTCACGATCGGTTATCCCAGGCGTGTGGGGCAAACAAATAGCCTTTATTGCGGACCGTTTTAATCCGATAAGGTTCTGTCGCGCTATCCAGCAACTTTTTACGCAGCCGTGAAATCGCCACGTCAACGCTGCGGTCCATGCCATCGTAGCTGACCCCACGCAGGTTTTTCAACAGCGCGTCGCGGTCCATAATTTGCCCCGCATGTGTCGCAAGCTCCCACAGCAGGTCAAAATCGGCAGTAGAAAGCGCAATGGATTCACCGCTCAGTTCGACCTGACGGTTAACCGGGTCGATGGACAACGTGCCAAAGCTGATCGCTTTATGCGCCGTCATAGCGGGTTGTGGGGCAATTCCGGCAGCGGAAGGCGCATGCTGGCGCAGATGCAGACGTACGCGAGCGAGCAACACGGCGGGCGGTGTCGTTTTCAGGATGTAATCGCTGGCACCCATTTCAAGCGCCAGAATGTGGTTCATATCGCTGTCGAGCGAGGTGAGCAAAACGATCGGGCCCAGATACTGACCGCGCAGGTCACGGCAAAGCGTCATGCCATCTTTACCGGGTAGCATAATATCCAACAGAACGAGATCGGGTTGCTCTCGGGCAATGGCTGCTTCGGCAGTATCGCCGCGCGGTTCGACCACAACATCCATATCGTGCTTTGCCAGATACGCGGCGATCAGGGCGCCAACGTCTGGATCATCCTCTACGAAAACGATCTTGTTCATGTGCTCAGATGTGCTTAAAAGAATTAACATACACCCGCAGTGCGTAGCCTTCCATTAATCATTCATAAACAACATAAATTCAGCTATGCTGCGAACACATCTTGTTGGTTGGCTGAAGAAAAATGGCACTGCTGATTAAGGCGCTGTTGGGGGCGCTGGTGGTCTTGCTGATAGGGATTTTGGCAAAAACAAAAAATTACTACATTGCCGGGTTAATCCCGCTGTTTCCTACCTTTGCGATGATCGCGCACTACATTGTCGCCACCGAGCGTGGCACAGAAGCGCTGCGCGCCACCATTGTTTTCGGCATGTGGTCAATCATTCCTTACTTTATCTATTTGCTGTCGCTGTGGTATTTCACCGGTTTTATGCGACTGCCCCTGGCGCTGGCCGGGGCGGTGGTGTGCTGGAGCCTGAGCGCCTGGCTGTTAATTTTGGTCTGGAGCCGCTTCCATTAAGCAAGCGGTCGACCGCCGTCGACGGCAAAGGTGCGCCCGGTCACGTAGCAACTGGTGAGCAGGTAATCGACCAGATCGATAATCTCTTTCTCGCCAGGGGCGATTTTCATCAGAGATTTATTCAGTGCCTGCTGGCGATACGCTGCGTCGTCGGTGTCATTAAACAGGATCAGCGACGGCGCGATGGCATTCACTTTGACTTCCGGCGCCAGTTTTTTGGCAAACGAACGGGTCATATTGTCGAGCGCCGCTTTGCTGGCAGCGTAAGCGATATGCTTATCGCTGCCGCGTTCCACCACGTAATCGGTAAAGTGAATAATATCGCTGGCAGCGTGTCCATGACCACGCAGCAGGCTTTCCAGCGCATGGTTCAGCAGATAAGGGGCATTAACGTGTACCTGCATCATGGCGTGCATCACGTCGCTTAGTGGCTGGCGAGGGCTTTCGGGTACCCATGCGCTGGCGTTGTGAATCACCGCGCGCAGGCCGCGACAGCTTTTTTTGACCTCTTCGGCAAAAGCGATAATACCGCCATCGGTCGAAAAATCAGCCTGGATACACTGCGCGCCGGCTTTCTCCAGCACATCAATGGCAGGAAGGTGGGTTCGGTAGCTGACAATCACCGGTTGCTGCTGATTGAGCAAGTGGTGGGCCAGCGCCAGGCCGATGCGACGGCCTGCGCCGGTAATGAGAATGGGGCGCGAAAGCGTCTCTCCCATCGTCGTCTCCTTATCGTTTAACGATGGGGTACGTCGTTTACCCCACCAATAACCATGTCGCCGGAATAGCGGCAATCAGTAATAAGCCAATCAATGCCAGTTCGCGACGTTTCAACAGCACATTATCGACATGGGTGCGGCGTGCGTAGATAAATACCAGCAACCCCGGCGCGTAGAGCACAACGGATAACAGCAGATGCATCGGCCCTGAAGCATACAGTAACCATAAGCCATAAATGCACGCGCCGATACCCACGGCTTTATGCAGCGGTCGGGTGGCAATTTTCAGCAGGAACGCGCCAACGAGGAAATAGGGTACCAGAATCATCTCGGAGGCGATGGTCAGCAGTGTATTGTAATCAGAGCCTGTCAGCCAGATCAGCACCAGGCTGACCTGCACGCTGATGTTGGTCAGCCAAAGTGATGCCGACGGCGCATTGTTGGCGTTCTGACGGGCAAACACGCGCGGGAAAGCTTTGTGCGTCGCGGCCAGCAGCGGCACCTCCGCCGCCATAATCGTCCAGCTCAGATAAGCGCCGCAAACGGAAACAATCAGCCCGGCAGCAATGACGATTTCGCCCCATGAGCCCATCATTTTTACCATCAACCCCGCCATCGATGGGTTACGCATCTCGGCCAGTTCCGGGCGCGCAACCACGCCCAGCGACAGCAGCGTCACCAGCAGATAAACCCCGAGAGCGGAAAGGACCGCCAGCAGCGTGGCGCGACCCACATCCTTTTTGTTACGCGCGCGCGCAGAAACCACCACTGCGCCTTCCACACCGATGAACACCCACAGGGTGATGAGCATGGTATTTTTCACCTGCTCCCACACCGGTACGCCCAGCTCCACGCCGGTAAAATCAAGGGTGAACGTGTCCATTTTGAAGGCTATAGCGGCGAGAACGATAAATAGCCCGAGCGGTACCAGTTTTGCCAGCATCGCGACAAGATTAATGCCCGCCGCCGTTTGTACGCCGCGCAATACCAGAAAGTGAACGATCCACAGCAGAACCGAGGCACCGACGATCGATTGCCAGGTATTGCCGTCACCAAAGAGGCGAAGTTCAGGGGTATCGGTAAAGAAACTCAGCGCAGAGAAGACGATAACCAGATAGGAGACGTTAGCGATGACCGCACACAGCCAGTAACCCCATGCAGAGCAAAAACCAATCAGTTCACCGAAGCCTTCGCGGGCGTAGGTAAAAATGCCGCCATCCAGGTCAGGGCGAATACGGGTCAGGATTAACATCGCAATCGCCAGAAACAGGATCCCAACGCCGGTAATAGCCCAGCCAATAAGCAGCGCAACCGGACTGGCGACGCCCGCCATATTCTGTGGAAGGCTGAAAACACCCGCGCCGAGCATGGAGCTTAAAACGAGGGCGGTCAGGGCGCTAAGGCCGAGTTTCTTTTCCATGAGGATCCTGTTGTAAACGACATCAAAGCAGAATATTTATTTGGCGAAATCGCATAAACATGGAAGATTGCGCCAGGCGCGGGATTTTACGGAGTGTGGGGAATGCATGCAATGAGTTCAGACGTAAAAGCGTAAAAAAGGCGGCAAGCGCCGCCTTTCTGCACAACCAGGTTTATTTGTAGAGGTCGGCGCTGATGGTGACGTTACCACCACGTTCCTGCCACTGACGCGTAATATGGTAGTACTTCGCGCCTTTTTTGGCTGCGCGTTTGGCAACCTGATAGGAGACTTCAGACATGTTGCCGTAGTTGCCGGTAAACTTCACGCTATCGAACGGAATCATCTGCGCGGCCGTGATTTTATTCAGCTCTTCAATTTTAGTGCCATCCGGCAGCGTGACAGTGTAACGTCCACCTTTTGATGACTGGGTTTCGAAGAAGCGGCCTACGCCGGTACCTGCGCCCACGGAAGCAGAGGTTGCCACGCCTGGAATTTCCACCGTTTTGGCTTCTTCACCGCCTTTAGCCAGTTTTTCACGCCCGGCTTCAGAATCAGCCGGGATGGCATCCGGGCTTTGCAAAACGCGTTTCTTCGCATCTTCTTTATAGATGAATGCGGTGATGCGCTGGTTGCCGCCCTGGTTGGCATCAACCTGACGCACGATATAGAAGGAATACGCCCCTTTGGCTTTCGCCGCTTTGGTGATGGCGTCGTTCACTTCCGGCTGGCTGCGATAGAAGCCCTGAATAGTGACGGTATCGTACGGTTCGAGGGTGACGGCCTGATCTTTTGGTAGTTCCATCACACCGTTAATGATGCGATTTTTCGGGGCATCGGCTTTGGCGGCATCGTCTTTATAGAGATCTGCCGTCACACGCAAATTCCCCCCATTACCGTAGTCTGAGGTATCGACCACATAAAAAGAGGCTGCGCCTTCTTTATCTGCTTTACGGGAAACAGCCTGAACGGCATCGCCAATGGCATTAAAGCGGCCGGTAACCACGACACGGTCGTAAGGTTTCAGTGCGGCTGCTTGCTCCGGCGTCAATTCTGTCGCTGCGTGAGCGGACACAGCCGCGGCAGACAACAGAGCGGACACGAGGAGAGTGTTCTTAAGCTTCATAAAAATAATCCTTCGCCTTGCGCAAACCAGGTACTGGTGTTGTTGTTGACTGAAAACCCGATGATTATTGCATTTAATTCGACTCACTGTCTGCGTGATTTTTCACATCAGTCGTAAAGCGGATAACGGATTTGCATAACTTTTTGCGATATGTTGAAAAAACAAGCTGTTGACCGGAAAATTGGGTCATCGATATCACTTTTTCAAGTTAATATATTGTTAAATCGCTTCATCATTATGGCGAAAAATCATGTTTTGCCGCTTCGCTTAAGCGAATTATCAGGCCTGGCTATCAATTTCAGGTAAATATCCCTGACCTGCGTATGCAAAGTAATTTTTCCTGCATAAAATCAAAAATAGTGTTTTCAGGTTGTAGATCACAACGGGTATTTTCAGTAGGTTATAGAAAGTTTGTTACTGTTTTATTTTTGGGTTGGTGAACCACTGTATGTTTATTGCGCCAGTGGTTCTGGCCTGGTATGACGGCAAACCATCATTAAAAACCGATGGAAGGGAAAACTATGCGTATTGGTGTACCAAAAGAGAGGTGGCCCCAGGAGACGCGAGTGGCGGCAACACCGAAAACGGTGGAACAACTGCTAAAACTTGGCTTCAGCGTGGCGGTGGAAAGCGGCGCGGGTAAACTGGCGAGTTTTGAGGACGATGCGTTTACTCAGGCGGGCGCGGAAATTGTCGACGGTGATAACGTCTGGCATGCCGACGTTATTCTGAAAGTCAACGCGCCGCTGGAAGAAGAAATTGCGCTGCTTAATCCTGGCACGACGCTGATTAGCTTTATCTGGCCGGCACAGAATCCGGAATTAATGGAAAAACTGGCCGCGCGCAGTATTAACGTGATGGCGATGGACTCCGTGCCGCGTATTTCGCGCGCGCAGTCGCTGGATGCCCTGAGCTCGATGGCGAATATCGCCGGGTATCGCGCGATTGTCGAAGCTGCGCACGAATTCGGTCGTTTCTTCACCGGGCAAATCACCGCTGCAGGTAAAGTACCACCGGCAAAAGTGATGGTGATTGGTGCAGGCGTCGCGGGTCTGGCGGCAATTGGCGCAGCCAACAGCCTTGGCGCGATTGTGCGCGCCTTCGATACTCGTCCTGAAGTGAAAGAACAGGTGCAGAGTATGGGCGCAGAGTTCCTTGAGCTCGACTTCAAAGAAGAAGCGGGCAGCGGGGATGGCTACGCCAAAGTGATGTCTGAAGCGTTTATCAAAGCGGAAATGGCGCTCTTTGCCGCACAGGCGAAAGAAGTCGATATTATTGTCACCACCGCATTGATTCCAGGCAAACCGGCACCCAAGCTCATCACTCGTGAAATGGTTGACTCCATGACGCCGGGTAGCGTGATTGTTGACCTTGCGGCGCAAAATGGCGGTAACTGCGAATATACGATCGCGAATCAAGTGGTGACCACTGCAGGCGGCGTAAAAGTCATTGGCTATACCGATCTGCCAGGCCGTCTGCCGACGCAATCGTCTCAGCTTTACGGAACTAACCTGCTAAACTTGTTGAAACTGCTGTGCAAAGAGAAAGATGGTTCCATTACCATCGATTTCGAAGACGTTGTCGTGCGTGGCGTGACGGTGGTACGCGAAGGTGAAGTTACCTGGCCTGCGCCGCCGATTACGGTGTCTGCTCAGCCTCAGGCCGCCACGAAAACCGTGGAAGCGCCAAAAGAGCCGGAAAAACCTGTCTCCCCGTGGCGAAAATACGCCCTGATTGCCCTTGCGATTATTCTGTTTGGCTGGCTGGCCAACGTCGCGCCAAAAGAGTTCCTCGGCCACTTTACCGTCTTTGCGCTCTCCTGCGTGGTGGGTTACTACGTGGTGTGGAACGTCTCGCATGCGCTGCATACGCCACTGATGTCGGTGACGAACGCCATCTCGGGGATTATCGTTGTCGGCGCGTTGCTGCAAATTGGCGACGGTGGTTGGGTAAGCTTCCTGAGCTTTATCGCGGTGCTGATCGCCAGCATTAATATTTTTGGTGGATTCACCGTCACTCAGCGCATGCTGAAAATGTTCCGGAAGAACTAAGGGGTAACACATGTCTGGAGGATTAGTTACTGCTGCATACATTGTTGCCGCAATCCTGTTTATTTGCAGTCTTGCCGGGCTTTCAAAGCACGAGACATCCAAACAGGGAAACACGTTTGGTATTACGGGGATGGCGATTGCGTTAATCGCCACTATCTTCGGGCCGGACACACACAATGTGGTGTGGATTATTATCGCGATGGCGATCGGCGGGGCGATTGGTATCCGTCTGGCGAAGAAAGTCGAAATGACCGAAATGCCAGAGCTGGTGGCGATTCTGCACAGCTTCGTAGGTCTGGCAGCGGTACTGGTGGGCTTTAACAGCTACCTTCATCACGATGCCGGTCAGGAACAGATTCTGGTGAACATTCACCTGACGGAGGTGTTCCTCGGGATCTTTATCGGTGCGGTAACGTTCACCGGTTCGGTGGTCGCTTACGGTAAACTGTGCGGCAAAATCTCGTCTAAACCGTTGATGTTACCGAATCGCCATAAGCTGAATCTGGCGGCGCTGGTGGTTTCCTTCCTGCTGCTGGTGGTCTTCGTTCGCACGGATAGCGTCGGCCTGCAGGGGCTGGTGCTGGTTATCATGACCGCTATCGCGCTGGCTTTTGGCTGGCATCTGGTGGCGTCCATCGGCGGGGCGGATATGCCGGTTGTGGTGTCGATGCTGAACTCCTATTCCGGTTGGGCGGCAGCGGCGGCGGGCTTCATGCTCAGCAACGACCTGCTTATCGTTACCGGCGCGCTGGTCGGTTCTTCCGGTGCGATTCTGTCGTACATCATGTGTAAAGCGATGAACCGATCGTTCTTTAGCGTGATTGCAGGCGGTTTCGGCTCCGACGGGTCTTCTACCAGTGGCGACGAAGAGATGGGTGAATACCGTGAAATTAACGCGGAAGAGACGGCTGACATGCTGAAGAATTCGCATTCAGTTATCATCACCCCTGGCTATGGTATGGCGGTGGCGCAGGCGCAATATCCGGTGGCGGAAATTACCGAAAAACTGCGTGCGCGCGGGATCAAGGTTCGTTTTGGTATTCACCCGGTTGCCGGCCGTTTACCTGGTCACATGAACGTCCTGCTGGCGGAGGCCAAAGTGCCGTATGACATCGTGCTGGAAATGGACGAAATCAACGACGACTTCAGTGACACTGACACCGTGCTGGTCATCGGCGCTAACGACACCGTTAACCCGGCGGCGCAGGACGATCCGAAGAGCCCAATCGCGGGCATGCCAGTTCTGGAAGTCTGGAAGGCGCAGAATGTTATCGTCTTCAAACGCTCTATGAACACCGGTTATGCAGGCGTACAGAACCCGCTGTTCTTTAAAGAGAACACGCACATGCTGTTTGGTGATGCGAAAGCCAGCGTCGATGCGATTCTGAAATCTCTGTAAATATCATCTCTGGTAAGCCGTCCCTTACGGGGGTAATGCTGGTCAGTTAAGGGTCGATTCACTTTTCAGAGCATCTTCCCGTTGCGCTCCTGTCTGGCTCCATGCCATATAAATCGTGCAGGCGCAGGGAGCACGCAGGGGGCGGCCAATCGCCGCCGCCCCCTGCACCCCCGGGCTTTGGCGGAAAAATCGCCGCTTCGCGGTTCCCTCAGCTTATCCCTTACGGCTTTCGGGTCGGGCGCGAGGTAACATCCCTGTAAAGCCGCGCCCTCAGCCCACATTCATGTGGGCTGCCCCGGCCTTAAGGGAACGCTTCGGCGATTTTGACGCCACCAACGGCGGTGCGGCCTTTAAGTTAACAGCAAAAACCAATGTATCTGAAACCGACGAGTCCCCGCTGGAAATCGGCGAGCCGGAGAATGGAAGACAAGGTCAGTCCGCCATGGATGGCGGACTGAGGCGAACCGAGACAGGACGTCGAGTTTCGCCGTGCCGCAGGCTGGAGTTCGGAGGAAAGCGTAGTGCGAAGCACCGATTTCCCCGCGGGGCCGCGGGGATTGCGAAGGGGGTCGCGGTTGACCCCCTTTGCCCGTTCACTGATGCTGATGTTACATGTAGCGCAAAACGTAAAGTGAACGGAACTTTGCGCTTAACTGACCAGCATTATCCCTTACGGGGGACGGTTTTTTTTTGCTCAGGATTGCTTTTGGTCAAAAAACAGACACTGCAATGTGATATACTTCACAGGTTCCTTCAAAAACAGAGGCTTCTATGGATACCGAATTGACCCCCGCACAGTTGGCTATTGAATATCTTCGTCGTGATACCGCTGTGCTCACGCCCGCGCAATACCTCAAAAAACTGAAACAGCTGGAATTAGAATTTGCCGACCTGATGGCGCTTTCTTCCCTCGAGCTGAAAGAAGAGATCGACCTTGCCTGGCGTTACGGTATTCATTAATGCAGCGTAACTGCAAAAAATAAACCCGCCGAGATGGCGGGTTTATTGTTTCAGACCACAACGTTATCCATTAATCGTCTTCGTCGTCATCCAGTTCGACAGGTGTTTCATAGTCGTTCGGTTTTATCGCCAGCAAATCACAGCGCAGGTGATCGATAACCTGTTCCGCTGTATTGCCAAGGAATGCCGCAGAAAGTCCTGTACGACCAACCGTACCCAATACGACCACACCGGCTTCAAGATGCTCCGCAAGATCAGGGATGACTTCCTCCGGCAGCCCTTTTTCGACGTGGGTAAACTTCTCATCGATACCATATTTCTGACGCAACGCTTTCATTGCCAGCAGATGCTGACCGCGAATCGCATCGTTATATACGCTCGGATCAAAATCGGGCAGTTCAATGGCAATGTTGATAGGCGTAACAGGGTAGGCGCCAATCAAATGTACTTCGGTATGGTTAACCAGTTCCGCCAGCTCCAGCGTCTCTTTAACCAGTCTGTCGTTGAGCGCGTTGTGGTAGGGCTCTTCGCTGGCCAGATTGACCGCCACCAGCGCTTTACCGCCTTCAGGCCACGGTTGGTCTTTTACCATCCACACGGGGCATGGGCATTTACGTAGCAGGTGCCAGTCGGTTGGGGTAAAAATAACGGATTCGAGTTTGTCGTGCTGGTGCGCCATCTTCAGCAGTAAATCGTGATTGCCGCTAATGACTTCCTGGATGATGGCTTCAAAGGGACGGTTGTGCCAAACGACTTTGATTTCAATTGGCACGCCTGCTTCAATATAGTATTTCGCCTGCTCGCGGATCCATGCGGCACGTTGGCTAATGACCCCCTGGCGCATCGCTGTTCTCTCATCGGGGGACAGCAGCGTCGTCATCTCATACGAAAAATCATAGATAGGCAAAAATGCCTTAATGGTGCCACCAATCCGTTGATGTAGATAAACGGCACGCCGCAATGCGGGCTGATCGTCCTGGTTAGGATCGATGGCTACCAGCATGTTTTGATACTTGGCCATACAGGGTCTCCTTACAACTGTAACCTCAGTTCGTCTTTAAAAGATAACTCATATGGAGTGAATGAAACAGGGGAGAACCTTCGCAAGATCAATAAATCAGGAAAATTTAATAAAGACGGGAGGATAAATCCGAAGGGAAATAATGCAGTGAGAAAAAACGCGCTCATCCTGGAGAAACAAAAAGGCCGCATCGCTGCGACCCTGATATTTCCGCATTTACGCGTGCAGAAACGCTCTCATTACCCATGCGACCGCGATGCAACCGAGGGTCCATTGCACAACAAAACTCATATTCACAACCAACTTTTTATTTTCCGGCCCGGCGGCCCAATACCTATTTCTGCGTGTAACGCGCAGATACAGCGGGTTAAGGTACTGCTGACTGTGATCAAGATCCACTTTTTTGGCATGTTTTCGGAAACATAAACATGAATTTTCCTCATGTATGCTGAATTTTTCTCGTTTGTCAGTCATCTCCGTCTGTGTGAAGGTGGACGTATAGCCATCCAGAAGTCTTTATTTATAATATCAATAATCACGTTCAGCAACGGTTAACTGGACGTCATGGAGATCACATGCACAAACAACACGCTCCCTTCCGCGCCGATGTCGTGGGTAGTTTTTTACGTCCGGATACCATTAAGCTCGCTCGCCAGCAATTTGCGCAGGGTGAAATCAGTGCACAGCAGTTACGGCAGGTGGAAGATGAGGCGATTCGTCATGTAGTCGAACAGCAATGCTCATGCGGTCTGCACATTGTTACCGACGGGGAATTCCGTCGCGCATGGTGGCACTTTGACTTCTTCGATGGCCTTCAGGGCGTCGAACGTTATGACTCTCAGCAGGGCATTCAGTTTAATGGCGTGCAAACCAAAGCGCACGGGGTTCGCGTGATTGGTAAATTGGGTTTTGGTGAGCATCCGATGCTCAATGATTTCCGTTATCTGAAAAGCGTCAGCGGCCGCGCAACGCCAAAAATGACGATTCCAAGCCCCAGCGTGCTTCATTTCCGTGGTGGCCGTAAGGATATTGATGCCACTGTCTATCCTGACCTCGAGGCTTATTTCGACGATTTGGCGACCACCTGGCGTGATGCGATTGAGGCATTCTATGCTGCCGGTTGTCGTTATTTACAACTTGATGATACGGTATGGGCCTATTTATGTTCAGACGCGCAACGCCAGCAAATTCGCGAACGAGGGGAAGACCCGGACGAACTCGCGCGTATTTATGCTCGCGTGATTAATAAAGCGCTGGAGAATAAACCGTCTGACCTGATAATTGGCCTGCATGTTTGTCGCGGTAATTTCCGCTCGACCTGGATTTCAGAAGGCGGCTATGAACCCGTTGCGGAAATCCTCTTTGGCAGCGTTAATGTTGATGCTTTTTACCTGGAATATGACAATGACCGCTCCGGGGATTTCGCACCGCTGCGTTTTGTTCGTCCTGGACACCAGCAGGTCGTGCTGGGGCTGGTGACGACCAAAAATGGTGAGTTGGAAAACCCGGAAGGAATCAAAGCTCGTCTGGAGGAAGCATCTCAGTATGTGGCGAAAAATCAAATTTGCCTCAGCCCGCAGTGTGGTTTTGCTTCAACGGAAGAAGGTAATAGCCTGACGGAAGCCCAACAGTGGAACAAAGTTAAACTTATTACTGATATCGCTCAACAAGTCTGGTGAGCCTCTTCTGCGCTGTATTGTGTGATGCGGCGCAAGAAATTTCTCCCATCATCTATACTCCTTCTGACCACAATTCTTGGGTCAGAAACGTCTTCATTTCCTGAGCAGCCCGTTTCGTTAACTGCAATGAATCGACACAAGGGGTTAATTTTATGGCATTTGTAACGACTAAAGATGGCGTCAATATTTTCTTCAAAGATTGGGGCCCGAAAGAGGCACAACCGATCGTTTTCCATCATGGTTGGCCGTTAAGCGCTGATGACTGGGACAACCAGATGCTGTTTTTCCTCGCCGAAGGGTTCCGGGTTATCGCTATCGACCGTCGTGGGCATGGCCGTTCTGACCAGGTGAGTGAAGGGCACGACATGGACCACTACGCTGCTGACGCTTCAGCTGTCGTTGAACATCTTGATCTGCATAATGCTGTGCATGTTGGGCACTCAACCGGTGGTGGTCAGGTGGCGCGTTATGTGGCGAAGTTTGGTCAGCCTCAGGGACGTGTAGCGAAAGCCGTTCTGGTCAGCGCGGTTCCGCCGTTAATGGTGAAAACCGCGACGAATCCGGGCGGTACGCCTGTTGAAGTTTTTGATGGCTTCCGTAAAGCACTGGCAGCGAACCGCGCGCAGTTTTATCTCGACGTCGCTTCTGGCCCGTTCTACGGTTTTAACCGTGAGGGCGCGCAAGTGTCTCAGGGGACCATCCAGAACTGGTGGCGTCAGGGGATGATCGGTAGCGCCAAGGCGCATTATGAAGGTATCAAAGCGTTTTCAGAAACCGATCAAACGGAAGATCTGAAAGCGATCACCGTACCGGTGCTGGTGCTTCAGGGCGATGACGACCAGGTTGTGCCGTACAAAAACGCGGCTATTTTGCAGGACCAACTGCTGAGCAACAGCACGCTACGCATTTATCCAGGTTACCCGCACGGTATGCACACCACGCATGCGGATGTGATTAATGCGGATATCCTGAAGTTTATTCGCGGCTAATTGCCTGATCAGCTGAATAAAAAAAGGGAAGCGAAATGCTTCCCTTTTTTAATGCATAAAACAGAAAGGCATCAGGCGACGTTACGTGTGTGCCCCGCGAGAACCGCCAGCGCATCGCTGTTCTCAATGGTGATGTATTTCCCTTTTACCGCCAGCATACCGCTTTTCTGGAAACGACCCAGCAGACGGCTGATAGTTTCAACGGTCAGACCAAGATAGTTACCGATATCACCACGCGTCATGGTCAGACGGAATTCTCGCGGAGAAAAACCACGCTGTGCAAAACGACGAGAAAGGTTATAGATAAACGCCGCCAGGCGCTCTTCCGCATTCTTTTTGGACAACAGCAGGATCATGTCCTGATCGCCTTTGATCTCGCCGCTCATCAAACGCATCATCTGTTGACGCAGGTTCGGCATTTTCCCGGAAAGATCGTCAAGCGTCTCAAACGGAATCTCGCAGACCATTGACGTTTCCAGCGCCTGCGCAAAACTTGGGTGATGCCCGGTACCAATGGCGTCGAAACCAACCAGATCTCCCGCAAGATGGAAACCAGTAATCTGCTCATCACCTTGTTCGGTGATGGTGTAGCTCTTGATCGTGCCTGAACGGATCGCGTACAGAGACTTCAGCTCGTCACCCGCTTTGAACAGGGTCTGACCCTTCTGGATGGGCTTTT
Organism: Pseudocitrobacter sp. 73; assembly: GCF_008369545.1. NCBI lineage: Bacteria > Pseudomonadati > Pseudomonadota > Gammaproteobacteria > Enterobacterales > Enterobacteriaceae > Pseudocitrobacter > Pseudocitrobacter sp. 73. Next base: position 115,297 of record NZ_VTZO01000008.1, on the reverse strand, counting down.
TACGCTCGATAATGTTATCCAGCTGATCAAGCTCATGTTCATTAAGAGTGAACGGGATGCAAAGCTGGCTGATGCTGCAATCCTGACAGTGGATAGCACAACCGCCAGATTGAATGCGTCGTATAATTCGCTTTTCCGGGATCATAAGTCTGCTCAAGCCGTAATTGATATTGGTCAATTTTAACATCTTTTTGGTGAGCAGGTAAGTAGCGAAGTCCTGATTCACCCAATATTAAAAAGGTAAATAGTTTACGCATTTTATCTTATTGATAATTAGAATGTTATTTGGAGCTTTTAGGCTCTTCTGCAATTAATGCTTTCTGAAAACGGCACAGAAGATCAAAGAAGGAGATAGCCTTCGTGGCGCAAAAGCCACTCTTTACGCTGAACACCCCCCGCATATCCGGTCATGGTGCCGTTTCGCCCAATCACCCGATGGCAGGGAACCACAATACTGACCGGATTCGACCCATTGGCAGCGCCTACCGCCCGGGCCGCGCCAGGACGCCCTAACTGCTCCGCCAGTTGACCATAGTGCATAACCTGGCCGCAGGGGATGCTGCGTAGCGCCTGCCACACTTCGCGCTGAAATGCGGTTCCTGCTGTGGCAGTGGGTAAGGTTTCGATGACGCTCAGGTCACCCTCAAAATAGTCTGCCAGTTTACGACTCATCCCGCCGGGGTTTTGCGCCGCAATTCGCGTGTAGCCTTCGGCGCGATAGTGAATGTCGAGCAACTGCTCCATGCGATCGCTGTGTTCTTCCCACTCAATGGCACGCAGGTGAAATGTTTCATCACAGAGGATCCACAGTGGCCCAAGCGGTGTGGCGATTTTATCTTCAAGCAAGGTTAGCATCGGGTATCTGCCTGTTGTTAAAGCATAAGTTGAGTCCACAATATCATGTGGTCTGAACGAGAGGTATACCTCTGAATTGTCAATTGCCAGGAAAGGTTGGGGGGCTAAGGGCGGGGAAGAAAAACAGGGATTCGATGACATCCTCGAACCCCACAGTAAACAGCCGGGTGTCTCCAACCGGTCTCCGCATTTTTATCCGTATTGCAGATAATCTAGTTATAGCGTTTTTTTTCTCAATTGCGAGCTAATTTAGAGTGATTTTATTCACATATATGCAACAAAAACAAAACATTAGCATCATTAAAGTATTCCTTTAGCCGCGCTGGATATTTCGACGGATCAGTCAACGTATCATCACTTAAACGCTCCCGAGCCATCATGATGGCAAAACGCATTGAGAGGCGTGTTCTGCATCGCTATAGTAGGGCGTCCGATGCAAACTGGGAGATTCTCATGAACCTTGACGACAAATCGTTGTTTCTTGACGCCATGGAGGATGTCCAGCCGCTGAAACGCGCACAGGATGTACACTGGCAACCTGCCCGCAATGCACGAGCGCCACAGCGCATTGATACTCTGCAACTTGATAACTTTCTGACGACCGGCTTTCTTGACATCGTCCCGCTCTCCACGCCGCTGGAATTCAAACGCGAAGGGCTACAAATTGGCGTACTCGACAAACTCCGCCAGGGCAAATACAGCCAACAAGCGAGCCTTAATCTGCTGCGCCAACCGGTAGAGCAGTGCCGGCAGAACCTTTACGCGTTTATTCTGGCAGCGCAAAAAGAGGGGCTACGTAATCTGTTGATTATTCACGGTAAAGGCAAGGAAGAAAACTCACACGCCAATATTGTGCGTAGCTATCTGGCGCGCTGGCTGACGGAATTTGATGACGTCCAGGCCTTCTGTAGCGCACTGCCGCATCATGGCGGCAGCGGGGCGTGCTATGTGGCGCTGCGTAAATCGGAAGCCGCGAAACAGGACAACTGGGAGCGCCACGCCAAACGCAGCCGTTAGCGTAGCAGCAAGGAGAGTTCTGTCGCGGCTTTTTGCAGCTCCGGCAGAATGCGCGACAATAACTCCTCCGCTGACACCTGTCCGGCGTGCACGCCGACATTCAGCGCGGCTTCTACCTGGCCTTGTGGGTTGAACAGTGGCACCGCCAGCGAACGTAGCCCCATTTCCAGCTCCTGATCGTTCAGTGCGTATCCCTGCTGGCGCACCCGTTTTAGCTCGCTTTTCAACTTACTCACTGAGGAAATCGTCTGCTGTGTATAGCGGATCATAGTGACTCGCGCCAGCATATCATTGAGTTTCTCTTCGGGCTGGTAGCTTAATAGCACGCGCCCCATTGATGTAGACCAGGCGGGCAGGCGGCTGCCGATATCCAGATCAATCGTCATGATGCGCGAACTGGATGCCCTGGCGATATAAAGGATGTCGTCACCGTCCAGCGTGGCAATGGAGCATGATTCATTGAGCATGTCGCTCAAGTGTTTCAGCACCGGCTGCGCTGAACGTGCCAGCGGTGTCGAGGCCAGCCAGGCGTGGCCGAGCGACAAAATTCGCGGACGCAGCTGAAAGTTTTTGCCATCTTCGGCATAGACAAACCCCAGCTTACCCAATGTATACAAACAACGACGCACGGCGGCGCGTGGAATGCCGGTTTTCTGGCTAATCTGGGAAATGGACATCAAACGCCGCTGCGGGGTAAAAGCCTGAATCACTTCCAGGCCGCGTGCCAGCGACGCCATAAAATTCGGATCGCCCTTAAACGGATCGCTATCGCCCGTCAGAATATCGTCTGGATGTTTCTCCATTTTTCTCTCCGTATTTGCCATCGATCACATTCTTTCGCTAAAGATACATGATGTTCGATTATCGCACCATATTTCGATTATCGCCCTTGACCGACATCGTTAACCGGGTCACATTTTGTTCGAACAACGAATAAAAGTGCGATAACCGCACATCAAGGAGCAACCTGATGATTGATAAAAGTGTATCGACACTGATCGATGCCGTGGCGGGGATCCCCGATGGGGCGACCATCATGATTGGCGGTTTTGGCCCCGCCGGACAACCGACTTACCTGATAGACGCGTTAATTGAACAGGGCGCGCGCGACCTGACCATCATCAACAACAACGCGGGTAACGGTGAGATTGGCCTCGCGGCGCTGCTCAAAGCGGGTCGTGTACGCAAAATGATCTGCTCATTTCCGCGCCAGGTCGACTCGCAGATTTTCGATGACCTTTATCGCCGTGGCAAAGTGGAACTGGAGCTGGTGCCGCAAGGCAATCTGGCGGCGCGCATTCAGGCTGCAGGTTCCGGTCTGGGGGCGGTGTTTACCCCAACCGGTTACGGCACACCGCTGGCCGAAGGCAAAGAAACGCGTGAAATCGACGGGCGTCATTACGTGCTGGAATATCCGATTAAAGCGGACTACGCGCTGATTAAAGCCCATCAGGCAGATCGCTGGGGCAATCTGGTGTATCGCAAAGCGGCGCGAAATTTCGGGCCAATTATGGCGACGGCGGCCAAAACCACCGTGGTGGAAGTCTCGAATCTGGTCACGCTCGGTGAACTGGACCCGGAAAACATTATCACCCCGGGGATTTTCGTTCAGCGCGTCTTCTCGCTGGAAAATCTTACCGCACACGCGCAGCGCGCATAAGGAGCCTTCAATGCAAAAATTGTCTCGTGACGATATGGCAAAACGCGTCGCTCAGGATATCCCGGAAGGGGCTTACGTGAATCTCGGTATCGGCCTGCCAACGCGTATCGCCAACTATCTGCCGGCAGATAAAGAAATTTTCCTGCACAGCGAAAATGGCCTGCTGGGCATGGGGCCAAAACCGCAGCCGGGTGAAGAAGATCCTGAGTTGATTAATGCGGGCAAAGAGTATGTCACCCTTTTGCAGGGCGGCTGCTTTTTCCATCACGGCGACTCGTTTGCCATGATGCGCGGCGGTCACCTCGATATCTGCGTACTTGGCGCGTATCAGGTTTCGGCCAGCGGAGACCTCGCGAACTGGAGCACCGGCGCTCCGGATGCCATTCCGGCGGTAGGGGGGGCGATGGATCTGGCTATTGGTGCGCGTCAGGTCTTCGTCATGATGGATCACCTCACGCGCGACGGTGAGTGCAAACTGGTACAGCACTGTACTTATCCGCTAACCGGTGTTGGTTGCGTCAGCCGCATTTATACCGACCTCGCGGTCATCGATATCACCGCAAAAGGCCCGGTGGTACGAGAAATTTTCAATGACCTCTCTTTTGACGAGCTGCAGCGCGTCACCCCGGTCAAACTGATTAACCAACAAGTGGCGGAAACCGCGTAAGGAACTATGATGAATCAAGCATTTATCTGCGATGCGGTGCGCACACCGTTTGGTCGTTTCGGTGGTACGTTAGCCAGCGTTCGTGCGGACGATCTTGGCGCATTACCACTAAAAGCCCTGCTGGAGCGCAACCGTGGCCTCGACCCGGCACGTATCGACGATGTGATTTACGGCTGTGCTAACCAGGCGGGGGAAGATAACCGCAACGTAGCGCGAATGTCGTTATTGCTGGCCGGTTATCCCGAAACAGTGCCGGGCAGCACGATTAACCGTTTGTGTGGCTCAAGCCTTGACGCCATTGGTGTGGCGGCGCGCGCCATTAAAAGTGGTGAAACGCAGCTCATGATCGCAGGGGGTGTAGAAAGCATGTCGCGCGCGCCTTTCGTAATGGGCAAGGCGGAAAGCGCGTTCAGCCGCAGCATGAAAATGGAAGATACAACAATTGGCTGGCGCTTCATTAATGCTCAGATGAAAGCGCTTTACGGCGTCGATTCGATGCCGGAGACGGCGGAGAACGTGGCGACGGAGTTTGGTATTTCTCGTGCCGATCAGGACGCCTTCGCGTTACGCAGCCAGTTGCGCACCGCACAGTCACAGGCGAACGGTATCTTTACCGACGAACTCATTGCGGTTTCCATTCCACAGCGCAAAGGCGAGCCGCTGAGTTTTACCCAGGATGAACATCCGCGCAGTACCTCCCTGGAGGCGCTGACAAAACTGAAAGGCGTGGTTCGCGCAGACGGTACGGTGACGGCGGGGAATGCCTCCGGGGTCAATGACGGAGCCTGTGCACTGCTGCTGGCAAGCGAACAGGCGCTGGCGCAGAACGATTTACAGCCACTGGCTCGCGTGGTTGGCGTGGCAACGGCAGGCGTCGCGCCACGGATCATGGGCTTTGGCCCGGCTCCGGCGGTGCGTAAAGTTCTCGCACAAACCGGGTTAACGCTTGACCAGATGGATGTGATAGAACTGAATGAAGCTTTTGCCGCACAGGCCCTGGCGGTACTGCGCGATCTGGGTTTACCGGACGATGCGCCACACGTTAACCCGCATGGCGGCGCGATTGCGCTTGGTCACCCGCTGGGCGCATCTGGCGGTCGTTTGGCGATGACTGCGGCGTATCAGTTGCGTCGTACCGGTGGGCGCTACGCACTGTGCACCATGTGTATTGGTGTCGGTCAGGGGATTGCGCTGATCATTGAACGCGTTTAAGGAGCAGGAATGAGTTTGTTGACCCCGTTATTGCGCTCAGGCGCGATAACGCGTCTTTTCAGCGATGAACAGGTAGTGCAGGGGATGCTGGAGTTTGAGGCCGCGCTGGCGCGGGCTCAGGCCCGGTGCGGTGTGATTCCGGCTTCCGCGGTAGAGCCTATCGTTACTGCCTGTCAGTTCCACAACATCGACTTTCCGGCGCTGGCTGCTGCCGCTGCCAATGCCGGAAATCTGGCGATTCCCCTGGTTAAACAACTCACTCAGAAGGTGAAGACGCAGGACGTCGATGCGGCTCGCTATGTGCACTGGGGAGCAACCAGTCAGGATGCCATTGACACCGGGCTGGTGCTGCAATTACGTGCAGCGTTAACGCAAACCGACCACGATCTCGCGGCGCTTATCGCCATTCTGGCGCAGCAGGTCGAGCGCCATCGCACCACAATTATGCCAGGGCGCACCTGGATGCAGCACGCGCTTCCTATCACTTTCGGGCTGAAGCTCGCCGGAACCCTCGATGCGCTATTGCGCTGGCAGGAAAGGTTAACCCAGCTCCGACCACGTGTACTGGTCCTTCAGCTTGGCGGTGCGGCGGGAACGCTCGCATCGCTAAACGCCGCGGGGCCACAGGTGGGCGACGCGCTGGCGCAAACACTGGATTTGGCGCTTGCCGACACGCCGTGGCACAGCCAGCGCGACAGACTGCTGGAAGTCGGTGCATGGTACGCCGGGCTTTGCGGCACGCTGGCAAAATTCGCTAACGATTTCTCTTTATTAATGCAGACTGAAGTGGCGGAAGTGAGCGAGCCCATTGCTGAAGGGCGCGGCGGCTCATCGGCGATGCCACATAAACGTAACCCGGTAAGCTGTGCGGCGATCCTGACGGCGGCGCAGCGCACACCGGGTCTGATGGCGACGCTCTATGCCAGCCAGATTCAGCAGCATGAACGTGCGCTCGGCGGCTGGCAGGCGGAGTGGGAAGTGCTTCCTGAACTCATTTCACTAGCGGGTGGGGTGATGGCGCAAAGCGATTACCTGTTGCGCGGGATGCAGGTCAATGCAGACAAAATGCGTACTGACCTTGAGATCACCCATGGCCTGATTATGGCGGAAGCCGTCACGCTGGCGCTGGCTGAATTTATCGGTAAAGCCGATGCGCATCATCTTGTTGAAAAGCATTGTCATCAGGCTATCGATCGTCATCAATCGCTGATTGAGCTATTACAAAATGACCCACTGATAAGCCAACACCTCTCTGCATCAACGCTGGCGCAACTGCTTGACCCGGCCACTGCGCTGGGCAGCAGTGACCATTTTGTGCGCCAGGTGCTGGCGCGTTACAAGGAGCAGTGTCATGAACATTCACTATCAAATTGACGGGCCACAAGATGCGCCTGTGATTGTCCTTTCCAACTCCCTGGGTACCTCGCTTTCTATGTGGGAGCCGCAGCTCGCCGCTTTAACACAACAGTTTCGCGTGCTGCGTTACGATACACACGGTCACGGTCAGACGACAAAACGCGGGAAAGTGACCCTCGCGCAACTGGGCGAAGACGTGATATCGCTGCTCGATCATCTCAATATCGCGAAAGCCCATTTTTGCGGCATCTCAATGGGGGGCCTGACGGGCATCTGGCTGGCGCGTTTTGCGCCGGAGCGTTTTTACTCCGTGAGTGTGGCAAATACTGCAGCGAAAATTGGCGAACAGTCAGCCTGGCTTTCACGTGCGCGTACGGTGCGGGAAGAGGGCATGGATGTGGTGGCGGCTGGTTCAGCGGACCGCTGGTTTACCCACGCGTTTCGCCAACATGAACCTGAAACGGTCGAGCAACTGGTGCATCAACTCGCCCGCTCGGAAGCCGAAGGCTACGCCGAATGCTGTGAAGCGTTGGCCGCTGCCGATTTGCGCGGTGAAGTGGCAGAGATTCGTGTGCCGATGCTGATTATCGCCGGTGAGCACGATCCGGTGACGACCGTGGCCGATGCGGATTTTCTGCATCAGCATATTTCCGGCTCACAAGAAATCACGCTTGCTGCATCACACCTCTCTAACGTCGAAGCGGCTGCGGCGTTTACAGAATCCCTGGCGGCATTTGTACGGGGGCAGAATGGACGATAAATCACGTTACGACCAGGGGATGAACGTGCGGCGTAAAGTGCTGGGCGATGCTCACGTTAATCGTTCTCTTGAGAGCCTTCAGCCCTTAAACAGTGAGTTCCAGGACTTTATTACCCGCTACGCATGGGGTGATATCTGGACGCGCGAAGGTCTGAATCATCACACACGCAGTATGATAACCATTGCCATGCTGATTGCGCTTAACCGTGAGGCCGAGCTTAAAATGCATCTTCGCGCCGCGTTCAACAACGGCGTGACGCGTGATGAACTTAAAGAGTTGATTATGCATTCTGCCCTCTACTGCGGTTTGCCAGCGGCCAACGCCACGATGCACCTGGCGCAGCAGGTGTTCGATGAACTCGACGCACAGGTTCGTTAAATGGCGTAAAAAAGCCAGCCCATAGTGGCTGGCGTTATCATGGCGTGGGGGTTATTCCCCGCTATGACCGTGCAATTGATGCTGCGTCGTGGCGCTTTTGCTATCAGTGGCGATGGTCAGATAATGGTCCGCGACGCCCGCAACCACAATCAGTAGTAAAAGTACTATTGATGCTGCTTTTAACCGCCTCCGTTCCCTGATTCGGCGTTGATGTGTCACGTTAATAACCGGTTCCGCCAGACGCACGTGGAGCGACGCTCCGCAAGTTGGCAGATAACCGAGTGCTCATGCTAATCATTACTTCATTAAACCCAGTTCGTAATGCGATGGTGCAGGTTTGCTCTATGGCAATTCATTAGTCTTGTGAATGCTCCATGAAAACTGACGCGATGTCCATATTTAGCTTAAGTATCATTGCCACTCCTCTTTTAATTGCGCAGTAATCAGGCACTTTTCCTGGTTATCACGTGCTGTGTGGTTTTGTGATCGTCCAGGAGTTGCGATGGGAAGGAATAACGCATAGTACGCGCGACAGTCAGCAAGGAGGCACGAACAAAAATGACGGTATTTGAAAAAATGATGATGGTATATCTGGCGATCGGCGTCGTGAGTGGTGTTACAACCTGGTATCTGGCCCGCGATAAGCCAGGCATTCGCCTGATTTGCGCGCTGCTCATTGGCGCAACCTGGCCGCTGAGCTTCCCTGTGGCGCTGCTATTTTCACTCTTTTAGGCTTGAACCGCTGTTTTGACATATCAGAAACAACGTGCGAGGATCTGCGCCGTTATTAATTCTGGTATTCGAATTTGTTATGAATAAGACGGTATTTTGCGCCATTGCATTGATGGCAGTTATTGGAGTTGGAACACATGTTTCCGCTCATCGCGCGGTAGATTGTACACAGCAGGGTGGCGCTGAAGCAGCTTGCGTAGCCTCGGTATGGGATATGGAAAAGGTGAATCCTCTTCCGCAGTACAATCCGGATAATGGCGCACTGGAACCCGCGTCAAGAACCGTATATACCTCTGCCTTTTCAGGGCGTTAAGTAGCAAAAATCAAAAGCAGACAGCACACTGCTTTTGATTTTTTGCAGCTAAACCCTTAAGACAGCCAGCTAAAGCGTGCGAGCAGCAACGAAGCCAGACCGACTGCTGCGACGACATTAATCAAGACAACGGTTTTGCTTGAGACGTCCATTATTATGCCCTTTGTGAGTTAACCAGAGGATTTATAGTCCGCATTTATCAGTTTCGCAATACTATTAAATGGTGGTTATGTATATAAAGCGGTGAACGAAACGGCAAATACTCCGTCTGTACTCCGTTAGTCGAACTTGATCTACATCAAAAAAAATAGCATATTGCGCGCGGTTGTTAATTTATTATGCGGGCAATTTGGATGACGCTGTACCAGAATATGCTGATTTTCTACGCCGTGATGGCGACTCTCTGTGCTTTTATCACCTGGTTCCTGACCAAAGAAACCCCCACCGTTCGCCTGATGGCGACCGTATTGATTGGCGCGACCTGGCCGTTTAGCTTCCCCGTTGCCCTGATGCTCTCATTGTTCTGATTCCGGACAACCTGCTGGTAACCTAATGCGTGGTACTGTATAAAATTACAGTCATCCATCAGGAGGTTACCCATGAAGTCTTTTTACTCGATCATTGCCGGTGCCACCGTTCGCTTTCATGACTTACCGGGTCAAGGCGTTCCTGTCGTTTTTATTCACGGCCTCGGCTGTGCTTCTTCCTACGAATATCCCCGTATTGTTGCTGATGAAGCCTTCCGCAACCGTCGCGCGTTGCTGATCGATCTCCCCGGTAGTGGTTACAGTGACAAACCGGCGGATTACTCGTTCAGCGTTAGCGCGCAGGCTCAGGTTGTTGCTGAGCTTCTTACCCATTTACATATCGATGACTGTTATCTCTATGGCCACAGTATGGGGGGCAGCATTGCGATTGAAGCGGCGCAGCTATTAGGAGACCGGGTGCGTACCCTGGTGGTTTCCGAGCCAAACTTTTATCCCGGAGGCGGTATGTTCAGCTGCAAGATAGCTCAACAAACGGAAGCTGCATTTATTGCTACCGGTTTTACCCAGTTAATCGCGACAGAAACCACACCGTGGGCAGGCTGTGTGCAGAACACGGCTCCCTGGGCGTTATGGCGTGCGGCGAAGAGCCTTGTCGACGGTGTATCGCCTGACTGGATGTCACGTTTTCTGGCGCTGAAGTGCGCAAAAGCGCTAATTTATGGTGCGCATTCACTCCCCGCTTCGGATGCGGATGAAGTAGCCGCTGCGGGTATACCGTTGCACATTATTCCTGATGCCGGGCACTGTATGTCATGGGAAAACCCGTCCCTGTTGGCGGAGTCGCTGGATGCTATCTTCTCAGCGACGCAGAACAAACACTCCGGCCCGTAGGCCGAAGTAAGAGCATAATCAGAAAGGTAACTGCCGTGGCTGGGTTTGCATTGTTATCCAGCGCAGTTCAGTAAATTCATGAATACCTGCCCGGCCGCCAAAGCGCCCATAGCCCGAGTCTTTGCAGCCGCCGAAGGGCATCTGCGCCTCATCATGAACGGTTGGCCCGTTGATGTGGCAAATGCCGGTTTGCAGGTTCTGCGCAACATTCCACGCGCGGGCGGTATCGCGGCTGTACACGGCAGAAGAGAGGCCGTAGGGGCTATCGTTAGCAATACTGACAGCCTCATCGATATCACGCGCGCGAATAATGGCTTTTACCGGGCCAAAGGATTCCTCATGCCATAAACGCATGTCCGGGGTAACGGCATCGATTAGGGTTGCTTTCATCAACGTTGAATCCGCTTTGCCGCCGGTAAGCAGACGAGCACCTTTTGCCAGCGCATCGTCTATTAATGCATTGCAACGCTCAACCGTTTTCATGTCGACCACGGAGCCGAGCAGCCCTTTCGGGAGCCCGTTTACCCGGTTGACCAGCGCATCAATAAACGGGGCCGCAATGGCGTTATCAACAATAATGCGCTCGGTTGACATACAAATTTGTCCGGCGTTGGCAAATGCGCCAAAGGTGGCTCCGGCGGCGGCCTGCTCAATATCGGCATCATCAAGAACCAGTAGTGGTGCTTTGCCGCCCAGTTCAAGCACGACGGGTTTCAGATAGCGGGCACAGGTTTGCGCGATAATTCGGCCAACGGCGGTAGATCCAGTGAAGTTAACGCGGCGTATTGCCGGATGAGCGATAAGTTGTTCGACGCGGGCGGGGGCAGATTCTGGCGTGAAAGTGAGGTAGTTCACCACTCCTGGTGGGATTCCAGCGTCAGCCAGTGCGGTAATGATCAACCCCTGTGTGGCGGGTGATAGTTCAGATCCTTTAAGGATCACTGTATTCCCGCAGGCCAGCGGCGTGGCGATAGCGCGTACGGCCAGAATAACCGGCGCATTCCACGGTGCCATGCCGAGTACCACCCCCGTTCCCTGACGCGTAGCCAGCGCAATGTTACCTGGGGTGTTAGAGGGAATGACCTGGCCTTCAATCTGGGTCGTTAGCGCTGCTGCTTCGCGCAGGATCTCCGCGCCAAGATGGACGTTAAACCCGGCCCACTGTTCGGTGGCTCCGGTCTCTGCGTGCAGGGTAGCGACAAACTGTTCGCGGCGATGCTCAAGCGCATCAGCGGCGGCAAGCAGTAAACGACGGCGCTCGCCGGGCGAGGTGTCGCGCCAGCCAGGGAAGGCCGCGGCAGCAGATTGTGCCGCGCGTTCGGTGTCCTGTTGCGAGGCTGCCGATGCCGCGCTTGCCGTGTCGCCGGTAACGGGGTTCAGTCGCGTGTAAGTTGCGTTATCCGCAGCGGCGCAAGCTTCGCCGTTAATAAAAAGGGGACTGGTTATTGTCATGTTGACCTCATATGCACGGAAGACGCGTTGAGTGTAGAGTCCGGCTGTGAGGCTGCCCATGTAGCATACGGATTTCGCACACTTTTTTTCTGTCTTACTACATGGCTCACACCACCTTAAGAATGTGCTGAAGCGCCAGGCGGTCGGGTGATGGGATTTCAAAAATATCCTCCCGACATTCGCCGGCGCGGGTGTAAAGCGCCACCAGCCAGTCGTAAATGTAGCGGCTGGCGGCGTGTACAGGTTGTTCAGCAAGTTGCGTCAGGCGATGAGAGGTTCGGGCAGATGGATTGGCAAAAATAGCGTGACCTGGAGCCACCCGGCTGGCCGGTCTTTCGCTGGTGCTGTTCCCGGCATAACCGAGCCAGGAAATAAAATTGCCTATCATGGCGCGAAGTTGCGCAGGGGGCGCCTCATGTTGAGTGGCCGCGTGGCGCAACTCCTCTGCCAGGTTAAGTTGGGAACTGATGGCAATCAGCGTATCGCAAAGTTGCTGCAACGTAGCCGGAGATATTTCCAGTTGTGCAGCGCTGGCGTGCTGGCGGCTCCAGTGGCGAACATGTTGGCACCACAATCGGAAAGCCAGCGTGCCAGCGTCGTGGGTTTGCTTTTGTGGCAATATCAGCGATTTGGGTTCGGCAAACAGATCGAACTCAGTGTGGATCTGAGTTAATACGCGTGCTTCACGTGAATGCTGTACTTGAGCGATGGCATTAAAACGTTCGAGAGAAGGGAGCAAGCCTGCAAGCAACTCGCCGTGATGCGCCGCCTGGCCCTGAAGAGCACGGATCATCGATTCGCATTGCACAGAATGATATTTCTTCCCATTGAGTATTGGGCTGATGAGCATCTGAAGGGCTTGCTGGTGTTGTGAGATTAACGTATCAAAGCGGCGATTTCGCGTTGCACGTAACGTGGCGCGTGAAAGCCATTCAATCAGGCGCGCCAGACTATTGCTGTCAAAGGCGTGTAGCGCACCCCAGCGCTGGCCAGGTTTACCGACTAAATGCTGGATAGCTTCATCCTGCTGTACGGCATGCGTGGCGCGATCGTCTTGTGGGGTAATAGCCCATACCAGCCCCGGCAAGCCAGTGTCCTGCTGTGGCTGGGTAGCCTCAACCCATTGGATCAGGGCGTTGGCGAGACGTGGGATGGCGCTTCGCTGAGGAGTGGCATTACACACAACCAACACATCAGGCTGACGCTGTTGGCGATATGCTTCTAATAACCAATGACACTTGCTCGCCAACAATGCGCCTGACTCGTCGAACGGCGACGCAGGAATATCGAGGATATCGACATCGTCCAGCACCTTGCAGGGGCTGCATAAAACCAGTTCGGCGGTCAGGAACGCCAGCGTGGAACGAGAAATATTGACGGTTTGTTGGCCAGGCAGTTGAACCAGAACAGACGGATCGTCCTCGCATCCGGCGGTTAAAAATCCTGCTGTCGGCAGCAAGAACGTATCAACCAACAGACTCAGTGGGGCATAGATATCGGTCGCATTTCCCAGTACCCGCAAGGCATGCGACAGCATTTGCCACTGCTGCGTGAGATCCTGGTGGTCGCCCCACAGAAGAGACCACGCACGGGTTCTGGCGTTGAGGTCCAGTGATGGCAATAGTTCGACAAACGTATACCATTCGTGATCGCTGACCTCCTGCACGCTAGCGGGTACCCGCGATTGCCAGTAACGCACCACGGTTGCGACCTCTTCAGCGGTAACCGTCGGCGTTGTCTGAGGCTGACGCAGGTTTTGCAGTAAGGTCAGACGTTCACGAAACGTCTCTGCCCGAAAGGCGCAGTTTTCAGCGTGGGTAATAAAGACCTGCGCCAGCTGCGCCTCCCGCAGTACGCGTAAACGCAGCGGAAATTCATCGTGGGGAGAGGGGGTATCACGCGTAAAGCGCAGTGCCAACTGGCAAGGTTGATGGCCCGGATTAATGTGGTTGAAATAATCGAGACGCTTTTCGCCAATCGCAATCGGCAGGCGAGCATCACTCTCGCCACACAGCGCGTTCAACAGCCAGGCTTTGGATGCCCGTGAATGGCCGAATAATGCCAGTGTGCCGCGTTGCTGCCGTGATGCCTCCAGTGCTTGCTTTTGTGCGCTCAGACCCAGCAGATGAAACAGCAGCGCATCCGCATCCATGTCCAGCCCTGGTGCTTTTTTGCGCACAGTGGAAAGCCATGCCATTACCGCCTGTTCTGTATTCATGCTAAATAAACGCTCCCACTATCAATCCAGTAATGGCTTCCGCGATGTCGGCGGTCGGCCAGGGTATTCAGTTTCAACGTCAGGGCCTGGGGCGATACCGGCGTGCCGTCGGCAAGCCACGCATCGCTCAGGCTAAATGAGAGAGCGCCTTCCGTGTTGGTGCCTCCCTGAAGGGCCAACCGTACCTGCAACACGCCGTCCCCGGCGATGACTTTCGCAAGTTCAGGTGAGTTGATGCTCAGGGTATACAGCGGCGTGGCAGGCCAGCGCGCATTGGCCAGTTGGCGGAATCCCAGTGTGACACTGCCGCGTAGCGGGAAATTGAGACGTGCATCCAGCGTCGCGCCAGGTTTGTCGAGATCAAGATCCCGATACCAGATGTTTTCATCGCTCAGGGTATTCACGGTTTTATCCAGTACGCCAAGATAGCGGACGGTGGAATAGGCCCCGATATCCGCAGCCTTGAAGTTAAAGTGCGGCAGACGTAAATCGAGTGCCAGGCTGCATAGCATTGCGCCTACCGCAGCGGTAGATTTTGGATTGCCAATGCGCCCTTGCTGGCTAAAGGGATACCACTCCTGTACCGGATAGCGGTCGAGCCAGACCATGCGGCTAACCGGTACGGGTTGCAAATAGCGAATCAGCGCCTGAACACCGGGCAAACAACCCGGACGACCGGTAATCAGCAGCACATCGCAGGTATAATGGGTAATGGCTTCACACAAGGCGTGCAGCGGCGCGGCGAGGGTAAATTCACCCGCCAGCATCGCGTCCTGTAGGTTGCGGAATGTCACCGCCAGCGGAACTGACATCAGATCAAAGATGTTGCTTTCAGCAGGTAACGCATGCTCTACCGCCTGATTAATGTAATTCAATACACTGCGGGTAAGCGGTTGCTCAAGCAGTTCACCGAACGTCGCGTGCAGCCCGGCTAATGGATCGGCGGTATCGCTCTGCTCCCAGGCGGCGAGAATGGCATGCCCAATGGGGATAAACAACTGCAGTGTGGTCTGCTGGCGCAGAACAGCGAGCGCATCCAGTCGCCCTGAATCACCAAACAGTGTCGCCATCAATGCAGGGGCGTCGTTAACCCCGGCTCGTTGCAGATGTGTTTGCAGTGCCGGAAGAACGCAGCGCTGAATGATATCCAGCAGGACATCGTCTCCAGCCACTTTGAAGCCTTCGCGAAACAGCAATTGGGGCGTAATTTTGACGTTGCAGCCCGAACCATCATCCAGTTGGTACTGAGTAATAGCCATGTCGGTGGTTCCACCGCCCAAATCGATAGAAGCAATGCGTAGCGTACGCTCACGGGCAATATCGGGATCTTCAGTACGATCCGGGCGAGCGAGCGCCGCAAACAGCGCCTCCGTTTGACCGCAATAATGGGCAATCGCTTCGTTGTACAGCCAAACCAGCTGACCACAGCTGGCTTCGTCCCACGCCATTTGAATCTGTGGCAGCGAAATCCGGCACAGGCGAGCATCAAACTCATCGCTTTGCGGATGCCAGCCTAACGCTTTCCACACCAGCGCCAGCGCGTCTGAAATCCGGCGGCGGAAGATTTCACGCTCCTGTTTTGGCATCGCCGAGGGGAGCGTGAGGATCAGCGTGCGCAACTGGCGTGGCGATGCCGGAAAACCGAGGCGTAGTCGGGTGGCGACGCTGTTGATCTGACCCAGGGACTGCGCCAGTAATTCACAGAGCATATGTGTCATCAGCGTACTGCGGCTGTAATGCGGCGTAAACACCGGCATCCGCTCATCCAGAGGAAGATTAAACAGCGGTTCGCCGTCGTCATTCATCAGATTCATTAACGGCGAGGCCGTCGCCAGCGGTTCACGTTGTGATTTACCGTTTAACTGGCTGAAGCGCCAGCTTTGTACGGTCGGTGTTTCATCCCACAGATAGCGTCGTGGGCTGGACAGGCCGCTATAGCCTTCCGTACCGGTACGCTGCATGGCCAGCTTGCGAGCTTCGTCACCAACGCGGACCAGTGATGGCCAGATAAACGCATTTTCTCGCCCGCTTTCAACGGAAAAATGCTGCTTGCCAAACCGCGTCTGTGCAAACTCCACCCGGCTGGTAAACATCGGCGCATTCAAAAATTGCGGCTGGCTCAGCGAGCGAACCAGGACTTCAGCTGTCTGCCGCAGTCCATCATTGGCGTCACCATGATCTTCAATCAAGACGCCGCAGGTGTGCGTGTTGCCGACATCCAGAATCAGATCAACAGGGATAGCGGGGGTACTGAGCGTAGTAGTGACTAACTTTACTTCCGGAATGACTAGCTGTTCGCCGAGCATCGCGACAATGTTTAACCAGTGACCCTGATATTCAAACATCCGCATAGCGTGGGCCAGATCCTGTTCGTTGCGCGCTTCATGTTGATAGAGTGACTGGATAAAAGCCTCGCGTAGCCAGCCATCGATCCATGTCTGATCGAGAAAATCGGTCAGTTCATCATCATGCCAGGCCAGCGCAAAGCGCGTGCCGTTCAGAACGTCATTTTCGACTGGCGCAAGTGTTGCAGAGTCGTTACTTCGGGTCTGGCTATCAAACGCTATCGTCACGCGATGGCTATTACCAGCGCTGTCGGGCGTTTCAAGCTTACGAATTTGAACGCGCGCCCAGTTATCAGGCCCCTCAACGAAGGTGCGCGGCGGGTTGAAGCGGAAAAAAGGCAGGGGAAGCCATACGCCGTCCAGCAAGCTGAGCGAGTGATGCAAATCCAGCGTGCTCTCCGGTTTGACTACCTCCGGTTGATTCGTACCCTCGACCGCCAGCGTATAGCGCAGATGCGCGGCATCCCAGCTCAATCGCAGCAGGGGGCCATTGGCGGTTTTACGCACAAAGCGGCCAACGGCCGGTGAACTTTGCGGCGTTAAACCAAAATCAAGAAACTGCACGCCGCTGTCGGCAATAAGCGTAACGCTTTGTTTATAATCGCAAAGAGTGACAAGCATCGTCAGGCTCCGATCTTCTTAAAGGTGACAGGCACAATCTTTTCTGCGCTATAGCGCGCCGTACAGGCGGCAACATCAAAGCTGTTCGCTTTACAGCTAATTTCTGGCATTGGGAAGCGAGAACCATCGCTACAACGCGCCGTACCCCGGCTTTTAATCAGCAGTTCACCGTTCTGATGCAGCCCGGAGAACAGTGGCACCCGGCAGATAATGTTGTCGCCGTGTACCAGACGCGCCGTGCCTTTGTTGTTTTCAATCTGATAGCGCAACGATGGGGCATTTTTCATTTCAAGCAACAGCCGCCAGTTGCCATTCAGGAAACGTGTCGTTCCGGCGCGCAGTTGGTTGGGTTCCATCACCAGCGCATCTTTAGCAATGGGAGCCAGTACAATGTCTTTAACCGGGGCTGGTTGTTCCGTATGGCTGGCAAGCTGTAGGGGCAGTGTGCGGGTTAGTGTCGGCAATGTGGGGAAAATAACCGCCGTGGGTTGCGCCACGGCGGGCGTTGGCGCTGATGGCCAGAACAGCGTTGCAGCTATCGCAATCATGATCGCAGCCGCGAAGGGTAGCGCCCAACGCCAGCGTCCTTGCGCAGTGGCGGCACGGTGAATGATAGGGGCGGCGCTGGAAGCCGATTCCTGTTCGTAAAGCAGCGGAACATCCGCCTGAGCGAAGGCTACTATCGGTTCAGTGGGGGAGTCATCGACAGGAAGATGTTCAATGAGCGGCGCTGCCTCAGCGATACGCAGGCAAGCAAAAGCATCACTACGTGGGCTTTCGTTGAGATTAACAAATCCCCAGAAGCAAATAACGGGTTTGTCATTGACCAGAAAAAGATGGTTCTCGCCCGGGAACTGCAATGTGTTTTCCAGCAACGCGCCGAAGAGCTGTTGCGCAGGTTTACCTGATTGCTGACAGTTGCCGGAGAGTGTCCACACCGTTTGCTGGAGAGCGTCAAGATAGCGCAGGGCAGCGTCGCGCTGAGCCGCGCTGGCGGCGTTCCAGCTGACTACGCTGCCTTCAACAGGCGAATACCAGTCAACGCGATCGCCTTCATCATTTAACTGCGGAATCGCCAGGCTGTCACATACGGCGAATTTTTTACGCAGGCGAAGGGTTTCGCGCACCTGATTTGCCGAATCAAACACGGCTTGCCCGCCGCCACCCACCGCCTGAAAATCATCAAGATTTCCGCTGCGTAAGAGAATTTTTGCCACGTTATTGCCCTTTAGACTTCTTCACGGCATTACTTTACGCAATGGGATATGACAACAAACGCTGAATGAGAGGGCTAAAAGGGGCAATTCTCAGCGTATTGAACCTCGGCATCCTAAGTAAAATCCGCTGCGAAGTCGGTGGGAAATTAGCCAGTGCGGGTAACGCCACGCCGAGCTATTTCTCGGGGTGATAACAACTCAAAAAGTATTTGTAGTATGTTATGATCTAGCCTGCAAATTCATTTTTCAGGCACATTATGAACTATCGAGCAGATATTGTTGGGTTGAGAGGGGTTGCTGTTTTATTAGTCATTCTCTTTCATGCTGGAGTGACGCTTTTCCCGTCAGGTTTTGTGGGCGTTGATGTTTTCTTTGTGATATCCGGTTTTTTAATATCAGGCGTTATACAGACAGCCATTGTTAATAACACGTTCTCATTTAGCCAGTTTTATGCCCGACGTCTCTGGCGTTTGCAGCCAGCAATGCTCACAATGCTATTGTTGTCACTCCTGGTGGCATCAATTTTTTATTTGCCTGACGATTATGCCGACTTCCTGAAAAGTGGACGTAAAGTTATTCAGGCCACAGCAAATCAATATTTTGCTCATGAAACCACAGGGTACGCAGCGCCAGATGCAGATAAAATGTTGTTGCTGCACATGTGGTCATTATCAATTGAATGGCAATGGTATCTGTTTTTTCCTGTAATCTATACTGTTGGCGCAAGGTTTTTAAATAAGCAGAAGTTGTTTTTATTTGTCGGCTTATTTACCCTGGTCACCATTGCTTATTCACTGTTTTTCGGAATAAAGCATCCGGTTCAAACATACTATGCCTTTCTTTCTCGTGTGTTTGAGTTTATGTTGGGAGTATTGGCCTTTGAGATTTCTAACAAGAAAAACATCCTCAAGGCTCAGTGGCAGAAAATTGTTACAGTAGTAGCGCTGATAATTATTATTTTTGTTGCTACTCAAAATGATATCCTTAAGGCATATCCTAATTATTGGACATGGGCTGTTGCCATCAGTTCCGCCGTGTTACTTGCCTGGGGTGCAAAAGAAAAAGATACACTTTACACAAAATTAATTTCGTCTAAGCCGCTGGTTTATACCGGCGAAATATCTTACTCCCTGTATCTCTTTCATTGGCCGCTACTGGCTGCCCTGCATTATGTCGGTTATGAGAGTATGCCTGCCCGAGCATTGGCAGTGGCGTTAGCCTTTACGCTGGCATCTCTCACTTATTTTTATATCGAGATGCCGTATCGTAGGAGTAAGACCCCGTTATTAAAATCGCTTTTATTGCTGGTTATTGTTCCTTATTTGCTTGTTTATAGTATTTATACCATTGGAAAACATAACGACCAGTTCAGTGGTTTACGATTTGGTTCTGAAATGACAAGAGTCAATAAGACTCTCGCAGAATCACGTTTAAAACAACGAGAAGATTGCATGAATGTAAACGTGAAGGGTACGGATGCAAAATGTGTTGTTGGCGATAAAACATCAACGAATAGTGTTTTATTGATGGGGGACTCTCATTCCAATCAATACTGGAATTTCTTCGATCGCCTGGCGAAAGATGCCAATCTTGCAGTTGATATTAAATCGACCTCCTTGTGTCTCGCACTTCCCGGCATTTATCAATATGACTTTTGGAATTATCCGGGTATGGCCTACCAGCAATGCCACGATAATGTTAACGAATACTATAAGGCGATTGATTCAAAGAAATACAAGTTTGTCGTCATTTCCGAAGTATGGGAAAACTATGCCAGTTTTAATATTTACGAACATCCGGATGATAAAAAGTCACGTGATTTATCGATTGAACGCATCAACAAGGCTGCACGGGAGGGGATTAAGCGAATCATTGCCTCTGGCGCTACACCTGTCATAGTTAAATCTATGGCGCCAATGCCGGCAGGCTTTTTGACCTGTTTCTATGAGCACTTTAAAACACGCCGACCTTATTCAGCGAATGAGTGCAATCCGCATGCACAGGTAAATGATGCTCAGTGGTGGACAACTAAAATGTTTGACTCATTGCAGCAGGCGTTTCCACAACTCATCATCATTGATCCGAAAAAGGTACAGTGTGACGGTCAGCGTTGTGAGACTGAAATTGACGGTATTCCTTTGTACCGTGATGTCGGACATCTTAACGATTATGCGACCGGTATATTTGCTGAACGGTATCTCAAGAAGATGGGTAATCCATTGAAAAATAAATATTAAAATGCGAATGTGCGGTATAGGGTAAAATCTGCCGCGCATTGCCTCATTGGTACATTAACGCATTGATAGTTTGAAAGTTTATGCCTTATGGTTTCTGGTTATTTGCCAGTTCGCGCCCCCTGTGCTGTTATTAAACCCCATATAATAAAATCGAAAGGCTTATAACCATGTCTACAGGGAAAACACTTCTCGCGCTGGCGCTGAGTGCATTATTACCGACAAGCGCGGCGTGGTCCGCGAACAACGACACGCTGATTTACTGTTCAGAAGCGTCACCTGAATCTTTTAACCCGCAAATTGCCAGTTCCGGCCCGTCATTCGTCGCCAGTTCACAGGTGCTGTATAACCGTTTGATCAATTTTGATCCGGTGAAAAATACGCCGATACCGTCGCTGGCAACCGAGTGGAAAATTTCACCTGACGGGCTGACCTATACCTTTACCCTGCGTCAGGGGGTGAAATTCAACAGTAATAAATTCTTCAAACCTACCCGCGACTTTAACGCCGATGATGTGGTGTTTTCTGTCCTGCGTCAGAAAGACGCCGATCATCCGTACCATAATGTCTCGCAGGGCAGCTATGAATATTTCCACGATGTTGGCCTGGATTCGCTCATTAAAGAGGTGAAAAAGGTCGATGATTATCACGTTCAGTTTGTCCTTAATGAACCGAACGCCGCGTTTCTGGCTGACTGGGGAATGGATTTCGCATCGATACTGTCCGCTGAATATGCTGATGCAATGCTGAAAAAGGGCACCCCGGATAACGTCGATAACTGGCCGATTGGCACCGGGCCATATGCGTTGCAACAGTACAAAGTTGACTCGCTCATTCGCTACATCGCCAACCCGAACTATTGGGATGGCGAAGTGCCAACGAAACACCTTATTTTCTCTATCACGCCAAATGTTCAGACCCGTCTGGCAAAACTGCAAACCAACGAGTGCCAGATTATCCCGGCACCGTCGCCGGTCCAGTTTGCCGAAATTAACAAGAATAAAGATCTGACCCTGCATAAAGTTGATGCGCTGAACGTGGGTTATCTGGCATTTAACACTGAAAAGAAACCGTTTGATAATGTGCTGGTGCGTCAGGCGCTGAACTACGCTACCGACAAGCAGGCTATTATCAAGGCCGTATTTTTGGATTCTGGTACGGTCGCGAAGTCGCCGATCCCGCCGAATATGCTGGGCTTTGATAAAAATTTGAAGGACTACACATACGACCCGGAAAAAGCAAAAGCGCTGCTGAAACAGGCAGGGCTGGAGAAGGGCTTTGAAGCGACGTTATGGTCGATGCCGGTACAGCGGCCGTATAACCCAAATTCGCGGCGTATTGCGGAGATGATCCAAAGCGATTGGGCGAAAGTGGGCGTAAAAGCCAACATTGTGTCGTATGAGTGGGGCGAATATCTTTCAGGGATGCGCAAAGGCGAGCATGATACCGCGCTGTTTGGTTGGATGTCGGACAACGGCGATCCGGACAACTTCGCCGGCACGTTGCTGGGCTGCGGCAGTATTAAATCCGGCTCCAATGCCGCGCGCTGGTGTAATAAAGAGTATGATGGGGTCGTGAAAAAAGCACTGCTTGCCAGCGATCCTGCGAAACGTGCTGCGCTTTATGGTCAGGCGCAGGCGATTTACTTCCAGCAAGCACCGTGGATCGCGCTGGCGAACGGCAAAACGTTTTACGCTACGCGCAGTAATGTGACGGGGTACAGCGTCAGCCTGATGGGCAGTGATTTTTCGAAAACGAAAATCAATTAAGGAGTGTGTATGTCACATCTGGATGACGTCATTGCGCGGGTTGACGCCGCGATCGATGAGAGTGTGATCGCTCATATGAATGAACTGCTGGTGGTGCTCAGCGATGACGCCGAGCTTAACCGGGACGATCGCTATACGCAGCAGCAGCGCTTGCGTACAGCGATTGCGCATCATGGTCGTCAGCATAAAGAGGATGAGGAGGCGCGTCGCGACCAGCTCACCCGTAGCGGCACCATTCTGTAAGGCTCAAAACTGGCGTCTGGCTACCAGCCAGGCGCCGATCACCAGCATTATCGCGCCGCAGACCGGGCCGACAAGCGCTCGCCATGCAATCCCTTCACTTTTCACAATATCCATCACCAGCCCACCAATTAACTGGCTGGCGACCAGCACAGCAATAGTCGTCGCCGCGCCCACGTATTGATAGCCGCTGATACTGGCAAAAACAAAAAACGACCCCAGCAGGCCCGGAATCAATGTCCACCATTTTACCGCAGATACCAGCTCACTCGCGCCCGCCAGCCCGTACTTCACCAACAGAATACTGACAAACAGCACGATGCCGACCAGCGAATTCAGCAGCATGGCGATCAGAATAGTCGAGGAGCTCTGAGTGATGCGCACCATGAGCGTATTTTGAATCACCAGGCCAATGCCAGCGGCAACCAGAAACGCTAAGGTGAGGGTGCTGTTCATGCTTTTCCATCCGGATCGGTACGGGTATCGAGCTGTAGCTGCATGAAGGTGAGATCCAACCAGCGGCCAAATTTGGTGCCGACCTGGGGCATCTGCCCGGTGGTGATAAAACCTAAGGTTTCATGCAGATGTAAAGACGCCGAATTTTGCGCCTCAATACCCGCCACCATCACGTGCTTACCGCGACAACGCGCTTCTTCAATCAACGCTGTCAGCAGCGCGCGGCCAAGACCTTTTCCCTGGTGGTCCGGATGAACGTACACTGAATGCTCCACCGTATGGCGGAAGCCATCGAAAGCCCGCCAGTCGCCATAGGAAGCATAGCCGGTCACCACGCCGTTTTCTTCGCTCACCAGCACCGGGAAATGGGCAAACTGACGGGCTTCAAACCAGGCGACACGGTTGTCGGTATCCACGGTTTTGTCGTTCCAGATAGCCGCGGTATGCACGACGGCGTGGTTATAGATTTCGGCGATCGCCGCGCAATCTTCTTTCGTCGCAAAACGAATGCTCATAACTTGAACCTCAGAGGATGTTCACTATAGTATTACGATATGAATACTATTGAAGACAATTTAAATCAACGGATCGGTGCAAGAATTCGTATCGAACGTGAATCACGCGGATGGTCATTGAGCGACCTCACCGAGCGTGCGGGCGTCTCTCGCGGCATGATCCATAAAATCGAACGCGGCGAGAGCAGCCCGACGGCGACGCTGTTGGCACGTTTGTCTGGTGCTTTCGGTATTAGCATGTCGACTCTGATCGCGCGAGCCGAAATGCAGGAGGGCAAACTGCTGCGCTTTGCCGATCAGCCCGTCTGGCACGATCCGCAAACGGATTATTTACGTCGTCATGTTTCACCACGAAGCGATATGCCGATTGACCTCGTTCAAATTGAGCTACCTGCAGGGAGCGATATCCCAATGCCCGCCTCGGCTTATGCCCTGGCGCGGCAATTGATTTGGCTGACCAAAGGCGAGCTGGTTTTTGTCGAGGGCGATACGCGCCATGAGATGAAGGCGGGTGATTGCCTTGAACTGGGCCCGCCAAACGACTGCCGCTTTATTAATGAGACGAAAGAAGCCTGTACCTATTTGGTGGTCAGGCTTAACACGCCTCCAGCCTGATGCGCCGCATATTGTTAAACGTATAGTGTGAATCAACGCTACGCTCTTAACAGGTTTTCAAACAAAGGCACAGGTTATGACCAAAGACACATTACGTCAGCGTCGCTGGGTTCTGGCATCACGTCCGCACGGTGAGCCGGTGGCTGATAATTTCCGCTTCGAAGAGGGAAGTGTTCCTGACGTTGCAGAGGGCGAAGTGCTGCTTCGCACAATCTATCTTTCACTTGACCCCTACATGCGTGGCCGAATGAGTGATGCGCCGTCTTACTCACCGCCGGTCGAACTGGGGGCGGTGATGGTGGGCGGCACCGTCAGCCGTGTAGAGCAGTCGCGTCATCCGAACTTTAAAACAGGGGAATGGGTGCTGGGTTACAGCGGTTGGCAGGTTTATGACGTTTCCAACGGTGACGGGTTAGTGAAACTTGGCGAGGCGCCGGAACATCCTTCCTGGTCGCTCGGTATTCTCGGCATGCCGGGCTTTACTGCTTATATGGGGTTGCTCGATATTGGTAAGCCTAAGGCGGGTGAAACGCTGGTGGTGGCTGCCGCCACGGGCCCGGTTGGGGCAACTGTGGGGCAAATCGGTAAGCTCAAAGGCTGCCGCGTGGTGGGTGTGGCGGGTGGGCCTGAGAAATGCCGTCATGCGGTAGAGGTATTAGGATTTGATCTCTGTATCGATCACCGGGCGGAGGATTTTACTGAACAGCTCGCCAATGCGTGTCCGGCAGGGATTGACGTATACTACGAAAACGTCGGCGGTAAGGTCTTTGATGCCGTATTGCCGCTGCTGAATACCTCGGCACGTATACCAATTTGCGGTCTTGTGAGTGGCTATAACGCCACCGATCTTCCAGCCGGCCCGGACAGGTTGCCGCTGCTGATGGGCACCTTGTTGAAAAAACGGATCCGCATGCAGGGCTTTATTATTGGCCAGGACTATGGTCATCGGATTGGTGAGTTTCAGGAGGAGATGGGCCGCTGGGTACAGGAAGGAAAAATAAAATACCGTGAACAAATTATTGATGGCCTGGAGAATGCACCTGCGGCGTTAATCGGGTTGTTAAAAGGGGAAAATTTCGGCAAAGTCGTTATTAGTCTCGCCGACGATAAGTAAAGTGTGTAACGGCGTAGTCAATACGCCGTTTTTTTTCGTGCAAAAATATCATAAACCGCTTTAATATAGAGTAACAGAAGCGTTGATATAAAACGCTCAGCAAAAAGTATGATTTTTACGTAATTGTTCTTCTCGCCATCATCAGGAAATGCAACACCATCAGGTAGTCAATAACCGTATTTGATATATGGCCTTGTGCTGGGTCATGACGATGAGAGCGACCATTATTATGTTTGATTTTGCCAAAGCGCAAAGATTGAGTTTGACTCAACAGGTAGAACAAAATTTAAAAAATGCATTAATTATCGGTGCGCTAAAACCTGGCGCGCGTCTGGTGACGAAAGATATTGCCGAAAGTCAGGGGATTAGTATTACGCCTGTGCGAGAAGCCTTGTTGCGATTGGTCTCGTCTGGTGCGCTGTACGCGGCACCTGCGCAGGCTTTTTTAGTCCCTGAACTTAATCTACAGCGTTATAATGAAATTCAGATAATCCGTAAAAAGCTGGAAGGTATGGCGGCAGCGGCGGCATCTCAAAAGATGACCGCAGAAAGAGTAAGCCAATTGCAGCAATTAGTCGAAGCGTTTCACTCAATTAAAAGCAGCGGCGATATTGCTAAAACGTTACAGGCAAATTATCAGTTTCGTTTTTGTCTTTATGAGTTTGCTGAGATGCCAACACTCACTGCCCTAATTGAGCAGTTGTGGGTGCGTGTGGGGCCCAGTTTCAATTATTTATACCCGCATGCGGATGAGCAATTCTATCAACGTGAGTTTTATCGCTCATTACTATTGGCGTTAGCGAAAGGCGCACAGGCTGAAAGTTACGAGGCCATGTGTGAGATTATTGACGAAAGCGGGGTGCTATTGCAGCAGCAATACATTAATTAATTTCAGGTATTAATTAGTGTTGATTAATATTAATTATTCATTTTAGCGGATATTAAAAATCGTACTAAAGAACCCTCATCCCAACGGGACGAGGGGAGTGTTGTTTTTACTCGAAGGTCCAGCCCACGTTCAAGCCCACACCATAGTTACGCCCCGGTGCGGGCTCATAATAGCGGCCATTCGATTCGTTAACGATGACAGAACCAACATATTCACGGTCAAACAGGTTGTCCACGCGACCAAAGACGTCCATGTTCACCTTGCCTATGTTGAATTTATAGCCGGTGTTCAAACCGACAACCGTCCACGATGGCGCTTTGGCGGTATTTTCATCATTCGCCATGATATCGCTCAGATAACGAATATCGCCCCCTGCATACCAGCCGCTTTCTGGTTCATATCCCAGTGAGGCAAATCCCATATTACGCGCGATGCCCGGCATCCGGTTTCCGTTACAGTTAGTATCGTCGCAGACGTTGGTGCGATAGGTTGCATCCATATACGTCCACGCAGCTTTCGCGCGCCAGTTATCGGCAAAGCGTTGATCAAGCGACAATTCTGCACCCTGACGGCGTGTTTTACCGGCATTTTTATAGCTGGTGCGCCCGCCACTGCTGGCATCGGTGACAATCTCGTTGTCGGTGTTGGTCTGGAAGAGGGCAACCGAGAGCAACCCGTTGCCAATGCGGGTTTTACTGCCAATTTCAACGGTGTCATTGGTCGAGGGTTTAAGATCGAAATTCAAGCCGCTTTTCCCGTCTGAGCGATAAGATAGCTCGTTGATGGTTGGCGTTTCGAAACCGCGCCCGGCAGAAAGATAGACGTTCCACGCGTCGGTAATGGCGTACTTCAGAGAACCGGCTGGCAACCATTTGTGATAATTCGCATCGCCGCTGTCGTTGCCATTACGCGGGGTAACGTAGTGATCGTTAGAATCAAACCATACGGAGCTGTAGCGTACCCCGGCATCCAGACTCAGTTTATCCGTCAATTGCCACTGGGTTTGCAGATAGGGGTCAAGGTTCCACATCAGGTTACGTTCGTTGCGGCGTAAATCGCCTTTCTGACCGTACTCCGGCGTGCTGCCATTCATCACAAAGTTTTCATAACCTTTACGCTGTTCGCTCATGTTTTCGTAATCGAGCCCGGTGGTGAAAGTCACTGGCACCAGCAACTCACCCCGATGCGTCCAGCGAGTATCGATCCCCTGATAATGGCGGGTTAGTTCAATTACGCCACCGGCGTGAGTTGGATTAAGCTGCGGTGCGCGTGGGATCGACTGATACTGTGTGGTTTCGCGCTCGCCGGCATAAAGCATCATGCTCAGATCATCGTTTTCCGTTAGCTGACGATCGTAGCGTAGGCCCGCCTGAGTTTGCTTGATGGTTTTACGGGTGTGGTACTGCTCGGCGCGAGGTGACTGTTGCGGGTTATCGCGCCATTCGCTTTCGGTGAGACCGCCTGCATCATCGGCTTTAATATCGACGCTGTTAAACAGTAATGTCAGTTTGCTGGCGTCATCGATGCGTACACCCAGTTTGGCGTTGGCGAGATTTTTCTGTGCGCCGCTGCGATCGCGGTAACCATGCGTCGAAAAACGGCTGGTGGAGACGGTGTAATCGACGTCGCCTGCCTGCGTGCCGTCACCCACGGCACCGGAGGCTTTCAGGCCATATCGCCAGCTACCAAAACTGCCGTAATAGCTGCTGGCTTCAATAGTGCCTGGCTGCTGTCCGGTTTGCGTGTCGACGTTGATAACGCCGCCGGAAGAGTTACCGTACAGCGCCGAGAAGGGCCCTCGCAGGACATCGATGCTTTCGACGCTGTTGATATCAATATTAGAGGTTTGTCCCTGACCATCAGGCATCGTGGCAGGAATACCGTCAACGTAGAGACGCAGCCCGCGCACGCCAAATGTCGAACGCGCACCAAAGCCGCGAATCGACAGCTGAAGATCCTGCGCGTAGTTCTGGCGATTTTGCACTTGCAAACCCGGTACTGCGCCAAGGGACTCCGAGAGATTAACGCGCGGGGCGGCATGACGCATCTCCTCGCCATCGACCACGCTCACTGCGGCTGGAGTGTCCAGTTCTGACAAGGTTTGTGGAGCCGCGGTGACAATAATCGTTTGCTCATCGGCTGCCAAAAGGGCCGGCGAGAAAACGAGCGGTATGATAAGCGCCGGAAGCGATGCTGAATGTACATTTATGATTTTCATTAGAAACCCGAAAGACGAACCAAATGGAACATATCCTAATCATGTTAATACTTATGTAAACATATTGAAAACTTTAGTGGCACTTTGCGTTAAACATGATGTCGAAAGGTGAAATTTTTTGCCGGGGACAGGGAATTAAGGCTCCACTTTGCGTCAATTAATGATTACTATTCGCATCTATAAAACGTCGTGCAATGACGCGATGAAGTTAAGAAGCCTTGTGAAGCAGTAACATATTGGTCCATCAAAGGGAGTCGTCATGTCATTACGTCAATTGTCCGCACCGCGTCTGCGTCGTTCGTTATTACTGAGCACTCTGTTACTGGCGGGCAGCTTTAGCGCCCATGCCGCCGACGAGATGCTGCGCAAAGCGGTCGGCAAAGGGGCTTATGAAATGGCCTATAGCCAGCAGGAAAATGCGCTCTGGCTGGCTACATCACAGAGCCGTAAACTCGATAAAGGCGGCATCGTTTACCGTCTCGACCCGGTGACGCTGGAAGTTACTCAGATTATCCATAACGATTTAAAACCGTTTGGCGCCACGATTAATAACCAGACCCAGACCCTGTGGTTTGGCAATGCCACCAACAGCACTGTGACGGCGATTGACGCCAAAACGGGCGATGTGAAAGGCCGTCTGGTTCTTGATAACCGCAAACGCAGCGAAACCGTGCGCCCGCTGGCAACGCGTGAACTGGCTGTGGATGAGAAAACCAACACCGTTTACGTGACCGGGCTAGGTAAAGAGAGCGTTGTTTGGGCGATTGACGGCGAGAAACTGGCGCTGAAAGCGACCATCGAAAATACCGGTAAAATGGGCACTGGCCTGGCTGTGGATGCGGACAAGCAGCGTCTGTATGTGACCAACGGTGACGGTGAGCTGGTGACTATCGACACCGCGAGCAACAAAGTGCTGGAGCGTAAGAAACTTCAGGACGATGGCAAAGAACACTTCTATATCAACATCAGCCTGGATACCGCAGGTCAGCGTGCGTTTATCACCGACTCTAAAGCACCGCAGGTGCTGGCGGTTGACCTGAAATCTGGCAAAGTACTGGCGACTATCGATACGCCGGAATCCCTGGGCGTAATTTACAACCCAGCCCGTGATGAAGTTTACGTGACGCAACGTAAAGCGGGTACCGTGACGGTGATTGATGCGAAAACCTACAAGGTGACCAAAACCATCAAAACGCCAACCTTCCCGAACAGCCTGGCGCTTTCTGGCGACGGTAAGACGCTGTACGTTAGCGTGAAGCAGGAATCAACTCGCGAGAAAGAAGCAACACAGCCGGACGACGTGATTCGTATCGCGCTGTAATATAAAAAAAGCGGCTAATCAGCCGCTTTTTTTTATTCTCTTATACCAATTACGGCGCTGAGCGATGAATCTCATGCACGCGCTTACGTACGCCAAACCAACCCGCAACCAGCAGCACGGCAATCACCGGAATTGAGCCTATGGTGTAGGTACCGTTTGGATAGTCAAACGCCATCAGCACCAGCACGCTGAACAGGAACAGCAGCGTCAGCCAGGAGGTGAACGGTGCGCCCGGCAGCTTGAAGCTGATATCCGCCGCTTTACCTTCTTTAATGGCTTTGCGCAGACGCATCTGGCAGACCACGATAAAGGCCCAGGATGCAATAATCCCCAATGATGCCACATTCAGAACAATTTCAAACACCTGGGACGGCACCAGATAGTTCAGGAATACGCCAATGACATAGACGCCGAGCGTCGCCAGTATCCCCGCGTAAGGCACGTGCTGGCGGCTCATTTTGGACATAAACTTCGGTGCGGAACCGCCCATCGACATCGAACGTAGAATACGCCCGGTTGAATAGAGGCCGGAGTTCAGGCTGGAGAGCGCCGCCGTCAGGACCACTACGTTCATCACGTCGCCCATATACGGCACGCCAAGTTTTGAGAAGAAGGTGACAAACGGGCTCTGGCCGGCCTGATAAGCGTTCCACGGCAGCAGCAGCACCAGCAGCACAACCGAACCGACATAGAACAGGCCGATACGCCAGATAACGCTGTTGATCGCGCGCGGCACTGTGTTCTCAGGATCTTTCGCTTCACCGGCAGCGGTGCCGACCAGCTCAATCGACGCAAACGCAAAAACGACGCCCTGAACCAACACCAGCGCAGGCAGGAGACCATGCGGGAAGAAACCGCCATTATCGGTGATGAG
Source organism: Pseudocitrobacter sp. 73 (assembly GCF_008369545.1). Classification (NCBI taxonomy): domain Bacteria; kingdom Pseudomonadati; phylum Pseudomonadota; class Gammaproteobacteria; order Enterobacterales; family Enterobacteriaceae; genus Pseudocitrobacter; species Pseudocitrobacter sp. 73. Next base: position 84,869 of record NZ_VTZO01000008.1, on the reverse strand, counting down.
GTGGAAACCGGTGGCGTTCCCGTCAAGCGGTTTGCCGCTACCGAGGAAAATCGTGCCGACAACCAGGAAGGCGACAATGGCCAGCACTTTCACCAGCGCGAACCAGAACTCCATTTCAGCAAACCATTTCACGCCGATCATGTTCATGGTGCCGACGATCGCCAGCGCGCCCAGCGCAAACACCCATTGCGGCACATCGCCAAACGCGCCCCAATAGTGCATATAGAGCGCGACGGCGGTGATGTCGACGATCCCGGTCATCGCCCAGTTGACGAAATACATCCAGCCTGCGACGTACGCGGCTTTTTCACCCAAAAATTCGCGGGCATAAGAAACGAAACTGCCGCTGGAAGGGCGGTGTAATACCAGCTCACCCAATGCGCGCAGTATAAAGAAAGAGAAGATCCCACACACCAGATAGACAATAGCCAGCGACGGCCCCGCCATCTGTAAACGTGCGCCCGCGCCGAGAAACAGGCCGGTACCAATCGCACCGCCGATAGCAATCATCTGGATCTGACGATTGCCCATCGCTTTGTGATAACCCTCTTCGTGGGAGTTCAGCCAACGGCGTTTCGCCGCGCGCTGCTCCTCGGTCGTATTGTGCTTTGTATTCATTAATTTTATTCCTGCTTACCTGTCTAAATCCTTCACGGATGTCCTGTTACCCCGCGCAATGACAAACGATTGCGTGGATAGCAAATTATGCTGTCTTTCTCACGTTTCTGATGCAGAGATAAGACAAACATGGCGCTGCATCCTACACAAAACGCCAAATTGACGCAAAATATAGATGATGGATCTGAGGTCCGCGAACAACGCGTCTAACGTCGATTCAGCAAATCTCACGATTTATGAATTCTGTTCATTGCTCCTTTCACATTTACCTGGCTAATACTTATCGCCCGTTTGCGTTACGGTAGTAAGCACAACGTAAGGAGAGTCAGATGAAAATTATTCGTAGTGGGTCGCTGCCGTCAGTGAAAGGCCCGGACAGTTGGTTTACCGGTACGGTCAGAATCGATGCGCCTTTTCAGGCTGAAGATCCCGCGAAAGTGGGTGGTGCAACGGTGACGTTTGAACCCGGCGCTCGTACCGCCTGGCATACCCACCCATTGGGCCAGACGTTAATTGTGACGCAGGGGCGCGGTTGGTTACAGGAGTGGGGGAAAGCCCCGGAAGTGTTAAATCAGGGGGATATCGCGTGGATACCACCGGAGGTAAAACACTGGCACGGCGCGTGTGCCGAAACGGCAATGACCCATATCGCTATAGCCGAAGCTGAAAACGGCAGCCCGGTCACCTGGCTTGAGCAGGTGACAGAGGAACAGTATAAAGAGTGTTAATGTTAGCCTGAGTTATTCAGATTACTGACAAAGTGCACTTTGTTCTTGCCGGATGCGGCGTAAACGCCTTATTCGGCCTACAAAATAAATGATATTCAATAAGTTGCAGGAATCCTGTAGGCCTGATAAGCGTAGCGCATCAGGCAATTTTGCGTTTGTATCACTCTCAAGCGAGCCATCCTACGCGTAGCTCGCTTTTTTATTTCCCTATCTTCTCTGAAATGAATGAATTCTGAATTTTTGCCTGTGGGTTTAAAGCCTGAGGGGAGAAGTATACTCTTCAGGCGCGCAGATAATCATAATCAGGGCGATAGCACACAAATATCCAATCAATGGACATGATTTGATGCGCAAATATTTTTCGTGCGTATGATTCGTAGTAATAAAAAGGATGATTATTAACAGCGGATGCTATTTTTCTTCGGTGAATGCCGGGAGGGCCTTCCTTCCAGGAAAGTATTTTGCTGTGATTAACCTAATGGATAGATAAAAAGGATATAGAGATGTTGAAACAAATGACGATCGCATCGGTGCTGATGACGACGGTAGTAATACCCTGTAGCGCGACGCGTACTGAGACCAAACAAAACGAAAATATCACCATTGGCACCCTGGGCCCGGATGAGGGAAATGACCTTGCGCATACGACGTGTATGCTGAGTCGTTCAGGAAAAACCGATGACGGGAATGTAGAATATCTGGAGGGTGCGCACTGCCCATTGGGTGCAAAAGAATGTGACTACTACGCCGTGATGAAGTTAAACGGTGTAGAAACAAGGCTAAAGCAAGTCATGTCAAGTGAACACTCGGCGATATATTCCAACGGCGATATCACTCTGAATACGCAACAAACACGAATTCACCCTGAAACAGCAGACGATGAGGGAAGTGATTATAAGTTTGTGATGGTGATTAAAATGAAAGATTTTGAGAAGCGGGTTGAGATGGAGGGGTATTGTGGGGTGTGAGTGTGTTTACAAATGAAGGTAATGCTTTGTTATTTTACAACTCCCCATGTATCTCATTGGATTTCCGCGAACATTTCACTGTCAGATGTAAGATTAGATCTGGTAGGCATTATAAGTTTTGGTGAAGAGGGGGATTGATCATCAAAAAACCGCCACTCCGGCGGAGTACAATCATACCGGAGCAGCGGGGGCGATGAATCGCCAGTTTCGGTTACGCCGCAGACGGCGTCAGGGTAATACGATCCAGTGGCCCGACAATAAACAAATAAGAAGCCAGGCCAATAAGCCCCATTGAGCCAACATACAGAATCGCATAATCAAAAGATTGGGTGTTCGCGAGGATTATGCCAATCACCAGTGGCGTCACAATGCTCGCGAGATTACCACACATATTGAAAACGCCGCCCGCAATACCTAACACCTCTTTGGGCGAGGTATCGCTTAAGACGCACCAGCCCAGATTACCGAATCCTTTGGCAAAGAAGGCCAGGCTCATGGCCGCAATCACCACGAATTCGGAAGACGTGTAGTTGGCGATAATAATGACGCACGAAAGCAGCATGCCGCAGATAACCGGGAATTTCCGCGCAGTCGTCAGGCTGTAACCGCGTTTAAGTAGCCAGTCTGAGAAGACACCACCCATTAATCCGCCGATGAACCCTGCGATCGCGGGGATGCTGGCAACAAACCCAACTTTTAGAATCGACATTCCCTTCGCCTGATACAAATAGGTCGGAAACCACGTCAGGAAAAACCAGGTAATGGATGTTACGCAGAACTGTCCAATGTAAACACCAATCATCATACGGTTTACGCAGACGCTTTTGATTTGCGACAGCGTCAGTTTGTGCTGCTCTTTCTTACTACCCAGAGTCGGCTCACCGCCGCCTTCGCGAATATAATCGAGTTCCTGCTGATTTACCTTTGGATGTTGCAGCGGATCTTTTACTTTTACCAACCAGAATATGCCCAGCAAAACGCCAATCGCGCCAATGTAATAGAAAACATAATGCCAGCTCAGGTTGTGCAAAATGATGGTCATCAACGGCGTAATAATACCCAACGAAATATACTGTGCCGCCTGATACACCGAGGTGACGAACCCGCGTTCATTGTTTGGGAACCACTGCACGCTTAACCGACTGTTTGCAGGGAAGGCTGGTGCTTCAATTGCACCCATCATTAAACGCAGCACCACCAGAACAATAAGTGGACTGGCATAAAGATAAATGGTGCCCTGAAACATCGTCACCAAAGACCAGCCGATTAATGCGCAACCGTACACCATACGTGAACCGTAGCGATCTAACAGCCAGCCGCCGGGCAGTTGCATAATGACGTAGGAAATTCCAAACACGGAAAAAGCGAGACCCATGGCCTCCGGGTCGAATCCCAGCTCTTTACTCATGATCGGCGCAACAACGGATAACGTTGCGCGATCGGCGTAATTAAATACAGTGGCTAAAAACAGAAATATCAGAATGCTGTAACGGACATTGGTACGTTTTATTATTGTATTCATCACCCACTCCTGTTTCAGGGTTGCGAGAGAATGGTATAGGGTAAGAGGGCGGGAGAACCCGCCCGAAGACTACGGACGTTTACCGAATTCGCAGGAGAGCTGCGTCCATCGACGGGCCTGCTCGCTGAGGCTGAAACCCAGGCCGTGGCGATCGGAAATCCACATCCGACCATCACGCAGTTCAAGTTGTTCATTAAACAGTGGATTCAGCCACTCGAAATGCTCCAGCCATGGCTCCAGTGGATAGGCCGCGGAAAGATGTAAATGCACTTCCATCGCGAAATGCGGTGCCAGCTTACGACCATGTTTGGCGGCGAGATCCATAATCTTCAGGAATGGAGAAATCCCACCAACGCGCGGCGCATCGGGCTGAACGAAGTCACTGGCGTTGCCCAAAATCAACTGTTCATGCTCGCGGAAACTGGTCAACATTTCACCGGTGGCGATTGGCGTATCCAGTGCGGCGGCGAGCTGCGCGTGGCCTTCCACGTCATAGGCATCGAGCGGCTCTTCAATCCAGATTAAATTGAATTGTTCCATTTTGCGGCCCATGCGAATGGCGGTTTCGCGATCCCATTGCTGGTTGGCATCGACCATGAGCGGAAAATCATCGCCCAGCGCTTCACGCACGGCGGTCAGGCGGCGAATATCCTCCGCGCAGTTTGGCTGACCGACTTTCAGCTTGATGCCGCCAATGCCGTTTTCGCGTGAAATGACCACGTTTTTAAGGACCTGATCCAGGGGCGTATGGAGGAAGCCGCCCGAGGTGTTGTAGCACTGCACTGAATCACGATGTGCGCCCAAAAGTTTCGCCAGTGGTAAACCCGCACGTTTCGCTTTCATATCCCACAGCGCAATATCGATAGGGGAGATAGCCTGAACGGCCATGCCACTTCGGCCAACGGATGCTCCGGCCCACAATAGTTTGGTGTAAATCTTATCGATATCATTGGGATCTTCGCCCAACAGGTTGTCGGCAATTTCTTTGGCATGCGCGTAAATACCCTGGCCGCCTGCGCGTTTGGAGTAGCTAAAGCCGACGCCCTCGAAACCATCGCGACTGCGAATTTCGGCGATAATGATTGCCACCTCGGTCAGCGGCTTCTGGCGCCCGGTAAGTACTTTTGCGTCGCTTACTGGGGTGGCGAGCGGCAAGAAGGCGAGAGAAAGCTTCACCCACTCAATACGGTCGCCGGTTTCTGCTGCTGTTTTACTGTTGGCCGCTTTCGCGTAGGTCACCGAATCGGAATTTGCGCTAAAGGTCATATCTGTCTCCTGATAATCAAATGTTTGCGCTAACATTTGTACCCTGGCCTATTTCAACAGACCAGGGGATTGATTTAAATCTGAACAAATGATCACAATTGCATGACTAAAAAGGCAATATAGTGTAGTGGATGTCACATTCCAGGTGGGTTTGGGGAACTGCACAATGAATAATGATATCGCTAACATTAGGTGATTGATATCATTCTCTAAGCAATTGTTTTTACTGAGTAAGCGTGGCGCTCGTCTGGTAATAGCGGGGAACATCATGAATAATACCTGTTCAACTTCATATCTGAGGCAGGACTAACCACATTGAAACGTCCCGAAACCCCTCGTGCGCCAACGCTCGAAGACGTCGCGCGTGCAGCCGGACTGTCTTCAATGACGGTCAGCCGGGCGCTCAACACGCCGCAACTGGTGAGGCCAAAAACGGTTGAAAAAGTGATGCAGGCGGTGCGTGCGACCGGGTATATCCCGAATGCACTTGCTGGTGGGCTGGCATCACGGCGTAGCAAACTCATTGCCGTTGTGGTGCCACAAATCAACAACAATATGTTTGTTGATACCATTCAATCCTTAAGCGATACCCTTGCCCAGCGTGGCTATCACATTCTGCTATGCGTAGCGGGTTATACGCAGCAAACGGAAGCTGAACTGGTGGCAACGCTGCTTTCTCGTCGTCCGGATGGTGTGGTGCTTACCGGAATCCATCACACCACGGAACTTAAAAAGGTGATTCTTAATGCCGCAATTCCGGTGGTAGAGATCTGGGATCTCACACCGACACCGCTGGATATGCTGGTGGGTTTTTCCCATGAAAAGGTTGGTCAGGCGACGGGGGAATATCTGATAAAAAAAGGTTACCGACGTCCTGGTTTGTTATGGACTGCCGATCGCCGCGCCGCTCAACGTAAGCATGGTCTGTGCGATGTTTTGAAACGTTATGACATCGACGAACCGCCGCAAATTGATGTGCCGCTTCCCGCTTCACTTGCGCTCGGGCGCAGCGGGCTTAGTCAGCTGTTGGGCGAAAGCGAATTCGATATTATTGTGTGTAGTTCTGACACCCTGGCGCAGGGGGCCATTATGGAGGCGGAATCTCGCGGGTTACGTGTGCCTCAGGATCTCGCAGTGATAGGCTTCGGCGATCTTGATTTTGCTGCGTTTAATCGTCCGGCAATCACCACGGTAAGCGTTGACCGACGCGGGATCGGTGAACATGCGGCGATACTGTTGGCCGATCGTATCGAGCATGTCACGCGCGATGAAACGATTCTGGATTTAGGGTTCGAACTCATTGAGCGAGAGTCGGCGTAGACATCGTTTATCATCACTTTCACCTGTTGCACTACACTTACCACTTCCCCCAAAAGTGGAGGCAGCATGATAACGCTCTACGGTGTACCGGGCTGGGGTTCCGCCATCAGCGAACTGATGCTGACACTCGCGAAAATTCCCTATACGTTTGTTGATGTTGAGGGTTTCGACCAGCCGGGGCCAAATCGGGCCTTACTCAAGGCGCGCAATCCGCTTTGTCAGGTGCCAACGCTGGAACTGGAAAATGGCGAAATCATGACCGAAACGGCGGCTATCGCCCTGATGATTCTCGATCGTTGCCCTGATCTTGCGCCGCCGATAGGGCGAGCTGAAAGGCAACAGTTTCAACGGTTGCTTATCTGGCTGGTCACCAATGTGTATCCCACTTTCACTTATGCTGATTATCCCGAACGTTGGGCAGCCGATGCCTCGGAGCAGTTAAAAGAAAACTGTATTGAATACCGCAAGTCACTTTATCGCTGGCTGGAAACACGGCTCCGCGCTCAGCCTTACGCGCTGGGCTGTGAGATCACATTACTTGATTGCTATATCGCGGTGATGGTGACATGGGGGCCGAGACGTCCGTGGTTTGAACTCAACACGCCAGGGTTGGTGTCGGTAGCCGAGGCCGTCTACCAGAGAGGCGATCTCCAGCAGGTGCTGCGTGATAATAAATTAATCTAAATCATAAACGCTTAAGCGAGAGTGAGGTTAAGGTAGATGCTCGCGTCATTGAGCAGCCTATTCATTCAGGACAGGATGTCACAACAATGGAATTATACCGTTCACTCTCTCTTGCCGTTATGCTACTGGCCGCCTTCAATGCGCAAAGCGAAACGGCAGTTCCTCAGGATGTTCAGCGATTTATCGATGAGGCTGAAATCTGTCAGCATTTGGCTGGAGAATGGGATCCGTCACTCCCGGAACAACAGCAGAAAGAGATAAAAGCTGGTGTCGACGAGCACTGTTCAAAGGCGGAGAAACAACTTCCGGCTTTACGCAGTAAGTACAGCGAAGATCAGGATATCCTGGCGATGATTTCAGGGTACTCGTTGTAATTTCTACCACCGCTTTTGCGGCTCTAAACGCACAATTTAACAACCCGCCCGCCGTACCTGTGGTAGCTTTAAACCTCTTATAATAAGGAGCCTGCTATGCCACACGTTGATATCAAAAGTTTTCCTCATGAACTGAACGCCGAAGAGACCGAAGCGCTGGCTGCGGATATTACCGAGGTGATCATCCGTCATCTGCACAGTAAAAACAGTTCCGTAAGTGTTGCCTGGACGCAGGTTCAGCCGGAAGCCTGGAAAGAAGTCTGGGACAGCCAGATTGGTCCGCACCTGAATGAGTTGATTAAAAAGCCGGGCTACAGCATGTAATGTTTCGCCGGGTGGCAGTGGCGACCCGGCAGCGTTATGACATTTACTCCAGCGCGCGTACCAGCTTCCCGCTGGTGACGAACGTTCCCGCCCCAAGGTGATGCAGCGTATTACGCTTGTCATCGTCAAACAGCCAGCGCCCTTCGATAAATGCGTTACCATCAGCGGCGGCAGAGACAACTTCGCCAAATAATGTGTCGTATCTTTCGGCGGCATTGATTTCCGGCAGCAGGCGACACTCCATCCACGCCAGACACTTCTCCTCAATCATGGGCAATCCCAGGACCGGGCCGTTAACGGTCGGGATGCCGTAGCTGTTAAATTTATCCTCATCGCGCCCGGACGTGCTGCCAACGGCATAAGTCCAGTTGGTCGCGGCAACTCCCGGCACCACGATGCCAAAGGTGCCGTTACGTTCGATAAGCTCGCGTGACCATGCACTTTTATCCACCACGATAGCAATACGCGGCGGATCAAACTCCACAGGCATCGACCACGCTGCTGCCATCACATTGCGACGGCCACTTTTTTCGTCCTTACTGGTGATAAGGATCGTCGGGCCATGATTCAGTAAACGGCTGGCATGTCTTAACTCAACAGGGCGGAAATGGCTCATAGGGTGTCCAATAAACGGTTATACATCATAATAGTAATGGCGTATCTCCCGCATAAAGCAAGTGCATACCGGGTGAATCGCCACTGTCGATAAAAAGTGGCTCAATTCCATCGAAGTGACGCAGAGCACCGCACAAAAACGCCAATAGAGAGGTAAAAATGGGTTATAAGTACTGCACTGAATGATAAGGAATAACTTATGACGCCATTTTTGCACGCTTATTTTTCCCGAGTTGGCTGGGAAGGAACCCCTGAAACCACCGTCGAGACGCTGCGTAAACTGCATCTGCTGCATAACTGCGCCATTCCTTTTGAAAACATTGACGTTCTGCTGCCGCGTGAAATGCAGTTGGACGATCAATCATTACAGGACAAACTGATTACCGCCCGCCGTGGCGGGTATTGCTTTGAGCAGAATGGTCTGCTGGAACGTGCGCTGCATGAACTCGGCTTTACTGTTCGCAGCCTGCTTGGGCGTGTCGTACTGGCAAATCCACCGCAGCTTCCTCCGAGAACGCATCGCTTATTGCTGGTTGATGTGGAAGGCGAGCGCTGGATTGCCGATGTGGGTTTCGGCGGCCAGACTTTAACCGCGCCGATTCGTTTGCAAGCCGACCTTGAGCAAGTCACGCCTCACGGTGATTATCGTTTGTTGCGCGAAGGTGTTAACTGGACACTCCAGTTCCGCCATCATGAACACTGGCAGTCAATGTATATTTTCACGCTGGATAAACAGTATTTTGCCGATCATGTCATGGGCAATTTCTGGTCCGCACACTGGCCGCAGTCGCATTTCCGTCACCATCTGCTGATGTGCCGCCACCTGCCTGAGGGCGGGAAACTCACCTTAACCAATTTCAGTTTCACCCATTGGGATAAGGGGCACGTGGTTGAGAAAACGCGGCTTGCCGATGTCTCCGCGCTTTATGAAACGCTAGAAACTCGATTTGGTCTGGGTGTGGACGACCCGCGTCATGGATTTAGTGAAGCCGAGCTGGCGGCGGTGATGGCGGCGTTTGATACGCATCCGGAGGCCGGGAAGTAGGGGTTATGCGGCTTCTCCTCGCGGAGTCTGGCGTACCGCGCCCGGCGCTTTTCCGGTGATACGCTTAAACGCGCGGCTGAACGCAGCGAGTGAACTGTAGCCAAGCCGAAAAGCAACTTGCTCCAGGGCAACGCCCTCATTGGCGATAAACTGTATTGCCAGCCGCATCCGCAGTTCTGTCAGATAGCGGGCGGGCGTTATTCCGGTAGCGGCCAGAAAGCGCTCGGCAAAAATTGAGCGTGAAATGCCTGCTTCCCGCGCCAAATCTTCTACTTTCCAGTTGTTACCCGGCTGCGTATGCATCGCATGGATCGCGCGCCCCAGCTTCGGATCGCGCAGCACCTGCACCCACCCGGTTGCACTTCCGCAGCCGCTTTCCACCCAACCGCGCACGATAAGCGCGGCCACCACATCGGCAAGACGCGCAAGGATGCCGGCGTATCCCGCCTGACGTGTCAGGGACTCGCGCTCCATAGCGATGAGTAAGGGGTGAATTTCCGGCCATGTCGACAGCAGGCGGCTTACCAGCATCACTTCCGGCATGGCTTTTACCAGCGGTTGCATGCCGCCAAGTTCAAAATCCATGCAGCCGCTGAAGATAATCGCGCTTTCATCCGCCGCCGTTTCACAGCCATTTTTGACACAGCATACGGTGGAGCAGACGGGTGTTGTCGGCAGATCCAGAACATTCATTGATGTGGCGCGGTCATCTGAGAGCAGGAAATGACCGGAACCATTCGGAATAAACATCGCATCGCCGCTTTCCAGATTTAACTGTTGCCCGCTTGCCGTGCGTAGCAGCACCGGGCCACGACTGATGAAATGAAATTGTGCTTTCCCCGCGACGGCGCTGAACTCTACGCCAAACGGTCGGCCGCTCTCAATACGGCGGTAGCTCACGCCTGAGAGCCGCATGCCTGCCAGCAGTTCGCTGGTGAGGTCGAGATGCTGAAGCGTCATAACACCACTCCCGGACGAATTATCAAGAGTAAAGGGGTTTCCATCATAGATCGTCTGATGAGGATTTCCTAATCTTGTCGAAAATTTGTTAATTATTCTGGAGAGATGTTTATGAGCACATGCATTGCAGCGGAAACCGGTCTGGACAAAACCAAACCGGCCTGGCGGGCGGTCTATGCACTGGCGCTGGGTGTCTTTGGCTTGATCGTGGCGGAGTTTCTACCTGCCAGCCTATTGACGCCCATGGCGGCAAGCCTGAACGTGAGCGAGGGGATGGCCGGGCAAGCGGTGACGGCCACCGCCTTAATTGCGCTGGTAACGGGGTTATTGATCACGCCTGCGACTAAAAATATCGATCGCCGCTGGGTGTTAATGTTCTTCTCTGTTTTACAGATTATCTCCAGCCTGATGGTGGCCTTTGCTCCGTCGCTTAACGTTTTGTTATTAGGTCGTTTGCTGCTGGGGATTGCGATTGGGGGCTTCTGGTCAATGTCGACAGCGACCGCGATGCGGCTGGTACCGGCAGCGATGGTACCGAAGGCATTGGCGATCATTTTCAGTGCAGTTTCTATCGCTACCGTCGTAGCAGCACCGCTGGGCAGCTACCTTGGCGGACTCATTGGCTGGCGTAATGTATTCATTCTCTGTGCGGCCCCGAGCGTTGTGGCGCTGTTCTGGCAACTTTGGGTGTTGCCCTCAATGCGTCCGCAAAGCGTGGGCAGCTTTGCCACGCTGTTTAAGGTGTTGGCTCGCCCCGGTATGTTAGGCGGAATGTTTGCCACTATTTTAATTTTTAGCGGTCATTTTGCCTTTTTCACCTATCTACGGCCGTTTCTGGAAACTGTAGCGCAAACCAGCGTGGAGGGTGTTTCGCTGATCTTACTTGGTTTCGGTGTTGCTAACTTTATTGGGACATCCGTGGCCGGTTATCTGCTGAGCCGCAACTTACATTTAACGCTGGCACTGGTACCGTTTGTGATGAGCTTCCTGGCTCTGCTGATGGTGATATTTGGTCATATGGTATTACTCGACGCACTGCTGGTGGCAATGTGGGGCTTTGCGTTCGGCCTGGTGCCGGTAGGCTGGTCGACGTGGCTGGCCACGACTATTCCCGATGAAGCCGAGAGCGCAGGAGGATTACTGGTGGCCTCCATTCAACTGGCGATTAGCGCGGGCGCGGCGGGCGGTGGCCTGGTGTTTGATCTTAACGGCGCCAGCGGGGTATTTCTGGGGAGTGGGGTATTACTGTTGAGCGCGATGGTGATTGTCTTTGCACGGGTAAGAGTGAACGCGGTAGCGAAATAAGCGTGCGATTACAAAAAACAGGCCCGGTAAGCGTAAGCGTCACCGGGCATTTCTAAAAGTTATCGACGTGACCGTACCACCTGATAGCGCCGCGTGACATATTCAATTGGCGCACTCCACACGTGTACCAGTCGGGTGAACGGGAAGAGCAGGAAGATGGTCATCCCCAGCACCAGATGAACACGGTAGATGATAGCCACGCCATCCAGATGCGTGGATGCGCCGCCCTGGAAGGTCACCACGCTCTGTGCCCAGCCCACCAGTTTGAGCATTTCGCTGCCGTCCGGATGTTGCGCCGAGAACGGAATGGTGGTCAGCCCGAGAATACACTGAATCAGCAAAACGCTGAGGATTAGGATATCGGCGGTGCTGGAGGTGGCGCGTACGCGTGGGTTGGTCAGACGACGCACCAGAAGGCCCGCGCCGCCCACCAGCGTGAGCACGCCGCACACGCCGCCCAGAATCATTGCCATTTGCTGTTTTACCGCAATCGGCAGGAACCAGGCGTACATCCAGTGAGGCGTTAGCATGCCGAACAGGTGGCCGAAGAAGATCCCCAGAATGCCGACGTGGAACAGATTCGACCACAACACCATTCCGCGCTTGTCGAGCATCTGGCTGGACGAGGCGCGCCACGTATACTGACCGTAGTCATAACGCACCCAGCTACCGAGTAGAAACACCGTACCGCAAATATAGGGGTAGATGTCATAAAAGAAGACGTTGAGAAATTGCATCATTTCGGGCCTCCGGCACGGACGTCGACGTACTGTGGCGCAACGTCCTGGCTAAAGCGTCGTTGATAGCTTTGCAATGGGGAACTGTCACAACTGGTGGCATTATCTTCGATAAATTTCACCTGTTCCTCTTCCCATACTGCATCTAGCGCCTGTCGGGTGTCGTCACGCGGTTCACCCGCCACCTGTTGTGTGACACTGTCACTTGAAAGGGAGGTGTTGGCAATAATCAGCAGGGCATCAAAAATGTGATACCACGGTGCTTCTCGCTGTTTTAATCGCCCACCCAGCAGCGCCAGGATGGGCGCGACGTTCTGTAATCCATCCTGCGCGTCGTGAGGCGGAAGAATGCTGAGATATTCCAGATACAGCGGCAGATAATCCGGCAGTTCGCGACAGTCGATCTGCAGCCCGGCTTTTTCATACTGCGCCATTAAATCGACCATCGCCTGGCCGCGATCGCGTGATTCCGCATGCACGTGTTCAAACAGCAGAAGCGATGTGGCGCGACCGCGTTCAAAAAACTCGCACCATTCCGCCTGTTTATCGAGTAGCGGTACGCTGAGGTGTTTCATCACAAACGGCAGCAGCATTGGTGCATCACGTTCCACCAGATTAATCAGCTCGTCACGATTCTCCCAACACACCTCATCCGGATACTCCAGCAGTAAGCCGATCACCTTCAATATTTGCATCACTCTCCCTCCGCTTTTTCGCGCACTTCCGTGATGTTGATGGCATCGATACGCTGGCTGTTGAACAGGTTGAATTTGGTGTCTGAACCGTGACAACCATCGCCAAAGGTAAAGCCACAACCGTTACGTTCCGGGAAGGCATCTTCCGCCAGTTCTCGGTGGCTGGTGGGGATCACGAAACGATCTTCGTAATTAGCGATAGCCAGATAACGGTACATCTCTTCAACCTGTTCCACGCTAAGGCCCACTTCCTCAATCGCACGGGTATCGGTCACGCCTTCGACGGTTTGCGAACGTTTGTAATGGCGCATCGCCATCATGCGTTTCAGGGCGCGCAGCACCGGGCCGGTATCGCCTGCGCTCAACATATTGGCAAGGTATTGCACCGGTATACGCAGGGTTTCTACGGCAGGCAACACGCCGCCATTGCGCGGAAGGCCACCGGCGTCGGCCACGGACTGAATCGGTGACAGCGGTGGTACGTACCAGACCATCGGCAGAGTGCGATATTCCGGGTGCAGCGGCAGGGCCAGCTTCCAGTCCATCGCCATTTTATAGACCGGGGAGCGCTGGGCAGCGTCGATAACGTTTTGCGGAATGCCTTGTTTCAGCGCTTCTTCAATGACCGCCGGGTCGTTCGGATTCAGGAACACATCGCACTGACGCTCATAGAGATCCGTTTCATGCTCGGTGCTCGCCGCTTCTTCGATACGATCCGCATCATAGAGCAGCACGCCAAGGTAGCGGATGCGCCCGACGCAGGTTTCCGAGCACACGGTCGGCTGACCGGACTCAATGCGCGGATAACAGAAAATGCATTTTTCTGACTTGCCGCTCTTCCAGTTGAAGTAGATTTTTTTATACGGACAGCCGCTGATGCACATCCTCCAGCCGCGGCATTTGTCCTGGTCGATAAGCACAATCCCATCTTCTTCACGCTTATAGATCGCACCGCTCGGGCAGGTTGCCACGCAACTGGGGTTCAGACAGTGCTCACACAGTCGTGGGAGATACATCATGAAAGTATTTTCAAACGCGCCATACATCTCTTTCTGCATCGATTCGAAGTTACGGTCATGCGCACGCTTATCGAATTCACCGCCCAGCAACTCTTCCCAGTTTGGGCCCCATTCGATTTTGTTCATGCGTTGGCCGCTTATCAGTGAACGCGGCCGCGCGGTGGGTAAATGTTTTCCTTCCGGCGCGTTGTGCAGACTTTGGTAATCGTAGGTGAAGGGTTCGTAATACTCGTCAATAGCCGGCAGCACCGGGTTGGCGAAGATTTTCGATAACAGCCCGAGCTTGCCGCCCAGGCGCGGCGTGAGTTTGCCGCTGATACCGCGCACCCAGCCGCCTTGCCATTTATCCTGATCTTCCCAGTTTTTCGGATAGCCAATGCCGGGTTTGGTCTCCACGTTATTAAACCACGCGTACTCCATGCCTTCTCGGCTGCTCCAGACGTTTTTACAGGTCACCGAGCAGGTGTGACAGCCGATGCATTTATCAAGATTCAGTACCATCCCAACTTGCGAACGTATTTTCATTTTTTCGCCTCCTGTACCTGGTCCTGACCTTCGCCATCCAGCCAGTCAATGTTTTTCATTTTGCGGATCATGATGAATTCATCACGGTTTGAACCGACCGTTCCGTAATAGTTAAAGCCATAGGCCAGTTGCGCATAGCCGCCTATCATGTGTGTCGGTTTCGGGCAGACGCGGGTGACCGAGTTGTGAATACCGCCGCGCAGCCCGGTCACTTCCGAGCCCGGGATGTTCATAATGCGTTCCTGAGCGTGGTACATCATGGTCATGCCCGGTGGAACACGCTGGCTGACGACAGCACGAGCGGTGAGTGCGCCGTTGGCGTTGAAGGCTTCAATCCAATCGTTATCGGCGATGCCGAGCTCTTTGGCGTCGGTTTCGCTTATCCACACAATCGGCCCGCCGCGTGACATGGTCAGCATCAGCAGGTTTTCACTATAAGTAGAGTGGATGCCCCATTTCTGGTGCGGCGTCAGGAAGTTAAGCGCTTTCTCCGGGAAACCGTTGGGTGGCACTTCCTTCATGTGGGTGACGCTGCGGGTATCAATTGGCGGACGATAAGCCACCAGAGCCTCACCGAAATCGCGCATCCAGGCGTGGTCCTGATACAACTGTTGTCGCCCGGAAACCGTGCGCCATGGGATCAATTCATGCACGTTGGTGTAACCGGCGTTATAGGAAACATGTTCACTCTCCAGTCCAGACCAGGTTGGGCTGGAGATAATTTTGCGCGGCTGGGCCTGAATATCGCGGAAGCGGATCTTCTCATCCTCTTTATTCAAGGCCAGATGGGTGTGATCGCGCCCGGTAAATTCGCCCAGCGCTTCCCAGGCTTTTACCGCCACCTGGCCGTTGGTTTCCGGGGCCAGAGAAAGAATCACTTCCGAGGCGTCCAGCGCGGTTTCGATTTTCGGGCGACCTTTGGCCGGGCCATCCAGCTTGACGTAGTTCAGCTTGCCGAGGAAATCGACTTCCTGCTGCGTCTTCCAGCTGATGCCTTTCCCGCCGTTACCGAGTTTGTCCATTAACGGGCCAAGGGAAGTAAAGCGTTCGTAAGTTGCCGGATAGTCACGTTCCACGGCAATAATGTTTGGGGCGGTTTTGCCGGGAATCAGATCACATTCGCCTTTACGCCAGTCTTTAATATCAAACGGTTGCGATAACTCTGCCGGAGAGTCATGTTGCAGCGGCAGCAGGACGATATCTGTTTCCTGACCCAGGTGGCCCTGACATACGTCGGAGAAGGATTTGGCGATACCTTTGTAGATCTCCCAGTCGCTTTTCGATTCCCAGGCCGGATCGACCGCGGCGGAGAGCGGGTGGATAAACGGATGCATATCCGAGGTGTTCATATCGTCTTTTTCATACCAGGTCGCGGTTGGCAGGACGATATCGGAGAACAAACAGGTGCTGGACATACGGAAATCGAGCGTGACCAGCAGATCCAGCTTGCCCTCAATGGCGGCGGTTTGCCACTCCACTTCTTCCGGTTTTACGTCATTGGTGGAGCCCAGCTCTTCACCCTGTATACCGCTATCCGTGCCCAGTAGATACTTGAGCATATACTCATGTCCTTTACCGGAAGAGCCCAGCAGGTTAGAGCGCCAGATAAACAGGTTTCGCGGGTGGTTTTTACCGCTGTCCGGCTGCTCGCTGGCCATGCGAATATCGCCGGATTTCAGGGACTGTGCGGTATAGTCCGTTGGCGACACGCCTGCGGCTTCCGCCATGCCTTTGATGTGCAGTGGATTCAGATTGAGCTGCGGGGCAGACGGCAGCCACCCCATACGCTCGGCGCGAACATTAAAGTCGATCAGATGACCGGTGTATTTCCCTGGATCGGCCAGCGGGGAGAGCAGTTCCTGCGCGGTGAGTTTCTCATAGCGCCACTGGCTGGCGTGATTATAGAAGTACGAGGTGCTGTTCATATGGCGCGGCGGACGGTTCCAGTCCAGCGCGAAGGCCAGCGGCAGCCAACCGGTTTGCGGACGCAGTTTCTCCTGGCCGACATAGTGCGCCCAGCCGCCGCCACTTTGCCCCACACAGCCGCAGAACACCAGCATGTTGATCATCCCACGGTAGTTCATATCCATGTGGTACCAGTGGTTGACCCCGGCACCGAGAATAATCATTGAACGACCGTGCGTTTTGTTGGCGGTGTCGGCAAACTCGCGAGCAATCAGCTCAATGTTTCTGCGCGGTACGCCGGTGATCTGCTCGGCCCAGGCCGGGCTGTAGGCTTTGACATCATCATAGTCTGTGGCGGCGTGCTCGTCATTCAGACCGCGATCGAGGCCGTAGTTTGCCAGGATCAGGTCATAGACGCTCACCACCAGGCCACTGTGACCATCGGCGAAGGTCAACTGTTTTGCCGGAAGCTGGCGTACCAGAATCGGTTCCTGTTTGACGCTGCGGAAATGCGGGTTTTCATTGCCGCCAAAGTAGGGGAACGCCACGCCTGCCACCGTATCACGGGTGTCCATCAGCGACAGCGTCAGTTCGGTCTCCTGACCGGCTGCCAGTGATTCCAGATTCCATTTGCCTTTCTCGCCCCAGCGAAAGCCAATTGAGCCGTTCGGCACCACCAGTTCGCCTGTGGTGTTGTAGGCCACGGTTTTCCATTCCGGATTATTGCTTTCACCCAGACCATCCACGAGGTCGGAGGCGCGCAGCATTCGGCCTGCGCTGTACGAACCATCTTCACGCGCGTCGAGCATCACCAGCATCGGCATATCACTGTAGCGACGACAGTAGTTAAGGAAGTATTCGCTTGGGTTATCGAGATGAAACTCTTTGAGGATCACATGGCCCATCGCCATCGCCAGGGCGCTATCGGTGCCCTGTTTTGGCGCCAGCCAGTGGTCGCAGAGTTTGGCAACTTCCGAATAGTCCGGGGTAATCGCAATGGTTTTAGTGCCCTTGTAGCGTACTTCAGTAAAGAAGTGGGCGTCAGGTGTACGCGTCTGCGGCACGTTAGAGCCCCAGGCGATGATATAGCTGGAGTTGTACCAGTCAGCGGATTCCGGCACATCCGTTTGCTCACCCCAGGTCATCGGCGATGCCGGAGGAAGGTCACAGTACCAGTCATAGAAACTCAGACAGGTGCCGCCAATCAGTGAGAGATAACGCGTCCCCGCAGCGTAAGACACCATCGACATCGCCGGAATCGGCGAGAAGCCCGCCACGCGGTCCGGGCCGTAGTTTTTGATGGTCCACACGTTGGCGGCGGCGATAAGCTGGTTCAACTCTTTCCACGATGAGCGAACAAATCCGCCTTTGCCGCGCGCCTGCTTGTAGCTCAGGCATTTTTGCTTATCAGACATGATGGCATCCCAGGCCAGGACCGGGTCACTGTGCTGGTTTAACGACTCGCGCCACAGTTCAATCAGCTTTTTACGCGCCAGCGGATATTTCAGGCGGTTGGCACTGTAGAGATACCATGAGTAACTCGCGCCACGCGGGCAGCCGCGCGGTTCATGATTCGGCAGATCAGGACGGGTTCGTGGATAGTCAGTCTGTTGGGTCTCCCACGTGACCAGGCCATTCTTTACGTAGATTTTCCAGCTACAGGAGCCAGTACAGTTGACGCCGTGGGTAGACCGCACAATTTTGTCGAATTGCCAACGCTGGCGATAGCTGTCTTCCCAGTCACGGTTGGTATGAAACTCCTGGCCGTGGCCATTGGCGAAGGTTTCGCCTTTTTGTTTGAAATAACGAAAGCGATCCAGCAACTTACTCATGACATTTCTCCTGACGGGGAAAGCGGCTTCCCCGTGGTTGCACTGCTCAGGTATTTTTGATTATTGAGATGACGCTTTACGGCGACCATAAACCAGCCAGGTCACCAGCACACAAACGATGTAAAAGACGAGGAATACCTTCATCGCGCCGACCGGGGAACCGGTAAGGGCCAGCGAGGTGCCAAAGGCTTTCGGTATGAAGAAACCACCGACAGCACCGATGGCAGAGATAAAGCCCAGCGCAGCGGCGGTATCAGTAACCGCAGCATGTTGGGCCTCTTCATCGCTGCCGCCGCGTTTTTTGATTTTATCGATCGTCAGTTGACGGAAGAGAACGGCGATCATCTGAAAAGTTGATCCACTGCCTAATCCGGCGGTCAGGAACAGTCCCATAAAGACTACATAAAATGCCAGGAAACTACCCAACCCGGAACCGGGAAGGGTAAGGAACAATAGGGCGCTGAACACTGCCATGAGGATAAAATTCACCAGCGTGACGCGCACGCCGCCGAGACGGTCAGAGATAACGCCACCAAAGGAACGCGCCAGCGCGCCGATAAACGGCCCGAAGAAGGCGAGCTTCAGGATGTTCACATCCGGGAACTGCGTTTTCGCCAGCATCGCAAAGCCTGCCGAGAAGCCGATGAATGAGCCGAAGGTGGCGAGATACAGCAGACTTAACAGCCACATATGCCCGCTTTTCAGCACGGGCAGTTGCTCGGCTATCGAGGCCTTCGAGCTTGCGATATCATTCATGCCAAACCAGGCGGCAACGGTCGCGATGAATAACAGGGGAGCCCAGATCCACGCGGCGTTGGTGAGCCACATTGAAGAGCCGTCTTCCTGCGTGACACCATGAACTCCCAGGAAGGTAAATATTGGCAGGAAAATCACCAGCGGCGCAGCCAACTGCATGACGCTAACGCCCAGATTCCCTAAGCCGCCGTTGATGCCCAGTGCGCTACCTTGCTTCGCTTTTGGATAAAAGAAACTGATGTTTCCCATGCTGGAGGCGAAGTTCGCACCTGCGAATCCACACAGTAGTGAAATAATGATAAATACTTCGAAAGGAGTATTGGTGTTCTGAATGGCAATGCCCAGCCAAACGCAGGGAATAATGAGAATTACCGTGCTTAATACCGTCCAGTAACGCCCACCCAATATAGGCACCATAAAGGAGTAGGGGACGCGTAAAATAGCCCCGGAGAGAGAAGGTAACGCAGTTAATAAAAAGAGCTGATCGGTGGTGAAATTAAAGCCGACTTTATTGAGATTGACCGCAACGGCACTGAAGAGCATCCAGACACAGAAGGCGAGTAATAAACAACTTACTGAAATGACGAGGTTTTTTCGTGCTATCTTATGCCCTTTATTCTCCCAAAACGCCGCATTTTCCGGTTTCCACGTAGTTAAAAGATAATGATTATTTTTCTCATTTTGTTGTGACATATTACCCTCGACGCGCCAGTAATTAATGAAAAACAAGCAATAACGGCGGCTGATTTCCACAAATCAGGGCGCCGTCAAATAATCGGTATTATTGGAGTCTCGAATGAAGGATAGATAAGAAAAGCCCGCCACGAGAAGGACATGGGTATTATCAGGGATAACAATTGTTACTAAATGTAACGATTAAGTTAATGTTTGGTTGTTCATGCGCGGTTTTTTCGGGGGATTCTGGAAACGTCAGGGAAACTAAAGTATTGGTTGGGATGCCCTCAGCCCGGCCCTCTCCCACAGGGAGAGGGAGAAAACAAGCGCCCAGATTTAGGATGTGCACAACCTGTACCCTCTCCCTGTGGGAGAGGGCCAGGGAGAGGGGCGCTCTTCTCACAACTGCAACGACAGCTCCATCGCCGCCCGCCTTAAGGGAGCCAGTGCTTTCTCCTTCAACGCCTGGGCGTCCATGCTGGAGGCCGGGACACCAACATTCATCGCCGCCACGATTTGACCACTGCGCGACAGCAAAGGAACCGCCAGCGAGCAAAGCCCCACCTCTATCTGCCGATCAGCAAGGGCATAACCCTGAATACGCACTTTGGCAATCTCCGTGCGCAGGGACTCTATATTGCACAGTGTATGCGGCGTGTAGCGAATTAATGTTGCACGTGACAGTGTCACCTCTAGTTGCTCTTCCGGCAGCGCACTCAGCAGCACGCGGCCCATAGAGGTCGCCCAGGCGGGCAAACGACTGCCGCGCCCTAAATCAATGCTTAGCAGGTTATTTACAGCGGTTCGCGCAATGTACAGCACATTATCACCATCAAGCGTCGCGGCTGAGCAGGATTCATTGAGTTGCTGACCGAGCGTGTCGAGAGATTGCTGAGCCGCTTTCGCCAGCGGTGTTCCGGCGAGGTATGCATGACCGACCGCCAGCACGCGGGGTAAAAGCTCGTAGCTGCGGCCATCTGGCGTATGCACCATGCCCAGCGCCGCAAGGGTATACAAACAGCGGCGAACGGCCGCGCGGGAGATCTGGGTTTTCTGACTAAGTTGTGAGATTGTTAATCGCTGACGTTGTGGGGTGAAGGCACTCAGCACCTCCAGGCCACGGGCCAGAGACAACATAAAGTTGGGGTCCCGCTCAGCCTGCCTGGCCGTAAGGGAGTCATTGATTTCATTGCTCATTTTAACCCGCTCCATTCAGGGGTAACGATGCTCACTGCGTCACTATACCTTGTGGGTGCAACGGCAGGCAGGAATCTCCCCAATATCCCACGAAGATCACATTATTAACTGCCTTATAACAAACGTGTCGATAATCGCACAACATTTCGATTATCGTCGTTGACCACCCCTGTTATGAAAATCTATTGTCAAAAGCAAGGTTATCGCCACCCTGTGGGGATTAGACCAAAACAATAAGAAGTAAAAGGAAGAGAGATGAGCGCCACGATTGAACATATTGGAAGCTGGCTGGTGGATGTTCCGACTATTCGCCCGCACAAATTATCGATGACCACCATGGGCTGCCAGACGCTGGTGATCATTCGCATTACCCGATCAGACGGCATTACCGGGATAGGTGAAGCGACCACCATTGGTGGGCTGAGCTACGGCGTAGAGAGCCCGGAGGCGATCAAACTCACTATTGATGGCTACCTTGCCCCCTTATTACAGGGGCAGCCAGCGGACAATTTGCAGGCGCTGCTCTATCGCATTGAAAAGAGCGTCAAGGGCAATACCTTTGCCAAATCAGCGATAGAAACCGCGCTGCTGGATGCGCAGGGTAAATCACTGGGCGTACCGGTGTCGGCGCTGCTGGGCGGCGCATTGCAAACGTCTATTCCGGTGCTGTGGACGCTGGCGAGCGGTGATACGGCAAAAGACATTGCTGAAGGGGAAAACCTGCTGGCTTCACGTCGTCATCAGGCGTTTAAGCTGAAAATCGGGGCGCGTGAGCTGGCGACCGATCTTAAACATACTGCGGCGATTGTTGATGCACTGGGCGATCGCGCCAGTATTCGCGTCGATGTAAACCAGGCCTGGGATGCGACAACCGGGGCGAAAGGCTGCCGTGAGCTGGCGGCGATGGGCGTTGACCTGATTGAACAGCCGGTTTCAGCGCGCGATAACGCCGCGCTGGTACGTTTAAGCCAGACCATCGAGACGGCGATTCTGGCCGACGAAGCGGTGTCCACGCATTTCGACGGCTATCAGCTGGCGCAGCAGGGTTTTACCGGGGCTTATGCGCTGAAAATTGCCAAAGCGGGCGGACCGCAAAGCGTCCTTAAGCTGGCGCACGTGGCCCAGGCGGCGGGCATTGGTTTGTATGGCGGAACGATGCTGGAAGGCAGCGTCGGGACGGTGGCGTCGCTGCATGCCTGGTCAACGCTTCCGCTGGCCTGGGGTAGCGAAATGTTTGGCCCACTGCTGCTAAAAGACGACGTCATCAGCGTACCGCTGACCTTTGCCGATGGGCACGTTACGCTGCCGCAGACGCCTGGGTTGGGCATTGAACTGGATGAAGATAAATTGCGTTTTTATACGCGTAAAGGATGAGGTAGAGCATGTTATTTAAAGTTGAAATGACCGTTAATATTCCGCTGGACTTTCCGGTAGAGCAGGCGGATGAAATTAAGAAAAAAGAAAAAGCCTACTCGCAGCAATTACAGCGTGATGGCAAATGGCGACACATCTGGCGCGTAGCCGGTTTATATTCCAACGTCAGTATTTTCGATGTACAGGATGCTGATGAATTGCATCAAATTTTAATGGGTTTACCGCTATATCCATTTATGGATATTCAGGTTGATGCACTGTGTCGTCATCCTTCATCCATTCGCGACGACGATAAATAAAATTATAACCTCATGTCGGGGTAATTCCCCGGCATTCTCTTTACCCTGCAAGCAATAACAAGTGAGATAACAATATGACTAACTCATTCGTACAACAAGACGAAGTACAGGCTTTATTACGTGAAAGTGCCGGTTTAAATTCCCCTGAGGGCAATGAACGTTTTAAGGCAATTACCCACCGTCTGCTGGAAAATATTTGTGGTTTAATTGATGACTACAATGTCACCCAGGAAGAGTTCTGGCACGCCATTAATTATCTGCATGAACTGGGCGGTCGTCAGGAAGCGGCATTATTAGCGGCGGGCCTGGGTCTGGAGCATTTCCTCGATTTACGCCAGGACGCCATTGATGCCGCGCAGCAGCGTGAAACTGGCGGCACGCCACGTACCATTGAAGGCCCGCTGTATGTGGCTAACGCACCGCTGGCGCAGGGATATGACCGAATGGACGATGGTAAAGATCCCGGTGAAACTCTGTGGCTACACGGCGTGGTCACCGACACCAAAGGCCAGCCGGTTGCGAATGCCATTGTTGATATCTGGCACGCCAATACGCTGGGCAACTATTCCTTCTTCGATCAGAGTCAGAGCGAATACAACCTGCGCCGTCGTATTCAAACTGGCGCGGACGGGCGCTACAGCGTGCGTACCATCATGCCTTCAGGCTATGGCTGCCCGCCAGATGGCCCAACCCAAAAATTGCTGGATCTGTTAGGTCGCCACGGCAACCGCCCTGCGCATATTCATTTCTTTGTTTCCGCACCGGGTCATAAACATTTAACCAGCCAGATTAACTTTAACGGTGATGAATATTTGTGGGATGACTTTGCTTTCGCCACGCGCGATGGCTTAATTGCTGACCCGATTAAAGTTAATGATGAACAGAAAATTCGCGAGCGTGACCTCGAAGGCCCACATACGGAAATCCGCTTTGATTTTACAATCTGCAAAGCGTTATCTGCCGATGAAGAAGGTCGAATTACTCGCTCGCGTGCAAAAGAATAATATTTAACGCTCGCTGTTCACCTGCACTATTTTTATCCTTGCAATTACGGGAGAAACCGTTATGCAAAAAACACTGACATCGCTAAAAAATAAAATCAGCAATGCACTGATTGTCGATCGTGAAAATCATATTTATCGCTGCCATCGGTCTATATTTACCGACCAGGCTTTGTTCGATTTTGAAATGAAACATATCTTTGAAGGTAAATGGGTATTTTTGGCGCATGAAAGCCAGATCCCGGAGCCGGGTGATTATTACACTTTAACGCTGGGCCGCCAGCCGGTGATTATTACCCGCGACAAGAAAAACGAGCTGCATGCGATGATCAACAGCTGCGCTCACCGTGGCGCGATGCTGTGCCGCCGTAAAACAGGTAACAAGAGCTCCTTCACCTGTCCGTTCCACGGCTGGACTTTCAGCAATAACGGCAAGCTGCTGAAAGCGAAAGATGAGAGTACCGGCGGTTATCCGGAGACGTTCAAACATGAAGGTTCGCACGACCTGAAAAAACTGCCGCGTTTTGAGTCGTATCGCGGATTCCTGTTTGGCAGCCTGAGTGACGATGTACAACCGCTGGCCGATTACATGGGCGAAACGCTGAAAATTATCGACTTGATCGTTGACCAGGCCCCGGAAGGCCTGGAAGTGCTGAAAGGCTCTTCAAGCTATGTGTACGAAGGCAACTGGAAACTGGGCGCTGAAAACGGTGCCGACGGTTATCACGTGAGCGTCGTGCACTGGAACTATGCCTCTACCATGTCACGCCGAAATTACGAAGCGGAAGGGACGCACGCGGTGGATGCGAACGGCTGGTCGAAAAGCGTAGGCGGTGGTTACGGCTTTGAAAACGGCCATATGCTGCTGTGGACGCGCGCCCTGAACCCGGAAGTGCGTCCGGTCTTTGCGCATTACGAGCGTCTTAAAGCAGAATTCGGTGACAACCGTGCCGGGCAGATGGTCAACGAAACGCGCAATCTCTGTATTTACCCGAATGTTTATTTGATGGATCAGTTCTCCACGCAGATCCGCGTGATTCGGCCCATTTCCGTCGATAAAACAGAAGTCACTATCTGGTGTTTCGGCCCGAAAGGCGAGCCGGATCAGGCCCGTGCGCTGCGTATTCGTCAGTACGAAGATTTTTTCAACGTCAGCGGCATGGGCACACCGGACGACCTCGAAGAGTTCAGCGCCTGCCAGCGCGGGTATCTGGGGGAAAATCTGGCCTGGAGCGACCTCAGCCGCGGTGCGCTGCACTGGGTTGATGGCCCCGATGAGCACGCCAGCGAGTCAGGTTTCAAACCCATTTTAAGCGGCGTGAAATCGGAAGATGAGGCGCTGTATATCGCTCATCATCATCACTGGCAAACGGTGATGCTGGCCGCGCTGGAGAAAGAACAGCAGCGCTACGATGCGTCAATTACCCAGCGTGTGGAGGTGGCCGATGCTGACGTGTGATCAGGTAAAACAATTTTTGTATCACGAGGCCAGGCTGCTGGACGACCGTCAATGGGATGAGTGGATCGCCTGCTACAGCCCAAAAGTGGTCTACTGGATGCCCGCCTGGGGCGATGATGACAAGCTGACCACCGACCCGCAGCGTGAAATTTCACTGATTTACTATCCGAACCGCGAGGGGCTGGAAGACAGGGTTTACCGCATCAAAACTGAGCGTTCTGGCGCCAGTACGCCGGAGCCGCGCACCACCCATATGATCAGCAATATTGAGATCCTCGGCCAGAGCGATCAGGGCGTAGATGTGCGCTACAACTGGGTAACTTACAGCCACCGCTATCAGCAAACGGATTGTTATTTCGGCACCACTTTCTGCACGCTGGTGGCGGGCGACGGTCAGCCACAAATTGTGCGCAAAACCGTACAACTTAATAACGATTACATCCGTCAGGTTATCGATGTTTACCATATTTAAGAGGTGCTTATGAGCTATACCATAGCGCTCAATTTTGAAGACGGCGTCACCCGATTTATTCAATGTAACGCCGGGGAGAAGGTGCTCGACGCCGCGTATCGCCAGAAAGTTAATCTGCCGATGGATTGTTCCGACGGTGTGTGCGGCACCTGTAAGTGTCATTGTCCAAGCGGCAACTATTCGCTGGGCGAGGATTATCTGGAAGAGGCGCTGGATGAAAACGAAGCGCAGGCGCGTCAGGTGCTGACCTGTCAGATGATCCCGGACAGCGATTGTGTGCTCGATGTGCCCGTCGCGTCGGCAGCGTGTAAAACGGGGATCGCCTCGTTTAATGCCACGGTGAAACGCGTCACAGCACTGTCTGCCAGCGCCATTGAACTGGTGGTGGAAACTACCGAAAACCTGAACTTCCTGCCAGGCCAGTACATCAATATTCAGGTGCCGGGTTCGCCGCAGGTACGTGCTTATTCCTTTAGCTCATTACCGGGCTGTAACGAAGGCCGTTTCCTGATTCGTAACGTGCCGGGTGGCCTGATGAGCCAGTGGTTAAGTCATAAAGCGGTGGCAGGTGCGCCACTAAACCTGACCGGGCCGATGGGCAGTTTTTATCTACGTAACGGCGAACGCCCGCTGCTGATGCTGGCGGGCGGCACCGGGCTGGCGCCGATGCTGGCGATGCTGCATACCCTGGTGCAGCAGCAAAGCGCGCGAGACATAACCCTGCTTTACGGCGTGAATGGCGACGACGACCTGGTGCTGGGCGACTTGCTCGACAGTTTCGCCGCGCAGTTACCGGGCTTTAGCTGGCTGCCGGTGGTGGCTGCCAGCGAAAGCGCCTGCCCGCAAAAAGGCTACGTGACTGAACACTTTACCAGCAAAATGCTCAACGAGGGCGATGTTGATATTTACCTCTGCGGGCCGCCGCCGATGGTGAACGCCGTCACCTCTACGTTGCAGGCACTGGGCGTTAACCCGGCGGGATTCTGGTATGAGAAATTTATCGCCAGCCAGAGCGCGGCGGCATAAGGAGCAATCATGCGATTTAGCAATAAAGTGATGGCGATTACCGGTGCGGCGCAGGGTATCGGCCGCCGCACGGCGGAGCTGGCGGCAGAACAGGGCGCGGCGCTGCTGCTTATCGACCGCTCGCAATACGTTCATGAACTGGCGGCAGAATTGTCTACTACCGGGCACCACGTGCTGGCGCTGGAAGCGGATCTTGAACAGTGGGAAAGTACGGAACAGGTATTTGCCGCCGGCGTCGCGCATTTTGGCCGGATTGATGTGCTGGTGAACAATGTCGGCGGTACCATCTGGGCACGCCCCTTCGCCGAGTATCAACCCGCGCAAATTGAAGCGGAAGTGCGCCGATCGCTTTTCCCGACGCTGTGGGGGTGCCGTGCGGTGCTACCGTATATGCTGGCGCAGGGCAAAGGCAGCATCGTCAATATCTCTTCAGTGGCGACCGGCGGGGTGAATCGCGTGCCGTATTCGGCTGCAAAAGGCGGCGTTAATGCCCTGACGCGCTCCATTGCGATGGAATATAGCGAGGCTGGCATTCGCATTAATGCCGTTGCCCCTGGCGGGACAGAAGCCCCGGCGCGTTTAACGCCGCGCAACACGGAGCAACCAAACGAGCAGGAAAAAGCGTGGTATCAACAGGTGGTGGATCAAACGGTGCAAAGTAGTTTACTGCACCGTTACGGCACGCTGGATGAGCAGGCGCATGCCATTCTGTTCCTCGCCAGTGATGAAGCCAGCTACATCACTGGCGTGGTATTGCCCGTCGCAGGTGGCGACCTCGGTTAACGCCGGGTCGCGTACCAGCAGAGCAGGGAGCCTGCGCAAACCATGCAGGCCCCTTGCCAGAATGCCCAGGAAAGCGATTCGCTCAGTAACAGTGCCGCCAGCGCAGCGGAAAGCACTGGCGTCAGATACGAAGCCGTTGCCAGCAGGCTGACGTTACCATGCAGGATCCCGATGTTCCACGCCGCATAGCCAAAGCCCAGCGCGATGGCGCACATCCCAAGCTTAATCACCACTGGCAGGCTGAAGGCCATGTCTGGCTGCGTGCTAAACAAAAACTTTATCCACAGCGTAACGGCGGTCAGCAGGATAAACAGCGTGATGCCATTTTTGCCCTTGGCATATTTTGCTGTCACCGTGCAGTAAGCCGCCCAGATGAAAGCCCCGGTAAAGGCGAGAATATAGCTTAGCGGACTGGAAATAACGTTGCTGATAATTTCATCAATATTTAGCCCGCGATCGCCACCCAGTACCCAACTGACACCTAACAGTGATAATCCCAGGCCGGGAATAATTAAGAAGTTACTCTTCTGGCCGTTGAAAATAATGGCGAACAGAATCGTCAGGCTTGGCCACAAATAATTGACCATCCCCACTTCAATGGCCTGCTGGCGCGTACCGGCAAAACCGAGCGACAGCGCCAGACATATTTCATAGCTCACAAACAGCACGCATCCCGCCAGCAGATAACGGCGCGAAAACTGGCGAAGATCGGGGAAGCCGACGGTCAACATCAGTAGCAAACCGCTCAGGGTGTAGATCATTGCCGCGCCGCCTACCGGGCCAAGACCTTCGCTGACGCCGCGAATCAGCCCCACCATGGTGCTCCATAACAGAATGGCCACCAGGCCAATAAGCGTTGCTTTCTTTTTATTCATCACAAATTGAGGTGCTTAAATTGAGCAAACCTCGTTTATAGCACTTTTTACCCGTTGACGGAGAATAATTTCCGGGGAACGTACTACTAAAGAGTTAATGAAAATCAATGACCCTGACTATTAAGGGGGCAGATCTATTTGAGTTTGATTTGACGCAAAAAACGCAGGGGTATAGCTGTTAATTTGCCTGCCTACGTTACATTCCAATAACGAGGAAAGCAATGGACGTCAGCCGCAGGAAATTTTTTAAAATCTGCGCGGGCGGTATGGCGGGTACAACGGCAGCGGCGCTGGGCTTTATGCCTAAAATGGCGCTGGCTCAGGCACGTAATTTCAAACTGCTGAAAGCCAAAGAAGTCCGTAATACCTGTACTTACTGCTCTGTGGGTTGTGGGCTATTAATGTATAGCCTGGGCGATGGGGCGAAAAATACCCGCGAAGCCATTTATCATATTGAAGGTGACCCGGATCATCCGGTCAGCCGCGGGGCGTTATGCCCGAAAGGGGCGGGCCTGCTGGATTACATCCACAGTGAAAACCGCCTGCGTTACCCGGAATACCGTGCGCCAGGCTCCAACAAATGGCAGCGCATCAGCTGGAACGAAGCGTTTGAACGTATCGCGAAGCTGATGAAAGCGGACCGCGACGCCAACTTTATCGAGAAAAACGATCAAGGCGTGGCAGTAAACCGTTGGCTGTCGACCGGGATGCTCTGCGCATCGGCGGCAAGTAATGAGACCGGTATGCTGACGCAGAAGTTTGTGCGTTCTCTTGGCATGCTGGCGGTAGACAACCAGGCGCGCGTCTGACACGGACCAACGGTAGCAAGTCTTGCTCCAACATTTGGTCGCGGTGCGATGACCAACCACTGGGTTGATATCAAAAACGCCAACGTTGTGATGGTGATGGGCGGCAACGCCGCTGAAGCGCATCCGGTGGGTTTCCGCTGGGCGATGGAAGCCAAAAACAATAACGATGCGACGCTTATCGTCGTCGATCCACGCTTTACGCGTACCGCCTCGGTGGCGGATATCTACGCGCCAATTCGTTCCGGTACGGACATTACGTTCCTGTCTGGCGTACTGCTGTATCTGATCGAAAACAACAAAATTAACGCCGAATACGTTAAGAGCTACACCAACGCCAGCCTGCTGGTGCGGGATGATTTTGGCTTCGAAGACGGCCTGTTCAGCGGCTATGACGAAACGAAGCGCCAGTACGATAAAACGTCCTGGAACTATCAGTTCGATGAAAACGGCTATGCCAAACGCGACGACACGCTGACGCATCCTCGCTGTGTCTGGAATCTGCTGAAGCATCACGTTTCCCGCTATACGCCGGATGTAGTTGAAAACATCTGCGGTACGCCGAAAGCGGACTTCCTGAAAGTGTGTGAAGTGCTGGCTTCTACCAGTGCGGCTGACCGGACGACCACGTTCCTGTATGCGCTGGGCTGGACACAGCACACCGTGGGTGCGCAGAACATTCGTACCATGGCGATGATTCAGTTGCTGCTCGGCAATATGGGGATGGCAGGCGGCGGCGTGAATGCCCTGCGCGGTCACTCCAATATCCAGGGTCTGACCGATCTCGGCCTGCTTTCTACCAGCCTGCCGGGTTATCTGACGCTGCCGTCGGATAAACAGACTGACCTGCAAACGTACCTGACGGCCAATACGCCGAAAGCCACGCGCGCAGACCAGGTGAACTACTGGGGCAACTATCCGAAGTTCTACGTCAGCCTGATGAAAGCGTTCTACGGCGATGCCGCGCAGAAAGAAAACGGCTGGGGCTTTAACTGGTTGCCGAAGTGGGACCAGGCCTATGACGTGATTAAATATTTCAACATGATGGACCACGGTAAAGTGAATGGCTATATCTGCCAGGGCTTTAACCCGGTCGCCAGCTTCCCGGACAAAAACAAAACCGTCCGCGCACTGAGTAAGTTGAAATACATGGTGGTTATCGATCCGTTAGTCACCGAAACCTCGACGTTCTGGCAAAACCACGGCGAATCGAACGACGTTGATCCGTCAACGATTCAGACTGAAGTCTTCCGTCTGCCATCAACCTGCTTTGCGGAAGAGGATGGCTCGATTGCCAACTCTGGCCGCTGGCTGCAATGGCACTGGAAAGGCGCAGAGCCGCCGGGTGAAGCGCTGAACGACGGCGAAATTCTGGCTGGTATCTACCATCGTCTGCGCGAGATGTATCGCACTGAAGGGGGCAAAGGTACTGAACCGCTGCTGAAAATGAGCTGGAACTATAAGCAGCCGGACCGCCCGGAATCAGAAGAAGTGGCGAAAGAGAACAACGGCTACGCGCTGGAAGATCTCTATGATGCAAACGGCGTGCTGGTGGCGAAAAAAGGTCAGTTGCTCAACAGCTTCGCGCTGCTGCGTGACGATGGCACTACGGCGTCGTCTTGCTGGATTTACACCGGTAGCTGGACAGAGCAGGGTAACCAGATGGCGAATCGCGATAACGCCGATCCATCGGGTCTGGGGAATACCCTCGGCTGGGCATGGGCGTGGCCGCTGAACCGCCGTGTGCTGTACAACCGCGCATCTGCCGATCCGCAGGGTAAACCGTGGGATCCAAAACGGATGCTGATTAAATGGAATGGCGCGAAATGGGTCGGGAACGATATTCCGGACTTCAACACCGCCGCACCAGGTAGCGATACCGGGCCATTTATCATGCAGCCGGAAGGGATGGGCCGTCTGTTTGCTATCGATAAGCTGGCGGAAGGTCCGTTCCCGGAACACTACGAGCCGATGGAAACGCCACTGGGCACCAACCCGCTGCACCCGAACGTGATTTCGAGCCCGGTGGTTCGACTGTACGAAGACGATGCACTGCGGATGGGTAAAAAGGATAAGTTCCCGTATGTGGGGACAACCTATCGCCTGACCGAGCATTTCCATACCTGGACCAAGCATGCGCGCCTGAACGCCATTGCGCAGCCGGAACAGTTTGTTGAAATCAGCGAAAACCTGGCGAAAGCCAAAGGTATCGCCAATGGCGATCGCGTGACCGTCAGCAGTAAGCGCGGCTTTATCCGCGCCGTGGCGGTGGTAACGCGTCGTCTGCAAACCCTCAACGTTCATGGACAACAGGTGGAAACAATTGGGATCCCGCTGCACTGGGGTTATGAAGGCGTGGCCCGTAAAGGCTATATCGCTAACACCCTGACGCCTAATGTCGGCGATTCGAACTCGCAAACGCCGGAATATAAGGCGTTTCTGGTGAACATCGAGAAGGCTTAAGGAGCGAACGATGGATATGCAATCTCAGGATATTATCAAACGCTCTGCGACGAACCCGATAACGCCCGCGCCGCGTGCGCGGGATTATAAAGAGGAAGTAGCAAAGCTGATTGATGTTTCCTCCTGCGTGGGCTGTAAAGCCTGCCAGGTGGCGTGCTCAGAGTGGAATGATATTCGCGATGACGTAGGCCACTGCGTGGGTGTGTACGATAACCCGGCAGATTTAAGCGCCAAATCCTGGACGGTGATGCGTTTTAGCGAGACCGAACAGAACGGCAAACTGGAGTGGCTGATTCGTAAAGATGGCTGCATGCACTGTGAAGATCCGGGCTGCCTGAAGGCATGCCCGTCTGCCGGCGCAATCATCCAGTACGCGAACGGGATCGTCGACTTCCAGCAGGATAACTGCATTGGCTGCGGCTACTGCATCGCCGGGTGTCCGTTTAATATTCCGCGCCTCAATAAAGAGGATAACCGGGTATACAAATGCACCCTGTGCGTGGACCGCGTCAGCGTGGGCCAGGAGCCGGCGTGTGTGAAAACCTGTCCGACCGGGGCGATTCACTTCGGCACCAAGAAAGAGATGCTGGATGTGGCTCAGGAACGTGTCGATAAGCTAAAAGCGCGCGGCTACGCTAATGCAGGCATCTATAACCCGCAGGGCGTGGGCGGTACGCACGTGATGTATGTTCTGCATCATGCGGATCAGCCGGAGCTGTATCATAAGCTACCAAAAGATCCGAGTATCGACACCAGCATCAACCTGTGGAAAGGGGCGCTGAAGCCGCTCTCCGCCGCCGGGTTCATCGCCACCTTCGCCGGGCTGATTTATCACTACATTGGTATTGGCCCGAATAAAGAAGTAGATGACGACGAAGAGGATGACAGCCATGAATAAGTCGAAAATGATTGTGCGCACCAAATTTATTGACCGCGCCTGTCACTGGACGGTGGTGATTGCCTTCTTCCTGGTGTCGCTGTCGGGGATTTCATTCTTCTTCCCGACGCTGCAATGGCTTACGGAAACGTTCGGTACACCGCAAATGGGTCGTATTCTGCACCCGTTCTTCGGCGTACTGATCTTCGTGCTGCTGATGCTGATGTTCTTCCGTTTTGTGCATCACAACATTCCGGACAAAGAAGACATTCCCTGGGTGAAAGGGATTGTTGAAGTTCTGAAGGGTAACGAGCACAAAGTAGCGCGCGTCGGCAAATATAACGCCGGGCAGAAAATGATGTTCTGGACGATCATGAGCATGATTTTTGTGCTTTTGGTGACCGGGATTATTATCTGGCGTCCGTACTTTGCGCACTATTTCCCGATTCAGGTCGTGCGTTACAGCCTGCTGTTGCACGCCACATCAGCCATTATTTTGATTCACGCCATCCTTATCCATATGTATATGGCTTTCTGGGTGAAAGGATCGATTAAGGGCATGATTGAAGGCAAGGTGAGCCGCCGCTGGGCGAAGAAGCATCACCCGCGCTGGTATCGTGATGTCGAGCGCATGGAAGCGAAAAAAGAGACTAACGAAGGGCTGTAAGGGCCTGACGTGAATACGCTCCCCCGTGCTGCAAGGTGCGGGGGATTTTTGCATTCAGGTGTTGGTGATGAGCGAGTCGATGGCGTGGATAACGTTGTTCCGGGCGTTGCGCAGATTGCAGATGTAGTCTGTCGGGGCCATCGATTTTGTTTTGATACTGGTCAGCATCGGTGCGCACAGCACCAAAGTTTCAAATTCAAGATTTACTTTCGGAACGACGGAACGTTGCCATTTCGGCAATAAATAATTTTTAGCCAGTGGCATAATGACTCGTGTCGCTAAGTCTTCGTAATAATCATTTTGCACAACCATATAATAGGGCCATAACTTATTGGTTAATGGTGATGGGTTTCTGTATACGTCAAATTGTTCAGCCATTAGATAACCTTAAAAAAATCATCGTCAGTTAACGTGCCATACTTTTCTATAAGATCATTCATAGCTTTCATGAATTCCTTATCCTGCTGTCGTTGGCGTGCAGTAATGCTACGAACGGGGCGGTTACCAGGGGGCGTAAGGTAAGAGCGTTCATTTTTTTTCGTCGCTGAAATTTTCATTTCTGTCTCCTTATCGTTAATGCGCTGATTATCGTTTCCCTCATTTAAAAGGCAAGTGCCTTTCACCGTGAGTTTATTAATTTGCGTAGCGGCTTCCACAATATAGCAACGCATTACATTTGCACCGGTATATTAATTCAAAAACTGAATATATGGACAATCGCGTCAGCGGGGATTTTGCGCTGGTTTGCGCCGGATGAATGTTCAATAATGTCTGCCGCAAATAATTAACAAGTGGTTGTGGTATGAAAAAGACGGTTTTTTCGTTAGCGCTTGGCACTTTTGGCCTGGGAATGGCGGAGTTCGGCATTATGGGCGTGCTGACGGATCTGGCGCGTGATACACAGATCTCGATTCCTTCCGCCGGGCACATGATCTCGTTCTATGCCTTTGGCGTGGTGATTGGCGCGCCGATTATTGCACTGTTCTCCAGTCGCTTTTCTCTCAAGCATATTCTGCTATTCCTGGCCGCACTGTGCGTGCTGGGCAACGCGATTTTCACCTTTTCGTCTTCTTACACCATGCTGGCCCTCGGCAGGCTGGTCTCCGGTTTTCCACATGGCGCCTTTTTCGGCGTTGGGGCGATCATTTTGTCGAAAATCGCGCCGCCGGGTAAGGTTACGATGGCGGTAGCCGGAATGGTCTCTGGTATGACGGTCGCGAATTTATTGGGCATTCCGATTGGTACCTGGCTCGGTCATGCCTTTAGCTGGCGCTATACGTTTCTGCTGATCGCTGCGTTTGATGTCATCGTTATTGTATCGATTATCTTTTGGGTGCCCGATCTGTTTGATAAATCCAACGCGCGCCTCAGCGAGCAGTTCCGTTTCCTCAAAGCGCCAGAGCCATGGTTAATCTTCCTTGCCACCCTGTTTGGCAACGCGGGCGTCTTTGCCTGGTTTAGCTATATCAAACCCTACATGCTGTATGTCACCGGCTTCACAGAAACCTTTATGACCTTCATCATGATGTTTGTGGGGCTTGGGATGGTATTGGGAAATATCATCAGCGGGAAATTATCCGCACGCTTTAGCCCGCTACGCATCGCCGCCACCACCGATGGCATTATTGTGCTTTCGTTAGTGATGTTGTTTCTGTTTGCCGATGTTAAAGGTGCGGCGCTGGGGCTGGCGTTCATTTGCTGTGCAGGGTTATTCGCACTTTCTGCACCGTTGCAGATCCTGCTGCTGCAAAATGCGAAGGGCGGGGAGATGCTTGGCGCCGCAGGTGGCCAAATGGCCTTTAACCTCGGTAGCGCTGTGGGGGCGTATTGCGGTGGCATGATGCTGACGCTGGGTTTTGCCTACAACTATGTGACTTTACCGGCGGCGTTGCTTTCGTTCTCGGCGATGTCGGCGCTGCTGGCGTATGGCTATGTGAAGAATCGTCGTCACGCGCGCGTTATTGCTCCCTCTGCATAGAGGGAGCATCCCGCTTACTTACGGAAATCAATCACCATACGGCCACGGATTTGGCCTTGTTCCATCTCTTTGAAGATAGCGTTGATATCTTCCAGCGGGCGAGAGGCGACTTTAGGTACCACTTTCCCTTCAGCCGCAAACTGGAAGGCCTCGGTCAGATCCTGACGCGTACCGACCAGCGACCCTACAACCTGAATACCGTCCAACACCAGGCGCGGGATATCCAGGCTCATCGCTTCCGGCGGCAGACCAACAGCTACCACGCGGCCACCGGCACGAACGGCGTCAACTGCGGAGTTGAACGCCGCTTTGGCGACAGCGGTAACCACTGCTGCATGCGCGCCGCCGGTTTTTTCCTGCACCAGTTTTGCGGCATCCGGGCTACGGGAGTTGATGACTAAGTCTGCGCCCATGCTTTCAGCCAGTTTCAGCTGTTCATCATTGACGTCAAGCGCGATAACTTTGGCGTTAAAGACGTTTTTCGCATATTGCAGCGCCAGGTTGCCCAGACCGCCCAGACCGTAGATAGCGATCCACTGGCCCGGTTTAATGCCGGAAATTTTTACGGCTTTATAGGTCGTTACGCCCGCACAGGTAATGCTGCTGGCCGCGGCGGATTCCAGACCGTCAGGCACTTTGACGGAGTAGTCGGCGGTGACGATGCACTCTTCCGCCATACCACCGTCAGCGGTGTAACCGGCGTTAATTACCTCACGACACAGAGTTTCATTACCGCTGTTACAGTATTCACAGTGTCCACATCCCTGGAAGAACCACGCGACGCTTGCGCGATCGCCGGGTTTCAGCGAGGTCACCCCCGGGCCAACTTCTTTCACAATCCCGATACCTTCATGGC
This sequence comes from Pseudocitrobacter sp. 73, assembly GCF_008369545.1. Classification (NCBI taxonomy): domain Bacteria; kingdom Pseudomonadati; phylum Pseudomonadota; class Gammaproteobacteria; order Enterobacterales; family Enterobacteriaceae; genus Pseudocitrobacter; species Pseudocitrobacter sp. 73. Next base: position 48,863 of record NZ_VTZO01000008.1, on the reverse strand, counting down.
CCAGAATCACGCCGGTTTTGTCACCAAAATCGCCATTTTTAACGTGGAGATCGGTGTGGCAAACGCCGCAGCATTCCATCTTCAGAAGCGCTTCACCATGTTTTAGCGGACGCAGTGTACGTTCGGTGACATCAACCTGATGATCTTTTGTGACGACAGCAGCCTTCATGTATTTCTCCTTTTATGATGAATTTCTGCAGAGTAATCATGTGATTACTCCATAAGGATTAATGTTTTTCTGCTTCAGTTGCAATAGCTCAGACACCTAATGTAATAATTCTTATTAAGAATTATCTATTCAGAACAAAATGTTCCTTCAATACGCCTAATGTGTATTTGACCTGGGGAGATGAGCCTGGCAGGGGACCTGCCAGGCGTGTGCTTACAGTTTAGATTGAATTACCGCAATTTCCTGGCGCCAGGCCTGTTGCAGTTGTGGTTTCTGATGTTTGGCTTTGCGGGCAAGATCGGCGGCTAACCACGATTCCAGCGCGATGAGCCGTTCCAGCAGCGCGTCAGCATCGTCTGGCTGAGGTTGCGGTGTGTCAGCCGGAGGGCTTAGGGCACTCACTGAATCGTGCTTTTCCCTGATTCGTGTAAACATCTCATCAGCATCATGCCATTCGCTGAGGTAGCCGTTTTCAACCAGCCAGAAACGATTGCAGCAGGCGGTAATCAGTTGTCTGTCATGACTGACCAATAATACTCCGCCCTGAAATTGCTGTAGCGTTTCTGCCAGCGCGATTTTCCCTTCGATATCCAGATGGTTCGTGGGCTCATCGAGCATTAACAGGTGGTAGCGGGCAAGGGTGAGTCCGACAAATAGTAGCCTTGCACGCTCGCCGCCGCTGAGCGTGTGCACCCGTTGCCCATGACGCAGCCACGGAAAACCCGCCCGTAATAGCGCTTTTTTGCGTGTTTCCGGATCCGGCGCAAAGGCATCAAGTGCGTCAAACAGCGTGGCATTATCGGGCAACTGATGCAGAGTCTGGTCGTAATAGCCGACGGTCACGCGCGGATGCAGTTTTAGCGCATCGTTGCTGCGGCCAGATAATACGTGTTGCCAGAGGGTTCGTAACAGAGAGGATTTCCCACAACCGTTATGGCCGACGAGAGCAACTCTGTCGCCACTTTTCAGTCTCGCGGCCTGAATGTGGAACAGCGGCGGCAATCCGACGTCGGGAGAAATCGACAGATTCTCAACGTCCAGCAGTCGATTTGCCGCAAGCGCATCGCCCCGCAGCGTTAACGTCCAGGGATTGCCGTCTGTCACTGCCGTCTGGCTCTCCTTAAGCCGGGCAACCTGTTTTTCCATCTGTTTCGCTTTTTGCGCCAGCCCCTCGTTATCGTAGACCCGGCCCCATGTCGCCAGCCGTTTAGCGCTTGCTGTTACCCGTTCTATCTCTTTTTGTTCCGCTTTACGCCGCAGAATATCGCTTTCATCTTTAGCCGCCAGGGCAAGCCGGGCCTGACTACAGGGAAGGGCGAAGCAGTGCAGCGTTTTATCGCGCAAAATCCAGCTGCCATTGGTGACGGTATCGAGCAACTGTCGGTCATGCGAGACAAGGATAAAACTCCCCGCCCAGCGCAACAGAAATTGTTCCAGCCACAGCAGCGTGGGCAGATCAAGATGGTTACTGGGTTCATCCAGTAGCAGTAAATCGGGTTGATGGATTAACGCGCGCGCCAGCATCAAACGTGTGTGTTGTCCGCCGCTCAGCGTAGCGCTGGTGAATGTTGTTTCCTGCGCACTAAAGCCCATCTCTGCCAGCAAGCTTTCGCCGCGCCAGCGTTGAGCATCACGGGCGTGGGCGGGGAGCCCGACAAGTACGGCTTCCAGCAGTGATAGGGCATAAACCGCTTCGGGAAGATGTTGTTCAACGCGAGCCATCAGGCAGCGATTTGCGATGGCGACATTGCCGGAGGTGGGTTGTGATGTGCCATCCAGAACTTTCAGTAGCGTACTTTTGCCACTGCCGTTATCGCCAAGCAGCCCAATACGGTCACCCTGTTTTAGGGTAAAGGAGAGGCCGTCGAAAAGCGTAGCAAACGCCGTATCAACACGTAATGATTGTGCAGTGAGTAATGTACTCATAGTTGCTTACCCAAGAATTACAGGCGTAATTACGCCTCGTCAAACATCGCTGACGATAACCTGGTAAGCCCGAGGGAAGGGATTGGGGTGAGAGTCTTCGCTCAAGCCTCCGTTATCGCAGCACGATATCGGTAATGCTTGAGCTGGTGCGATCACCAAGGGTATGTGAAACATTAAAAATTTCACAGTACAGCATAATTAGCCTCCTTTTATTGTCAGTATGAATAGGTGAAGGCAGTGTAGCGGGGATTATAGCGATCTGCCAACTAGCTGGTGGAGAAATAACCATTAGTTACAACATACATATTATTCCTTTTAATAACCGTACATGAAGTTCAGTGCCTATTCAGGGTCTGGCAGAAAAGGTGGGCCGAAGCCCACCTGAGGATTAGATTGATGTCCGGCGGTAGCTACGATATTCCGGCAACCAGAAGTTTTCGTTGATGGCCTGCTGGAGCGCGTCGGCAGAGGTTTTCACGGCAACGCCCTGTTGCTGAGCCATTTTCCCGACTGCAAAAGCGATATCCCGTGATACCTGATGAATGTCTTTCAATTCCGGTAACACCAAACCTTCACCGGTATTGGCCAACGGGGAGTGCTTCGCCAGTGTTTCACTGGCGGACATCAGCATTTCATCGGTAATCCGCGTTGCGCCAGAGGCGATTACGCCAAGCCCAATGCCAGGGAAGATATAGGAGTTGTTGCACTGGGCAATCGGGTAAACCTTATCTTTCCATACTACCGGGCTGAACGGGCTGCCGGTGGCGACCAACGCATTGCCTTCGGTCCAGGCGATAATATCCTGCGGCGTGGCTTCCACACGCGAGGTCGGGTTGGAGAGTGGCATGACAATCGGGCGCGGGCAGTGTTTGTGCATTTCACGGATAATCTCTTCCGTAAACAGCCCCGTTTGCCCGGAAACGCCAATCAGAATGTCCGGTTTCACATTACGTACGACGTCGAGCAATGACAGCACTTCGTTATTCGTATCCCAGGTTTGCAGGATACTGCGCTTTTGCACCAGTTTGGTCTGGAAGGAGAGCAGGTTTGGCATCTGATCGGTCAGTAAGCCAAAACGGTCCACCATGAACACACGCGCTCGCGCCTGTTCTTCGCTGAGGCCTTCACGCTGAAGTTGAGCAATAATTTGTTCGGCAATACCGCAACCGGCGGAACCGGCCCCCAGGAAGACGATTTTCTGATCGCTAAGCTGGCTTCCCGCCGCGCGGCTGGCGGCAATTAGCGTACCGACGGTAACGGCGGCGGTGCCCTGAATATCGTCGTTAAATGAGCAAATTTCATCGCGATAGCGGTTGAGCAGCGGCATTGCGTTTTTCTGCGCAAAATCTTCGAATTGCAGCAACACGTTTGGCCAGCGCTGTTTCACCGCCTGAATGAAATCATCGACAAACTGATAATAATCGTCGTCGGTAATACGCGGGTTACGCCAGCCCATGTACAACGGATCGTTCAGCAATTGTTGATTGTTGGTACCGACATCCAGCACCACCGGAAGGGTATATGCCGGGCTAATACCGCCACAGGCGGTATAGAGCGAAAGCTTACCAATGGGAATGCCCATGCCGCCGATACCCTGGTCGCCGAGGCCAAGAATTCGCTCGCCGTCGGTGACAACAATCACTTTGATATTGTGGTTAGGGACGTTTTGCAGAATGTCATCCATGTTGTGACGGTTCTGATAGGAGATAAACACCCCGCGTGAGCGACGATAGATCTCAGAGAAACGCTCACAAGCCGCGCCGACAGTCGGGGTATAGATGACCGGCATCATTTCATCAAGATGGTTTTCCACCAAACGGTAGAAGAGCGTTTCATTGGTGTCCTGAATGTTGCGCAGGTAGATGTGTTTGTCGATCTCTGTTTTGAACCCCTGATACTGGATCCAGGCGCGCTCTGCCTGCTCTTCAATCGTTTCGACCACTTCAGGCAGCAGGCCGAGCAGGTTGAAATTGCTGCGTTCTTCCTTGCTGAAGGCACTGCCTTTATTCAGCAACGGAAACTCCAACAGCACCGGGCCGGCGTACGGGATATACAGAGAACGGTTCGTTTTACCTTGTGACATCGTATTACTCCATCGTCATCACGCCAGGCCATGGGAAGTCTGGCAGAAACTGCAGTGCCGGGGATTATAAAACAACTGTTAACTAACGTGGGGCAAAATTGCCGGGAAGTTGAGGGCAGGTTGACGCTTCGTGCGGTGAGTGTCGCGTTCTGCTGAGAATCAACTAAGCTGAAACGTATCTGTGACGTTGATCACCCTCTGTGAGGTAAGACGATGAAAGTACTAGGTTATGCTGCTCAGAATCCCGCCGCGCCGCTCGCCCCCTTTACCTTTGACCGCCGCGAACCCCGGCCCGACGATGTGGTGATCGACATACTTTACTGTGGCGTGTGTCACTCTGATCTCCATCAGGCACGGGATGACTGGGGGTTTAGCCGTTATCCGATTGTGCCCGGTCACGAAATTGTTGGCCGGGTCGTGGCGATAGGTGACAACGTCACAAAATTTAAACCGGGTGAGCTGGCAGCGATTGGCTGTATGGTCGATTCCTGCCGCGTTTGCCACCCTTGCCAGCAGGGCCTGGAGCAGTATTGCGAAGAAGGCAATATTCAGACCTACAATGGCATAGACCGCCACGATGGTTCGTTAACCCTGGGCGGCTACTCACAAACGATTGTTGCCAGCGAAGATTTTGTCCTGCATCTGCCGGAAAACATTGACCTGAAAGGCGCTGCGCCGCTGTTATGCGCCGGGATAACCACCTGGTCGCCGCTACGTCGCTGGAACATCAATGAGAACAGCAAAGTTGCCGTCATCGGTCTGGGCGGTCTGGGACATATGGCGCTGAAGTTAGCCAATGCGCTGGGGGCAGAAGTTACGCTCTTTACCCGTTCCTCCGGAAAAGAGGCGGATGCACGGCGGCTGGGCGCACATCATGTGGTGCTCTCCACGGATGATGCGCAAATGAAAGAGGTACAAAACCAGTTCGATCTGATCATCGATACGGTTCCCTATGCCCATGATATTAACGCCTACGTTCCCACCTTAACGCTGGATGGCACCCTGGTCTTCGTCGGCCTGTTGGGCAATATCGCTGATTTCTATACGGTTCCGCTGATTCTGGGACGCCGCTCAGTTGCTGGTTCCTGTATTGGTGGTATCGCAGAAACGCAGGAGATGCTCGATTTTTGTGCTCTGCATGGTATTACCGCCGATGTTGAAGTGATCACCATCGATACTATCAATGAAGCGTTCGAGCGCATGCTCAAAAGCGATGTGAAATACCGCTTTGTTATCGATATGGCGTCGTTAACACACTGAAAAGATGTACTACACTTATTAGTTCCGTAAGCAAAAAGGAGTGATATATGACAATCCATAAGAAAGGTCAGGCACACTGGGAAGGCGATCTTAAACGTGGGAAAGGCACCGTCTCGACAGAGAGCGGCGCACTCGAACAGCAACCCTACGGTTTCAATACGCGTTTTGAAGGTGCGAAGGGGACTAACCCGGAAGAACTGATTGCCGCTGCGCATTCGGCCTGCTTCTCTATGGCGCTTTCCTTGATGCTGACTGAGGCCGGACATGCCCCGACTTCGATTGATACCGTTGCCGATGTGTCGCTGGACAAAGTCGATGGCGGTTTCGCTATCACCAAAGTGGCGCTGCAAAGTAAGATTGTTTTGCCGGGTATCGATAGCGCGAAATTCGATGAAATCATTCAGAAAGCAAAAGCAGGCTGTCCGGTTTCCCAGGTGTTAAAAGCAGAAATTACACTCGATTATCAATTGGATAACTAACCTTCACAGGGCAGCGTCACGCTGCCCACACCTTGTTGTGACAATGTCACGTTAATTGCAATAATTATCTTAACTTATTCACCTTGCCTTCATATCGTTAGCCTGAGAAGGCATTTGTCATGGGCTTTATTCCCTTTAGAGTGAAATTCCTGCTGACTCTTAAGGAAAAACCGATGGCGACAGAATATCCTCTTACCGACAGTGAATTTCCTTTACTCAACCTGCGACGTGTGGCCGGACACATTGGTGCTGAAGTGCGTGATATTGCACTCTCAGCCGATCTGGACGATGCAACGTTTAGACAGCTGAACGCTGCGCTGGTGAAATATAAAGTGCTGTTTTTCCGTCAACAGCCGCATCTTACCGATGACGCTCATCAGGCATTTGGCGCGCGTTTTGGTCGCATTGTGGCGCATCCCACCGTGCCAGCACCGACCGGCACTCAGCTGTTTGAGCTGGATGCCTCTAAAGGCGGAGGACGAGCAGACTCCTGGCACACGGATGTCACCTTCGTTGATGCTTTTCCAAAAATTTCTATTTTGCGCGGCGTGACGATCCCTGCGTATGGTGGCGATACCGTGTGGGCGAATACGGCACGGGCCTATGAACAACTTCCGGATGAGCTTAAGCGGTTTGCGGCTTCACTGCGTGCGGTGCACAGTAATGATTATGACTACGGCGCAGAACGGGTGGTGGTTGAATCAACCCGCCTGAATCATCACAAAAATGTGTTTGTTTCATCCGTGTGGGAAGCTGAGCATCCCGTGGTGCATGTTCATCCGGTTAGCGGCGAGAAGTGTCTGCTCCTTGGGCATTTCTTCAAACGCCTGGTTGGATTCAGCAGCCGTGAGTCCGCCAGTCTGTTTGAGCTGCTGCAAAATCGGGTGACTCGCCTTGATAATACCGTTCGCTGGCAGTGGCAGCAGGATGATGTGGTTATCTGGGATAACCGCAGCACGCAACATTACGCGGTGAACGATTACGGCAGTCAACCGCGTGTGGTGCGTCGAGTTACGGTTGAAGGAGAAACGGCGGTGGGCGTCGATGGTACCCGCAGCCGAACGATTGCGCGCGGGCAAACCGATCCGCAGCAGGTTGCCGCAAACACGGATCCACGCACGAAAGAGGCTGCGTCATAAGACGAGCAGGCAGGGATCTCTCCCTGCCTGCATTTATTTCGCGGTGGTATGCAGGATGAAAGGAATGGAATCACGCAGGGACGGATTTACCGTTCCGCTATGGTCAAGCCCCTCATAGAGATGAACCTCCGCTTGCGTACCGGCACGTTTCACCGCGTCGGCAAAACGAAGCTGCATCGCGGTTGGTACGTTGATGTCATTGCTGCCAATGCCGATAAATACCGGATGGGAAATTTTGAGCGTAGGGTAAAGCATACTGCCGATACTGCTGCTCAACAGCGATTCTACCGCAGGTTTCAGCGTCGTGGCGGCGTTCAGATTCGCCTCCATCGTCTGCTGTGTAAGCGGGTTAATACAAAGCTTTTGGGCTTTTTCCAGATACGGCAGAGCGGTATCCTGGAAATAGTCGGTCGCATTAAGTTTGCCATTAATGTCGGCAGCAGAAAGATAGATATAGAAAATATACGGTATTTTGGGATCACCCTTGGCCTGCGTCGCGCCATTTACGGGTGGCAAAATATCGGCAGCCGTGGTGTTTTTGTCAAAATAGGGGGTACCCGTCAGGACCGTCGCGCGGATATTCAGTTCTGGCGCATACTGCGGCTGATAACCTGCTGTCGCAAACGCAGCGTGCGCGCCCTGAGATTGACCTACCAGAATTAACTCATTGCGTAGCGGGTATGTTTTCATCGCCGCCCGTACGCCATCCAGAATACTCCAGGCTTCTCCACGCGCATTAAGATAGTGATGCAAGCCAGCAGAGCCTAAACCTGCATAGTCTGGCGCCACCACGGCGTAACCGAGCGAAAGCCAGGTATTCAGATACTGTTTATCCCGATCGGTACGGACGTTGAGTGAAGGCGCACAGTCATTTGCCACACCCACGGTACCGTGCGCCCAAACGACAACAGGCCAACCGCCTTCCGGGGTTTTGCCATAGGGGAGAAAGACAGCGGCGGTATCTTGCCGCGAGGTTTTGCCGTCAACGCCGCTGACTGAAGCGTAGTGAATCAAATATTGTTGTGCGGCTTCATTAAGGCCATTTTCTTTCGCCAGCACACGCGTTGTTTCAAGGTTATCAGCGGCCAACGCCGTGACTGGTGACAGCGCCAGTAAAAATAACGCGGACGTCGTTGTCAGGATGCGTTTTGATTTCAGGTAGTGCATGGTTTTTCATTCCTTATATACGATGCCCCCAGTGTAGTGGAACTGGCCTGAACGGGAACCTAACTGGTAACGTTAATCAGAAAAGCCTGATTTCTTTAATAATAAAAATAAAATTGGCAAGGTTATTAAAAATGTCACTGGAGTGACTATTCTCATTGTAAGCATTGATTAATTGTGTGGTGTCTTTTTGATAACGGATTAAAAATTGATTGTTGTCAATGTGATAATGAGACCAGGCAGGCAACCTCAAGTAACAAGTATCGGTAAAAACGGGCAGGAGGCTATATGCAATATTTATTGTTGTTTATCCTGGTGAGTATCGGTTCTGTTTCTTATTACAACGGCTCAGTCCTGGGCGTGAAATCAGGCGTACTCTCTCTCGTCTGTATGATACTAATGGCTTATGGAATATACGTTTTTACAGACTGGCTGACGCAAGGGCATGGTCTGGTCACTGGCATCTATATGATGTTGTCACCGGCTGCGGGCCTGATAATGACGATAATGATGAAATCGGTAAAAGCCGCATAGCCACGACACATCCCGCAGTAATGTGGGGTGTGTCTCTTTTCAGTTTTGTCACCTCTCCAGCGCTTTATCCCCCATTCGATACGGGTTATCACCTTATCCTTCTTTATGGCTTGAACATCTTCATTTAATACGCGGCTATCAAGATAAAAAGAACACATGTCATAAATTGAGCTTAACTTAAGATTATTCAATAAGGGCTGACAGTCGGGTTTCCGCTCCGTTTTACTAAAAGGTCGATAAATCATGGAAACATATCTGCAAAAAATGAAGGATGAGTGGGCGCAACTCATCGGTGATACCGACCCGCAGGTGCGTCTCCTCGCCGCCGAGATTGCCGGAGAACATGCGAAAGTACTGAGTCAGGAATTCTATAGCGTTGTCCTTTCTGACTCTCAGGCCGCGGATTTTCTGACGAATGATCAAGTTGAAAGGCAGCTAAAAACTGCGTTACAGCAGTGGATTATCGATGTGCTTTCCTGCCAGGTCGAAGGAGTCGAACAGCAGATTCAGGTCCAGCAACGCGTAGCGGATGTGCATGCCCGCATTGGTATTCCTGTTGATTTAGTCGAGATGGGATTTAGAGTCCTGAAGAAATTATTGTTTCCGGTTATCAGTGCCAGTCAACAGTCTTCGGACATAAAACTGAATGTCTTTCACTTCGCAATTAACAGCATCGATCTTGCGATGGAAGTGATGTCCCGGGCATTTATCTTCAGCGAGAACAGTGCGGCAAAAGAGGATGAAAACTACCGTATTTTTTCACTGATGGAGAATGCTGAAGAAGAGAAAGAGCGACAAATTGCATCACTGCTTTCCTGGGAAATGGACCTGATTTACAAGATTATGCTGGATACCGATCCCGGTAATAATGTGCCGTTGGGACAGTCTGATTTCGGGCTCTGGTTTAACCATAAAGGACGGCATTATTTTAGCGGTATCGCAGAAGCAGGACATATCTCTCGCCTGATCCTTGAGTTCGATGACACATTCCGGGCGGTGCGCGGATCTGCCCAGGCAATGAATAACCGGACACGACGCGTCAACTTTATACTGCAAACCCGTAATACGCTTTCGCAAATCGTCACGCTGTTACGCGAACTCTTTGACGAGGTGTCACGTCACGAAGTAGGAATGGATGTGTTGACGCGTCTGCTGAATCGACGCTTCTTGCCTACTATTTTTAAACGTGAAATTGCCCATGCGGGACGCGCTGGAACGCCGATGTCGGTTCTGTTGATCGATGTCGATAAGTTCAAACAAATTAACGATACCTGGGGGCATAACACCGGCGATGAGATTTTACGTAAAGTTGCTGGCGCGTTTTATGAACATGTTCGAACCAGCGATTTTGTGTTCCGCTATGGTGGAGATGAATTTCTGATTATTCTCACCGAAGCCAACGAGGCAGACACGCTGCGGATTGCCGAGCGAGTACGCTCGCGCGTTGAAAAAATTAACGTCACTGCACCCAATGGTGAAAGCATCTCACTTTCGCTGTCCATTGGCGCGGCGATGTTTAACGGGCATCCTGATTATGAACGTTTAATTCAACTGGCTGATGAGGCGTTGTACGGCGCAAAACGACGGGGGCGTAACTGCGTAGAGCTCTGGAAAGCATCATGATTATTCGAGCGTATGAATAACGTATTCGCCGCTCAGCATTGGGCGACAGAGTATTTTATAGCCATCCTGATCAAACCCGGTTGCGATACGTGTAAGTTTTTCCGCATCCGCGAGGGATTCTACCGCCCCCAGCCATAGCCAGTTATTCACAATATGGTAGTGGGTGAGGGTATCGCTTTTCTCTTCCAGCGCCACGGCGCCTTTCCATGGCCAACATATCAGCTGCAAATGCGCTAACGCACTGCGGAGCCTGTCATTATGATCTTCTATGCTTTCGCGGCCACAGCAGGCCCCGGCGCAACGCCCCAACATCGAACGAAAACAGGCACGCCCACGACTTAACGGCTCCAGCCCCATAACGCCGTAGCACAGACGCTCCGTATCGGCGACAGACTTCAATGCCTCAAGGGCGGCGCGACGATTGGCAAAAAGGCCGAAAAGGCCCGGTGTGTGGGAGAAATCGACTTCGCGGGCATAAACAACCTGAGGTGTGTTTGCCTGCAGGCGCAGGGAACATAGTTGCTTGTTGCGACGCAATCGTTTATTGAACAGCGGTTGTTGTTCTTTAATCAAACGTGCTTCGAGCAATAGCGCGCCAAGTTCACCCGCCGTGGGCTGCCAGCTAATGCGCCGGGTCTGCTGAAGCAGGGCGGCTTCCTGCTGGGTGCGGAAGTGTGACATAACCCGGCTGCGAATATTGACACTTTTACCGATGTAGAGTGGAAGCGTTTCGCTGTCGCCATGAAAGATATAAACACCGGGCAATTTTGGCAACGTTTCCAGGCAAAAGCGTAGATGCTCGGGGTAGGTGTAGAGGGGCCCCTGGGGGGGCTCGGGCCGAATAGGAACCCTGCGGTTGACCATAATTACTCCAGATACTGTTTATGCATACAGCTTACCGGGCGGGACGATAATGTCAATCCTCTACCCGGTGCTGAAAAGGTGCATAGCAGTATCCTTACACGCGCTGATCCGTCAGCCAGCTTTTGAACACATCTGTGCGCAAGGTTTGCATAAAATCGATGTTTCCAGAACACCCTAATTTTTTAATCAGATTGGTGCGCATCTGATAAACCGTCTTAATATGGACGTTTAGATTTTCTGCCATTTCGATAATCTTCTTACCGTCAGACATCTGATCGAGCAAGGTGGTTTCTCGTGCAGAGAGCTTAACTTTTTGCTCAATCTGGCAATGGTCTTCATTATTTTTACGCAAGCTCGTCAGAAATTTTACAATCTCTTCAACCGATGCCTTTGATGAAATATGGTTCACAGTAAAGGAATCGAGGAAATTATATCGCTGTCCATCGCTGAGTAAAATAAAACGATGGTTGCGCAGATCGTAATTATGCTTTTTAACGTTTGCATATTGACTTGCAGAAAAGATCACATAGCGAATGTTTTGGCGATCTAATCTGACATCTTTAAGTACTTCACACAAACCATATTCGAGGAAATTGTCATCCAGCCAGAGATCGACCAATTCCAGTTTAACAGGACACGCTTCTCCGTTCATAATGACTCCACATTCTAAAATTGTTTAAATATTGTTTAAATAAAGCACATCATCAGCTAATGATTCAGATATCATCGAGCGTATGATCCACCACAATTTCCAGTGTCTTACGGATAACGTCGGCTGAAACTACGCTGTCAGTGCATTCGAGAGACTCAATCAGCGCAGTGATAATGTTTTTGTTGTTGATGGTTTCCCCAGCAGCCATCAGATGGCGAACCGCGCCTCCGAGGATTTCTGCTTCATCAGCTAACATATCACCGGCCTTGAGAAAGTGTTCGGATAATGCTTTATTCTGAATTGACTGGTAGAAATCATATTGCTGTAACATAACGGTTCTCATCTGTTGATTGTGTGAGTATCTTTCATTGAAAATGTATCAATGAATATTTTTGTTCGTTTCATTTATCGAAAGATCCTTTCTACCGTCTTTGCGGTGTTTAACGCCTTTTTGGCCAGCGCGGTGCGCTTCTTTCGATGCTCTAAATTGGTGTATTTCTTTTATTACTACATGCAATGCCGAGAGACGCTCTGAATCAATTTCCCGGTTTTGCATGTCATTCAGTTCATTTAACAAAGTCTTGGAATTAACCGGTTTTTTGTTTTTAATGAGCTGTAGAGTCGCTTCACCAATTAAGGTTTCTTTCAGCTTCTTATTACTACTATTCATAACTGCCATCTCTTATGCTATTAAACCACAAGGCTTACAGCAGTAAGTTTTCTCAGGTGGTGGAGTATATTTATCGCCATCGCCACGCTGAGTAAAATTCTCCCTTATGAATTTCGGTTTTCAAAAAGTAAACCAATCAGCGCGTTGTAGTGCTTCTCTTCTTCCGTGCCAGAGGCTTGCTCAAGGCGGCCCAATAATTTTGTACACAGAGACTTGCGGTTAAGGTTTTTGCCAGCGCTGAGAATCTCGACCACAATTTGCCCCAGGGTTTCCTGTTGAGTAGGCAGGGCCGCCTTGTTGAAGTAGCTGGAAATGGCACTGGCTGAATCCATTGTGTATTGGCGGTTCTGCTGCATGTGTCTCTCCTGTTAAAGACGTTATCGTGTATCGCTTTGTGTTAAAAAACTCATAAAAATTGTACATAAATACTGTACAGGTGATGGTTTATTTTTTAGCATTTTGCGCTAACCATTATGAATCAATAAGTTACAAGTTATACAACTGTATCAATGTAGCAGTTATTTGTACAAAAACGGAGGGTTGTCGGTGGTGTGTCAAGAGGAAGAAAGCGTGTTGGATTTTATTGGTAGCAATGTTAAATCAATGTATTAATTGAAAGCTATTTGACCATTTATCTGCTAATGTTGAGAAAATTTTGTAGTCGGAACCGCTATGCTTACCACGATCATTTATCGCAGCCATTTATGTCACGACGTTCCCGTCAAGGCCCTCGAGGGAATGGTAGCGGCCGCTAACCTTAGGAATGCTGAGGCAAACGTCACCGGAATACTGCTTTTTAACGGGACCCATTTTTTTCAATTACTTGAAGGCCCTGAGGAGCAGGTTAAAGCTATCTATCACCAAATTTTACAAGATCCGCGCCACTACAATCTTGTAGAACTTTTATGTGATCACGGCCCAACTCGCCGATTTGGCAAGGTTGGTATGGAGCTTTTCGATCTACGTGAATATGCCAGGGAGGAGGTGCTGCAAACCGTGCTGGATAAAGGTACGTCACCCTATCAGCTCACCTATAACGATCGTGCCTTGCAGTTTTTTCGCACCTTTGTCGAGTCGACAGAGAAGGGTAACTATTATGAGATTCCGCCAGCCGAGAGCTGGGAATTTCTGCCAACCAAAATCAGCGACGAACTCGGCCCTTTCATAGCCTCTTCTGCTACTGAATATACCTTAGCCCTGCAACCTATCATTGACCCACTGGCGCAAGAGATTATCGCTCTTGAGGCGCTCATTTACACCCAAGAGGGTGAGATTTCGAATGCCTATTTTGATAGTTTAACCGGCGATGAAATTTATGAAGTGGATCTTAACAGTAAGAAAGTGGCGTTTGAGATGGTGAAGGCGCGGGATCTGCGTGGTCAAATCCTTTCCGTTAACCTGTTGCCAATGACGTTGGTAAAAATCCCTAACGCGGTGGATTTTTTACTTCATGAGATAAAAATTAACGGTCTGGTACCCGAGCAAATTGTCGTTGAATTTACTGAGCACGAGGTTGTTTCAAGCATTGAGGAGTTCACCGCAGCAGTACGCGCACTGAAGTCAGCAGGAATTAGCGTGGCCATTGACAACTTTGGAGCCGGATTTGCAGGGCTGCAACTGCTGTCACAGTTTCAGCCCGACCGAATCAAGATTAATGCAGAACTGATTCGCGACGTGCACAAAAGTGGTCCACGTCAGGCGATTGTACAGGCCATTATTCGCTGTTGCCGCTCGCTGGAAATTGTGGTGTCTGCTTTGGGAATTGAAAAAGCGGAGGAGTGGATGTGGCTTGAATCTGCAGGAATTTCTCATTTTCAGGGCGATTTATTCGCCCAGCCTTATCTTGAAGGCGCGCCATCCATTGCGTGGCCGGAAAAGAAAGGGTTATTGTAAAGTTGTACAACTCTTCTGCTTGTACCTATTCCTCTTGCGACAGCATGTCGTAAGAGGATGATTTATCCTAAATCCCCATCCATGTTCTTTGATATTCCTCATCTTTTACAGCTTGTTTAATAAAAGTTAACGACTTTAATACTCATTGTGCCCCAAAAGGCTGTACAATAAACACTAAGTTATACAGACAGTGCAGAACATTACCCAGGGATGTAATGGTTGAGTTGCGAGGCATTATGGCTTTTTACAGTATCGGCGACGTGGCCGAAAGATGCGGAATAAACCCGGTAACGCTACGTGCGTGGCAGCGGCGCTATGGATTACTTAAACCACAGCGCAGTGAAGGGGGGCATCGCCAGTTCGACGAAGAAGATATTCAGCGAGTTGAAGAAATCAAGCGCTGGATAAAAAGCGGCGTTCCGGTTGGGAAGGTGAAAGCACTTCTCGAAGAGAGCCGGACCATGACGCATGATGACTGGACCTATCTGCAAGAAGAGATGATGTCCGTATTGCGCTATGCCAGCACATCGAAACTTCGCGCAAAAATTGTCGCTGCAGGACGCGAGCATCCGGTTGATGCATTAATTGATCATGTTTACGGACCCGTACGTCAGCGGCTCAGCCTCGATCATAATACAGCGCGTATTATGTGCAGTATGTTTGACGGGATTCTCATCGAATATGTTGCGGCAACCTTGACTGAACGCCGACGTAAGTCCGGAAAAGAAGCGTTGCTTATTGGATGGGAGATTGACGATCGCGTTCGGCTTTGGCTTGAGGCCTGGCGTTTGTCTCAGTCTGGTTGGCATGTTTCTGTACTGGCTGAACCGCTCGAATCTCCGCGTCCCGAACTCTTTCCTGGCCAAACGTTATTTGTCTGGACGGGCCTTACCCCCACCAGACGTCAGCAAGAACTGTTACAACACTGGAATGAGCAAGGTTACGCCATAACATTCCACCAGCCTTGATGGACCGCACCGCGGTCTTTTTTTTAGCTTTTTGTGCTGTCTTCATGTATTTTTTTATCTGCATTAATCTAACCTCTTATTGTAATATTCTTATCTCACCGTTGATTTAATTGTCACGCTCTAAATGCTTATATAAGATTTACGCCATTTCAAATTCTTGTCCTTTTATAATGCTTTTTTGGGTGAGTTGACAGTTTTTTGCTCCCAGATGACACTCAAAACAGACAATGTATAAGCCTAAAAGCTCTTTGCTTTTTACTATTCTTCTCTTTCGTGGCAGTGTTGTTTATATATGGAGCGTTTATATGAACAGAGTTTATCGCGTGATATGGAATAGTACTCTGCGTGTATTTCAGGTCTGCTCGGAATTAACCCGCCGGGTAGGGAAAACATCGACGGTTAATTTGCGTCACTCCCCAGGTCTGGCAACAAAGTTCAACACGCTGGCGCTGAGCGTATTGCTGGCGCTAGCCGGTACAGCGTCAGCTGCGCCGCTAACGGTTGATAATGGTCAGAGTGTGACTGTCGATACTGCTGGTGCTTATGATTTCTACGAGATCGGGTGGAATGGCGCTGGGGAGCTCAATATTTTGACTGGTGGTGATCTTTCCTTAACCACTATTACAACCAGCGTCGTTGGCGGTAATGTGGGGTCTGAAGGTACCGTAAATGTTTTGGGTGGCACCTGGCGACTGTATGATGCTGGAAATAAAGCCTGGCCCTTAAATATCGGTCAATCAGGAAAAGGTACGCTTAATATCAGTAAGGCGGGTCACGTTGATGGAGGTTATTTAACGATAGGCTCTCAGGCAACAGGTGTAGGGACGGTTAATGTTGAGGGAGAAAGCTCGGGATTGACGACCGAAATGTTCCAAATCGGGGGGTATGGAACGGGTTCATTAAATATTACCGATAAAGGTTACGTCAATAGTTTGCAAGTTGCCATTGTAGGTTATCAGGCGGGCAGTAATGATCAGGTTGTTGTCGAAAAAGGAGGTGAGTGGGAGATACAAAAAAATAATATATCAGTTGACTTCCAGATTGGCAATCAAGGGACGGGTGAAACCACTATTCGCGAAGGTGGCATAGTTACGGCAGGAGATACCTATATCGGTGGTAATCCTACCGGTATCGGAACCCTGAATGTGCAGGATTCCGACTCTGTAATCACGTTCGCCAGACTCTATAACGGTGTTCGTGGTAAAGGTACGATCAATATTTCCAATAGCGGACTGATAAATAACGGATATTTTGCGCTACTGGGCGTTGAGAACGCTTCCAGCGGTGTCGTCAATGTGACAAATAAGGGACATTGGAATTTCCTCGGAACGGGAGAATCTTTTCGCTATATCTACGTTGGTGATGCTGGCGATGGTGAACTCAATGTCTCGAGTGAAGGCAGAGTAGATTCGGGAATTATCACTGCAGGGATGAGAGAGACAGGGACAGGCAACATTACTGTTAAGGATAAGAATTCCGTTATCACTAACCTCGGAACTAATCTTGGTTATGACGGCCACGGCGAAATGAATATCAGTAATGAGGGGCTTGTTGTCAGCAATGGGGGAAGCTCACTTGGATATGGAGAAACCGGCGTCGGGAATGTCAGCATCACAACGGGAGGGATGTGGGAGGTCAACAAGAATGTCTACACCACCATTGGCGTTGCGGGCGTCGGAAACTTCAACATTAGCGATGGCGGTAAGTTCGTATCGCAAAATATTACTTTTTTGGGCGATAAGGCAAGCGGTATCGGCACACTGAACCTGATGGATGCAACGTCATCGTTCGATACTATGGGTATCAATGTCGGTAATTTTGGTAGCGGCATCGTAAATGTCAGTAATGGTGCCACGCTTAATTCAATGGGCTATGGATTTATCGGAGGAAATACCTCTGGTAAGGGTGTAGTCAATATTTCAACGGATAGTCTATGGAACTTGCAGACGTCGTCAAATAATGCCCAATTGCTGCATGTCGGTTTATTTGGCTCGGGTGAGCTGAATATTAACACCGGCGGTGTCGTTAAGGCGCGTGATACACAAATAGCCGTCAATGAGGGAAGTAAGGGAAACGTCCGGGTGGATGGGCAGGGATCTCTTCTTGAAACACTCAATATGAATGTAGGGACGACTGGCACGGGGACGTTAACCCTGACGAATAACGGCACGTTAAATGTCGAGGGTGGTGAGGTTTATTTAGGTGTTTTTGAACCTGCCGTTGGAACGCTAAACATTGGTGCTGCCCACGGTGAGGCTGCGGCAGATGCCGGGTTTATCACCAATGCGACGAAGGTGGAGTTCGGTCTTGGCGAAGGCGTTTTTGTCTTTAATCACACCAATAACAGCGATGCCGGCTACCAGGTCGACATGCTGATTACAGGTGACGATAAAGACGGAAAAGTGATGCATGATGCAGGCCATACTGTGTTCAATGCAGGGAATACGTATAGCGGTAAAACGCTGGTCAATGGCGGTCTCCTGACCATTGCGTCTCATACGACGGATGGGGTAACGGGTATGGGGTCGAGTGAAGTCACCATTGCAAGCGCCGGTACACTCGACATTCTCGCATCGACGAACACTTCCGGAGATTACACGCTGACCAACGCGCTCAAAGGCGATGGCTTGATGCGAGTGCAACTGTCGTCTTCCGACAAAATGTTTGGTTTTACCCATGCGACGGGGACTGAATTCGCCGGAGTTGCACAACTGAAAGACAGTAATTTCACTCTGGAAGGTGACAACACGGCGGCGCTTACCCACGCGATGTTACAGTCTGACAGTGAAAATACCACATCGGTAAAAGCGGGAGAGCAATCCGTTGGTGGGCTGGCAATGAACGGCGGTACGCTCATTTTCGATACGGATATTCCTGCTGCGACGCTTGCGGAGGGCTATATCAGTGTCGATACGCTGGTTGTCGGCGCCGGTGACTATACCTGGAAGGCCCGTAACTATCAGGTAAACGGGACGGGCGACGTGCTTATCGACGTGCCTGAACCATGGAATGATCCAATGGCGAATAACCCGCTGACTACGCTCAATTTACTGGAACAGGATGATAGCCATGTCGGCGTTCAACTGGTCAAGGCGCAAGCGGTTATTGGATCAGGTGGCTCATTAACGTTACGTGATTTGCAGGGCGATGAGGTGGCGGCGGACAAAACGTTACACATTGCGCAAAACGGTACGGTGGTTGCCGATGGCGAATATGGTTTCCGCCTCACAACCGCACCTGGTGATGGTTTGTACGTGAACTATGGCCTGAAAGCGCTGAATATCTATGGTGGGCAGACGCTGACGTTAGCCGAACACGGCGGTGCCTATGGTGCGACGGCTGATATGTCGGCAAAAATCGGCGGTGAAGGGGATCTGGCGATCAATACGGTTCGACAAGTTTCGCTTTCCAACGGTCAGAACGACTATCAGGGTGCCACATTTGTTCAGATGGGGACACTACGTACCGATGCAGGTGGTGCGCTGGGCAAAACCCGGGAACTGAACATCAGTAATGCGGCCATCGTTGATCTTAACGGATCGTCGCAGACAGTGGGAACATTCACCGGGCAGATGGGCTCAACCGTGTTGTTCAAAGACGGTTCACTGACGGTGAATAACGGCGGGATGAGTCAGGGTGAACTGACAGGTGGCGGAAACCTGAATGTTACTGGAGGAACGTTGGCTATCGAGGGGCTTAACGCACGCTACAATGCGTTAACCAGCATTAGCCCAAATGCGGAAGTCAGCCTCGATAATGCGCAGGGATTGGGCAGCGGAAATATTGCCAATGACGGGCTGTTAACGCTGAAAAGTGTGACCGGTGAACTGCGTAACAGCATGAGCGGCAAGGGCGTCGTGAGCGCGACCGCCGGAACGGATATTGAACTGGATGGCGATAATAGCCGCTTTACGGGGCAATTCAACATCGATGCTGGCAGCGCGCTCAGCGTCAACGAACAGAAGAACCTGGGCGATGCTTCCGTTATCAATAATGGGCTGCTCACTATCGCCACCGAACGTGGCTGGGCAATGACGCACAGCATCACCGGCAGCGGTGATGTGACAAAACTGGGCACCGGGATTTTAACCCTCAACAACGATTCTGCAGCGTATCAGGGGACGACGGATATCGTGGGCGGTGAAATTGCTTTCGGTTCTGGCTCTATCATTGATATGGCAAGTCAGCACATTAATATCCATAACAGCGGTGTTATGTCGGGAAATGTCAGCACCGCAAGGGATGTAAACGTGATGCCTGGAGGGACACTGCGTGTCGCCAAAACCACTATCGGTGGCAACCTGGAGAATGGCGGCACGGTTCAAATGAACAGCGAAGGAGGAAAGCCGGGCAATATACTGACCGTTAACGGCAACTATACCGGCAACAATGGCCTGATGACATTCAACACGACGCTGGGTGGCGATAATTCCCCCACGGATAAGATGAACGTGAAAGGCGATACTCAGGGCAATACGCGTGTTCGGGTTGATAACATTGGCGGCGTTGGCGCACAAACGGTTAATGGTATTGAGCTCGTTGAAGTAGGCGGCAATTCCGCGGGTAACTTCGCGCTGACCACCGGAACTGTCGAAGCTGGAGCTTATGTTTATACGCTGGCTAAAGGGAAGGGTAATGACGCGAAAAACTGGTATCTCACCAGTAAATGGGACGGCGTAACGCCGCCGGATACTCCTGACCCCATTGATAATCCACCTGTTGTGGATCCGGAAGGCCCATCAGTGGTTCGTCCGGAAGCCGGGAGCTATATCAGCAACATAGCCGCAGCCAATACGCTGTTTAGCCATCGATTACACGATCGCCTTGGGGAGCCGCAATACACAGAGTCCCTGCGAGTTCAGGATTCGGCAACCAGTATGTGGATGCGACATGTCGGGGGGCATGAACGTTCCAGTGCCGGAGACGGTCAGTTAAAAACGCAGGCCACCCGCTATGTATTGCAGTTAGGCGGCGATTTGGCGCAGTGGAGTAGCAACGCGCAGGATCGCTGGCATCTCGGCATCATGGCAGGCTATGCCAATCAGCACAGTAATACGCAGAGTAACCGTGTGGGTTATAAATCAGATGGGCGCATCAGCGGTTACAGCGCAGGACTGTACGCGACCTGGTATCAGAACGCTGCGGATAAGACCGGTGCTTATGTCGACAGTTGGGCACTGTATAACTGGTTTGATAACAGCGTCAGTTCCGATAACCGTTCAGATGATGACTATCACTCTCGCGGCGTGACTGCGTCTATTGAGGGCGGATATACCTTTGAAGCGGGAACATTTAGCGGCAGCGAAGGGACGCTTAACACCTGGTACATTCAACCTCAGGCACAAATCACCTGGATGGGTGTGAAAGATTCTGACCATACCCGGAAAGACGGAACGCGCATTGAAACGGAAGGCGACGGAAACGTACAAACGCGGCTTGGGGTGAAAACCTACCTGAACAGCCATCACCAGCGTGATAATGGGAAACAGCGCGAGTTCCAGCCTTACATCGAAGCGAACTGGATCTATAACAGCAAAGTCTACGCCGTGAAGATGGATGGCCAGACGGTAAGCCGCGATGGTGCGCGTAATCTGGGGGAAGTGCGTACCGGGGTCGAAGCGAAGATGAATAATAACCTCAGTCTGTGGGGGAATGTCGGTGTGCAATTAAGTGATAAAGGCTATAGCGATACTCAGGGAATGTTGGGTGTGAAATATAGCTGGTAAATCGTATCAAGCCGCATGCCGTTATTGGCATGCGGCTTTAATATATTGTTAAGCATTTCCTTGTATTGTGTTTTGTACGCCGAATGTAGAAAACTCTGAATTGCTTCCTCATCGCAGCGTAACTGGATGATTTAGAGTGCATTCCCGGCAGAATTAGCTATGCTTATTCTTGTGCTATGAAGATGATAATAGGGAGTTAATATGGGATTCTGGAGAGTCGTTATTACGATCATTTTGCCGCCGTTGGGTGTATTAATTGGTAAAGGCTTCGGTTGGGCATTTATATTAAATATTATCCTCACACTTCTTGGGTATATTCCGGGGTTAATTCACGCATTTTGGGTTCAAACTAAAGATTAACCTCAAACGGCGCATCAGCGCCGTTTTTTAATTCTTCTCTTCTATCCGCGATCGCGGATATCACCGCAATTATCCCGTGTAGCGGATAAAATGAGTTTACAGATTGACTTTATCCTCAAGAAGGGATAAAAATCTAAATATCCCTTTGCGCGGATAACTTTCCTGTGGACAAATGACATGATGAGCTTCCCGATGATCTACAGCCCAACACAATTAGCGAATGCAATGAAACTGGTCCGTCAGCAAAATGGCTGGACGCAGAGCGAGCTGGCGAAAAAAATCGGCATAAAGCAGGCAACCATTTCCAATTTCGAAAATAACCCTGACAACACCACATTGACGACATTTTTTAAGATTTTACAGTCACTTGAGCTCTCAATGACGCTATGCGAAACAAAAGACGCGGCGCCTGAATCTACTGACCAACAGGATCTGGAGTGGTAATGCCTAAACTCATAACGTGGATGAACAATCAGCGGGTCGGTGAATTGACGAAACTGGCCAACGGTGCGCATACGTTTAAGTATGCACCGGAATGGTTAGCCAATCGTTATGCCAGACCATTGTCACTTTCGTTGCCGTTGCAGGTGGGGAATATCACTTCGGATGCGGTATTCAATTTTTTCGATAACTTGCTACCTGATAGTCCGATCGTGCGCGACAGGATTGTTAAACGTTATCGCGCTAAATCAAAGCAACCCTTTGATTTGTTGTCAGAAGTCGGTCGAGATAGCGTAGGCGCAGTGACGTTATTACCGGAAGATGAGGCGGTGACAAATCCGGTGATGACATGGGAAAAATTAAGCGAGGTAAAGCTTGAAGAGGTGTTGTCGGCTTATAAAGCAGATATCCCGTTAGGCATGATTAACGAAGAAAATGATTTTCGCATCTCCGTTGCCGGCGCGCAGGAAAAAACCGCGCTGCTCAGAATGGGCGCTGACTGGTGCATTCCGAAGGGAATAACGCCGACGACGCACATTATCAAATTACCGATTGGCGAAATCAGACAGCCCAATGCGACGCTCGATCTTAGCCAAAGCGTTGATAATGAATATTTTTGTCTACTCCTGGCGAAACAAGTCGGTTTGAATGTTCCCGGCGCCGAAATCATCAAAGCGGGAAGGGTGCGCGCGTTGGCGGTCGAGCGCTTTGACAGACGCTGGAATGCTGAACGGTCAGTTTTACTCCGCTTGCCGCAGGAAGATATGTGCCAGACATTCGGTTTACCGTCATCAGTCAAATACGAATCTGACGGAGGCCCAGGTATCGCGCAAATCATGGCTTTTTTGATGGGGTCCAGCGAGGCGCTGAAAGATCGCCATGATTTTATGAAGTTTCAGGTGTTCCAGTGGTTGATTGGCGCAACGGATGGTCATGCAAAAAACTTCTCCGTTTTTATTCAGGCTGGCGGCAGTTATCGGCTAACGCCATTTTACGACATCATTTCGGCATTTCCGGTTCTTGGCGGGACGGGAATACATATCAGCGATTTGAAACTGGCCATGGGTCTTAACGCATCCAAAGGCAGAAAAACGGCAATCGATAAAATTCATCCGCGACATTTTTTGGCGACAGCAAAAGCGCTGAAATTCCCGGAAGTACAGATGCGTGAAATCCTGAGTGAGTTTGCAGAGCAGATACCCGCAGCACTGGATAGCGTAACGGCTACATTACCGACTGATTTTCCGGAGAACGTCGCAATGGCAATCAGGATGAATGTTCTCAGGTTGCATGGTCGGTTAAAGCGGGAAACAGAGGAATGAGCAGAATATGAGGTTTTGGTGAGGAATCAAAGACCAGCACAATCATGACCGCAATACGGCGGAATCTGACTGGGCTTACCATAGTGCGCATAATGTATATTATGTTAAATCACCTACTGTGGTAAATAAGTTCATAAGACACTCCCACTAACTGATAAATCAATACGTTAGGATTTCTGATCTCCCTCTCGTTTCTTGCATTAGGTACAGAGTACATTCTCTTCATATCCATGATAATTTTGAGGTAAATATTGTGTATTCACTAAAGCAGTTGGTTATCTCAGGCCGTAAAAGGCAATGGATCCTGATGGACTTGGAAACCTCTCTGCCGTTGCTGTATCCCCTTAGGTACCATATTGACCATTTGGCTTTCCGCTCATTGTCCACACAGTCAGCTTCACTTCAATCTGTGAAGTTTTTTTACGAATTCTGGAGGCAAAAGTATGGTGTCTCGTTTTGCTACAGCTTCTATTCATCTGACCACAATCCAGACATTGCTGTCGGTGAAATGCCCGCATTTTGGATGTATCTAGAAAATGGCCACAACGTCCAGTCAAATGTATTGTCTTTAACGAGAGTCACAAAAGCCAATACCTTAACTCATACAGTCAGAGTTCGTGCTGTGATCCATTTCATTTCTTTTTTGATTAACACCTACATATCACCTGCATACCGGGATGACTCTCCCAAAGCATTATCACTTTTGGCTTCGCGTTTACACACCCGTTTACAGCTTTGCCGGGAGAATTATCGAACGCTTACATCAAACAAATTTTCGCAACATAGTCACAGCAGCCAAGGATTTCAGAGTTTGTCTGGGGCAATGGTGCTCAGCCTTTATGGAATAATAACCCCCTCTTCTGCCCAAAAGCATAACCCGCTAAATCCTTTCCCTTCCGGGCATCTTCAGTTCCGCAATTTTTTGATTATTCGTCTGTTGTTAAATTATGGTTTACGAACAGGTGAGCTATTGTTGTTAGAGTGCAGCTCAATTAAACCTAATTTAAAAGGTGATAAGTTTAGTTTGATTGTGACAACTGCCGACGAGGCATACGAACCAAGAAAGAATGCGCCATCTCTCAAAAACGCATGGGCTAATCGTGTGTTGGAGCTCGATAAGCAGGATTATATTTTTTTAAGCATTTATATAGCAAGGCTTCGACCAAAAACTGATAAACACGATTTCATCTTTACATCGAGTCAACAGTCAGCGAAGCCTTTGTCCTATACATCAGTTCATTCTATTTTTTCGAAAGTTGATAAGGTCTTCACTAACCAATATCCAGAGTACAAATCACCAATGTACTCTGACTCGTTGCAACGATTGACTCCGCATACAACCCGACATACTTGGGCCTTTTTGACATTGCAAAAAATATGGCATTCAAAATATTTGAAAAGCCAGCAAAATAAAACACACTTTATTGCTGGAGTCCCTTCCCTCTCAGGGATAATGGAAGAAGCCAAAGATGAACTACGACTGATGGGTGGCTGGAGTCCGACAAGTCAAATGCCTGATCTATATGCAAAACGTTTCCTGTCTGAGCAGGCTAATGCTGCCAATGTCCAACGAATTATTCAAGATAATGCAGCGCTGCATAATACGTTAGATACTATAATGGATAGATATAACGATGACATCATTTGATAATGCATTAAAATCTGACGAAGGGAACTCAGTTTACCCTCCTGATTTAGCTCAGGCTATCTTTGAACTCGATATTCCTGATCGAATTTATCTAAAAACGGCAATGGAGTTTGATGATAAATATATTGTTAGCAAAGGAGATAAATGGGCTTTCGATTATTCAGGCAGTCGGCGATATCTTGTTTTCAATCAAGATAATATCTCAAATAAATTAAACAAGTATATTTGTTTCAAATATGCATCGACGAGATTTCCAACCAAACTTCCAGCGTTGCACCTTGATTGGAGGAATATCATTTCATATTGTCGAGAACATGGTGGATTTTCGCTTGCTACGCTCCGATTATTTATCGAAAAAGAGGATGTTGATAATGCTACTTTTTATTCCGTGTTATTCGGATTAAAAATACTCTGTGCTGAAACATTCCCAGGTTTCAATCTTGGAGATTACGATGATCTTGAGTTCGTCCCTCGACCGTATCTCGAACATTGGGGGATTTACCAAGAAATCGATAATATTCTTGACCCTCTTGAAAAAAACATGATTTGCAATGGACTGTTTGAAATGGCTTCGTTGTTACGCGATGGCAAAAGTTTCAGTCACAGCGAAGTGCGAAATGCGGCTATCCTTGGGTTGGCTTATGTAACGGGTGCACGCCCAGTTCAACTCGCTAGGCTGGCGGTCAAAGATGTTCGTATCGATACACGAAATCAGGAATCTGGTCTGATTCGATACAGTGTTTTTTTACCATATGCTAAACAAAGACGAGTGACGACAGAGCGGTTATTTCTGGCGATCCCCTCAGAAATTGGGGAGTTAATTATGAACTATACCGTGAGATACAAGAAAAACCCCGAAGATAAACTATTCGATTTCAGCGTTTCAGCTCCGCATTATGTGTCTCAGGCAATTAATCAGGCAATCCTAAATTTCTGTCCTCCTGAATATCAAGCCGCCGTAGCATGTGGCGAAGCTGCATTGCCCACAATTACACCCACTGATTTACGCCACAATGTTGGGCACTCTTTGGCGATGCAAGGTGCTAGCGCTGAAGAGATAGCACATGTACTGGGGCACACCTCTCTTGCCGTAGCTAAATACTACATTATGGCAACTCCCGCCTTGGCCTTGATCCGTGCTAAAGCGCTTGGGTCGAATCCCGTTTGGCAAAATATGGTGGCTATGATGCTCACTGGTGAACTGGTCGACTCAGCACATTGGAAAGGCCATCTAGTGGTGGGACTCGTTGGTGACGAGTTGCATAATAAAATTGGTGGTTGTTCCAGGAACAGTAGTACATGCCCTTTCAGCGAAGTGCGTTCTTGTTACGGCTGTCTGTATTATCGCCCTTTTACGGATGGTGAACATCAGGCTCTACTTGAATGCGTCAAAAAAGAAGTCGATGAACTTATCGCTATTTCAGACGGTGTAGGTAATTCCCGAAATCCGCTCATTTTAATCCATGAAACCACACAGTTTGAAATTGAGTCTGTTATCGCCCGCTGCCGTTTTCATCAGGAACAGGTGAAGTCCAATGAAAAATCACTTTGAGCATTTTCAGGCTTTTATTGAAGAGCAAAAAAAATGGTTCGAACAGCACCTGTCTGCTGATTTTGCCCAAACATGGAATGATCATATCTGGGTAAGTGGTAACCAGGGAAGTGGATGGTTGCGAGGGAACGGCAGAAATACATTACGTTTTGATGAGATGAACAGATTCAAAGGTATTGTAGAACATCTGCCCATCGACAAAGAATATAGTCAGTTCATGAAAGCTATGCTGGTAGTGGTTTACCGACAGGGAAATAGGAATATGTCGCCAGCGGTGGCAAAGGCAACTTTAATGATTCTGAAACGATGGTACCATGCGATGCTTTATGAGACAGGACAGACCCATCCATCTTACCTGAGCACAGTTGTCATTCAACGAGCGATGGATCTTCTCAGTAGCGTTTCATCTCCTGGTGACCCCAATACAGCTAACTATAAAGGGCGGTGCGTTAGCCTTCAAAAATTGGTCAATCACTTCACATTTACGTTGGTTAAACTGCAATACAACTCTGATGTGAAGTATACCAACAAAACCAACCTGACCCGCAAAGCCCGGGAAGCCATGGCGCTGAAACAGCAGGCCAAGCTGTCTGATACCACTACCGATGGTGAAGATGCGTTGATTGCCATTCGCGGATTTCTGAACATAGTTGCATTAATCCAGCGGGTGGAAAGTGATGCTGAGAAAATCGCGTTAAATTGCCTATTGTTATTGGTTATTACCGGCTTTCGCTCCATTGAAGCGTTTAATCTCAGACTGGATGCCCTATTTAAACGCCAGATTGATGATCCGGCAATCTGTAAACGATTTCAGGACAAGGGATTACCCGATTATTTTCTTGGTATCCGTTATGTTGGTGTCAAAGGTGCTGGGGAGCGAACGCATTGGGTAGAACCGCTGGCAGTACCGCTGGTCGAGAGTATATTCAGTACCGTTAAAATGTTGACCGCACCAATACGCAGACATCTTACCTATCTACGGGCAAAATCTTTTGATGATTACCTGCCACAGGCCATCAGCAACATGCCCGGTGAACGAGTCGAACTGGATGATGTGGTGAAATACATCACCCAAACTACCTCAAGTTTACGGGGCCGGGCAGGACAACGGGACAAAACATCCAAAGCCCTTAGCAAAAGAGGTGTGCTGCCCGTTCAAGAAATACCAGGCCCGAAAAACAGCAAATCTATCTATTATTCCAAGACTGATCTCAATCATTACATTAAGACCGAATTTGGCCTGGCGAATGCCAACGAACCCTGTACACACGCCTGGATGGAAAATGGCAAACGCTACCAAGTTAACTACGAGGACCTGCTATTTCTACACGAGAAGGGTTCGCTGGCATTAAAGCGCACACTGGCTTTGCTTGCTACACCGATACCCTTCACTAACACACTTATGAATAAATTCTTAGGCAACGTTGAACCTGATGGATCAGTATTCAGCAAATATCAATTACTGGAGGAGGATGGCACCTCGACGCGGATGCGTACCCACATTCCCCGGCACAACATCAATACCTTTCTTGCTATTGCGGATATCTCTGACCACTTACAGGCAATGTTGATGGGTCGAGTGGACATCACGCAGAATCAGCATTATCAACATCTGGCGCTTGCAGAACGGCGAAAAGCCGCCTCGTTGGTGCCCTTGCAGCCAATATCGACAGCACTAATTGCCGCGCCCTCTTCGTCCTCCATTGCTACGCCTCTGGAAATCGTCAAACGGACCGGCCAACTGGCGGTCACGGAACACATGACTTTGGACAATACCATCAAAGCCAACCTGCATACTTTTGACGATCGGGATGATGTAGCCAGGTTTGTCGAGGCGTCATTTGCTAACGGCCTCTTTGAAGATGTTGCTGCCGCCTTTGAAGAAATCCGCGACGCAGAAGGACCAGAGCAAGCCTCTGCCATGGTGGCAAGACATGCCGTGCTGTATCCGCTGAAATTTGGCTCCTGTATGCGGGAAGTTAACCTCTGGGGATGTCCTTATCGACTGAAATGCCAGAGTGCTGCCTTTTGTGAACATTTCACGCTGACAGGCCGGATAGATGAGCTACCAAATCTGATTGCCAAGAAACAGGCTTTACAGCAAGCACATTCGAAGTTGACCCAACTTACTCAACATCAGCCTGATTACCAGACCAGACTGGCCGACATCGAACGACGGTTACAGCAACTCGAGGCAATACAAGCACAATGGCATCGTCGTGCCAAGACTCAACAACTGGTTGCTGCGGAGAGTGTGTTGTCTGGTGGAGTAATCACCGAGGGCAAAGTCCGTACACTGGCCCAGCTTTTTGCACTTGAATACCAACAATTGATGCAGGAGAAAGACTGATGCGCGGCAAGGAACTGAACACACTGATTGAGCACGAATTACAACTGATGCTGGTTGAAGGCTTTGACAAGTCCCCTATTTCCGCTAATGCCCTGCATATTAGGCTCAAGGCAAAAGGTATCGTTAACGGTGGTTTAAGTACGCTGAGCAGCCTAGAGCGTAAACGCCTAATTGCTGCCTATGTTGATCAGCAACTTGGCCCATTGAATCTACGCCCAAAAGAAAAACAGCAATACGTCAACCGCAAAACCCGTCAGGCTTTGCTGGCCAGAAACCAGCAGTTGCAAGCTGAAGTAAGTGAATTGCGAGACCAATTAGCGCAAAATACCCTTTCGTTGATAGAAATTGTCAAAGCGGTAAAAATCAATTCGGTTATACCGGTGGAAAGCCTGTTGGCCAACCATATGATTCGGGAACTACATAAGTAGTCATATTTCTGACATGGACGATTTAGCCGACAGCTTCCCGGTTGTCGGCAGAATGCTGGTTGTATTGATAAACATATATTTTGGCTCCCTCTTATGAGTTTGTTATCTGAGAGGGCGTCTTCCACTGTAATGCCCTGCTTGGTTCATTGCATCAGTGTAATGCTACACTTTCGTTACCTTCAAAAAGTTCAGTCACTTTATGTGTAATATCATTTTTTGTCAGCATGCTTTTCGCCTGGATGCTTTTTGAGTGCTTCGATAAGATTACTTCGCTCTTCCTCTGTCATCCGTGATATGAGTAATGCAAGTTCAGCTGTGGTCTGATCATCACAAAAAAAGTAGTTCAACGGCACGTTTAACTCTGCCGCCATCCGTCGAAGCGTATCAATATCGGGGACATGGCGCCCTTTCTCATAATGATTCATACGACTGCTAGCCGAAGCGGGATCAAACCCAACAAGGAGGCCCAATGAGCGCTGTGACAAACCCGCCCTGCATCTCGCTTCCTTAAGTCTTTCTGGTATCGGATTTTTTTCAGACACTGATTCATCTTCATTGGCCTCGAATGCTTAGATTGTCTAAGTATCTGCCATTGTTGTATACTTAGCAATCCTAAGTTAACTGCCTTGTTTTAGTCATATGAATAGTCGAGTATCCAACCCTGAGTCGTACATATTTTCTGCAATAATCCACATTGGCAAGGATAACTTCACCAGTAATGATGTAGCAAAAATTCTTGTCGAGCGATTTTCACTCCCGAAAACTTATCGAAAGGCAAAAGCTTTTGCTTATAACCAAACTCAATATCTAGTAAAAAAAGGATTATTAAATAAAGTAAGAAAATCAGGCGTGTATCAATATTTATACTCAATCACATCAGAATTCAATATAGCAAAAGAAAATGTGCAATTAATTGAGGTAAGCCAAAAAACCTCCCTTCAAGTTTCAAGTGCTACCAGCCATGAACACAGTGATGTAAACATTCAAATAAGATCTCTCATTGAAAAATACAGCAGTGAATTGGAAAAAGTGTCAGGAGCAAAAGAAATTTATGAAGAATTGATAATTGCCGTGCCGAGCAGGGAAAATGAATTCAGGAAACTTTCTCTTGAGCAAGATAAAAGACACATTAAGATAAATGAAAAAATAAACACACTGATTGGGATTGTTAATAAAAATATCGCAATAAGGCAATGAGTTTTAAAAAGGATTTGAAGTTTAATACAGTCATGAAAAAGAGAGGGCAAAGCCTACCCTGCCCTCTCCCTTCATGCACTGATAAGCCTCACTAATATGAGTGTTAGCAGCGCGTACCACTATATGCTAGTCCTGAAAAATATAATCTTAGTCAGTCCCAGATGCAACCTTTAACACTTTAATGCAACAAATTAAACAACGAGTTCATCCTTACACCTTAAAAGCTGTAAAGTAAAAAAACACCCTGAAGGCTGTTATTTTTACGCAAAGTGAACTTATTTTAAATAATCGACATGGTCACCTACTTATGGATAATGTTTTCCCGGTCAGACTTCTTAGCCAGTTACGGCCACTTTTAATTGGTTTTCGTAAATCAAAAGGATTAACTCAAAGAGAATTATCCGCCAGGTTGGGTGTCACTCAGCAGACTTATGCTCGACTTGAGGCAAACCCTTCAAAAGCAAGTTTTCAGCGTCTATACAACGTGTTAAATATTTTAGGAGTGGAGATTTCGCTTAGTTCTGGACCTATTTCAACTTATACAAAAGCTTCAAATTTGGTTGAAAAGGAGTTTGATTCACCGGCAAGGCGTGAAGAATGGTGATAGAAGCCAGGCTATTTGATAGGACTGTACGTCAGGCACTGGCCCTAAGGAAGGTGCGATTTGCGAGCAAGGGCGCTTTGCATCGGAGTTAGCGGGCCGCCAATATGGGAGTTAGCGAGCACACAACCAGCCGCGAAGCTCCCCGCGTCATAGCGACATAGAGGTGTCGTGCATCCATCTCTTCCGGGGATGTGATGACTGCCACCTCCCCTTCCAGTCCCTTTAGCAACAATGTGCTGCCGATTACACGCCGGGTCAACGGTCGACTCTCGTGGCGATTGCGTTCGCGCTCGTTTATCGTGGCGTCTGCAAAAGTGCAGCCTCCGGCAGCAGCCGACTGCAAGGCGCGCAAACAACAGCGCAAAACCTCTGGCCGATAGACTCGCGCATTGTCCTGACGAGTCAGAAGGCGCAGCGCCTCTGCGGCCATCGTAAAACCTGGTCTCTCTGCAAATGCCACTAACGCTGCTTCTGCGACCGTCGGCGGATTGCGGGCTCTTCCTCTTCGTAGCGTTTCCAGCCGGGGCAGCAATGCTGCGTGGCCAACCTGGGTCATGACGCCTGCGGCAAACTTTACCAGGCGCGTCAACGCATCCGCAGCCTCCAGGTTAAACCCTGCACCAAAGTCGGTAAGGTCAACCAAATCGACAGCTTCGACGGTCGTCGCACCCGGGGTCTGGCTGGCCATCTGCTGGCGCCCGCGAGTGTCGTAGCTGTTTCCAATCACCAGTACCTGCCCGGTAGCGGTAACCGCTCGGGTCTGGGCGGCAGTAAGACGCTGCTGAACAGCAGTTTCTGCCTGTAACGGTACCCAGGCTACCTCAGCAGGCACCTGGCGAAGGTCAATGGCATTGCCATTCAGCAACATCCTCCGGCAGTCCAGAAGCCAGCGACCAAGTTCCGGCGCCCCTGAGTTAGCCCAGCGCCATGGATGATTGAGCTCACCAATCAGTGGAAAGTGAGCGAGTACATGTGCGTCCCAGTCCACGAGCTGATTACCCCGAAAGCCAAAAATAGCCTGCATAGGGTCACCGAGTACACAGGCAGGCAGCACTGTTGATAACGCGGTTACCATTGCATGTTGCACCAGATTGCAGTCCTGGTATTCATCCACGATGAGGTGAACGTAACTGGCCGGCAGAACATCATTGAGATGTCCTGCCTGCAGCAACTGGCAGGCAGCCAGTCGTATAGCGGGATAGTCAGTTCCGCGATTGCGCAGTTGAAGAACCTCAGCGTTAAGCCCACTACGCGCTGGAAACATCGCCACTAGACGCATTGCAAATCCATCAATAGTGGCGATACGGTAGGCCGCTGTAGAAACACCGGCGCGTTGCATACGCAGACGCAGTGTTGTAACACCCGCGTTGGTGTGCGTGAGGATAAGCACCGGCCTTCCTCCCTTATGCAGGGCCAGGGTATCTGCGATGATTTGTGTTTTACCGCACCCGGCCGGGGCCGTAATCGTCCCCCGATGATATTCTAGCAGGTTGTAGTCAGGCGGCATGTGCCCACCCGTACAGCCGGTTAATCAGCGCCTGGAACCCGGCATCAGACGCGGGGAGATGAGGACCAAGGATATCGTGCGCCACATCTTCATACCGGGTCACCGATTTAAACCACCCGTTGCGTCGGTTACGCGCAGTGAGTCCCAATAGTTTTCGTATTTCAGGAGAATAAGCCCCCCCAATCAGTTGCCGCTGGTTCCGGATATGGGCAAGCGTAACCTGACCGTTGGACTGCGTCTGGATATGTGCCGCCACCAGTTCCTCCTCCATAAGATCAATACCCCGCTGAAGCAGCGCGTCGACGCCTGCATCAGGCAGGCTCATAAACAGTTCATCCTCCAGCGCATGACCGGCTCGCCAGGTGATATATTCTCCACCCGCGGCCTCGAAGGCCTCGACCGTCGCCGGGGTGGGCGGCTTATCCGCATCCACCAGAACCAGCACACGATAACCAAGTCGACGCAGTGCTAGCCCACGCACAAAACATCGGTCAGGCTCTCCTCCACCAACATTCACGAATGCGGTTCCTGCACTCAGCATGGAATTACCGTTGAGGGCGGTCCAGTAATGATCCAGCCCGCGGATTAACCCTACCTCGCTCGCCCCTTCACAGACGATCACGCTACGCGCCAGAAAGGCTTCGGGGTCGACCCGGACCGTACTTTGAATATCATCGGCAATGCCGACCGGCAGCACCTGGTGGGGAGCTGTCGGGTGGCCCCGCACAACGAAGAGCTGATTGCCATTAAGCTCGCGCACTGCCACGGGAGAGTGTGTGGTCAGAAAAACCTGAAGTGGCGGCGGTGTTTCCCTGGCACCCAGGGAGTTCAGTAACCGGGTAAGCCGATGCGGTTCGAGTCCGTATTCCACTTCATCGACCAGCGCCACGGAGGCCCGTTGCGCGGCAGCACGCTGCATTCCTGCCACCAGAAGACGGGACGACCCGGTACCAAGAGAACGCAGCGGCACACCAGCGGCGTTGTGCAGCGCAATTGCACCATCGCCGATGGAAACCGCGTGAGCATCCAATAAGGCCTGAGTCCGACCACCGACCGGCACACCCAACTCATTGGCCTTCTGAGTAACTACGTCCAGCGTTGCCGCGAGTTGTACTGCAGCCTGACCACCGAAACTGGTTCGGGCCTGACGCGCAGCATTTGACAGTTCAGCCCCCAGATTAGGGCGCTCCTCCGTGAGCCGATTAAGCACCGATCCGCGTGCCCAAGATAAATTTGAGCTTGCATATGTGCCAAGTCTCGCCGGTGCGATGAGCAGCCGATCTTTCCAGGCCAGATTGCGTTCCTGACCTAGCGCTTCGGCACGCTGAGAAACCAGCGTCCAGTTAGGTTCCAGTTCACTGTCGACGCTAAGCCGCAGACACAAAACCGTTTCCAGCCCGAACTGGGGCTCTTCCTGAATCTGCCCAGTCGTGCTGTTGAACGCCTGCAAATAATTGCCGTAGGTTTCTATAGTCCTCAGTGCATCCGGCAATGACCCCAGGGCCAAGGTAATGCTGATGGGCTGAGTCACATCGAGACCAAAAAAATCGGTGTCGCTGAAACTGACATTACGTCGCGCCCCCAGGCACAAATCTATAGCGTCAAGAATTGTGGTCTTGCCACTGTCCCCAGGGCCAATGAGACAGTTGAGCCCTGGCGAAGGCAGCCAGGTCAGCAAACGAATAGATCGGAAGTTCTGGATTTCAACTTTACAAACTCTGACCACGGGACTCTCCCTCTTTTATTCTTTTTGTCCACTCGCCTGTCGTAAAGATAACTACAAATGCGCAGCCAGTGCACCGACACGTATAAAAGTAACGCTCCCGAATTTCTTAATCAATGATATATAGCCTGTTTTACTGACATATCTGACAGCGGGTGGACTTCCTTCAATTTATTGATTTAACACCATACGAACTACATCTGCCTCTCTCAAAATATGAGGTGAAATTGTTGCGCACCGATCAATCCGGGTGTTCTGGTCAAACTTTTAGTAGCCATACTTAAGTTCCATTGCGCACGCTGATAGGTAAATCTTGGATACTTCTGACAAGTAACTTGAGGAACAAAAATGAGGGGAAGCAAAGAAAAATCTATGCCGGATGTTCTGGACTCTGCCCAGTTGGTACGTATTGAAGCCGTACACCGGGGATTCCTTTATCAGCACTTGTATGCCGTTGGCTGCTTGCTGCTGGCACAGAAAGCAAGCGTGGAGACAGTAACCGTTGAGCTGGATGAGGATATTGAACTCAACTCCAGGCAGGAGCGCATTTACGTTCAGGTTAAAACCCGCCTGAAACCCATCATTCTCAGCGATGTGTCTGGCGCGCTCGCGCGGTTTGCGGAGCTGCGTAACGAGCACACTGATGGGCGCCGCCAGGGAAGCGCTTCTTTCGTTATCGTCGCCAACCAGGCGCCAGGTCCACATCTGCAGAAGATGATTGAGGATAAGACGCTTCCTGCGGATGTCCGTTTTATCTGGCCCCAGTCAACCGCTGAGCGCTATCCCGCACTTCCCCCTGCCTGGGACGCCGTGGCTGATGCGGCCGCGTGGTGCATCGCGCAAGCAGAGCAACTGAATTTTTCGTTATTGTCGCCAGAATCCCTGATCTGGAAGCTGGCCGGTCTGGTCCAGCTCGCCGCCACCGGAGGTGATGCCGACGGACAGCATGCGTTTTATACCCGGGATCTTCCTGCCCTGTTCGAACAGCTCATCGTTCAGTTACAGGACTTCCCTGCACCGCCGACACTCTACCGGCCACAAAGAGAGGAACCCTCTTTTGTTTCGGATGAGCGAATACGCATCATTTGCGGCTTGTCTGGTGCAGGTAAAACAGCATGGGCAGCACAGGCCGCCCAGCACAGTACACAGGTGTGTGCGTATTACGACGCTGGCGACCTTCCGGGTCCTGCACTTGCCAGTACGCTGGTTCGTGAGCTGGCAGCCCGGTTTGCGACTCAGGAGCAAGGTGGCCTGCGAAGAATACTGCTCCCTGGTGCCAGTGGCGTTGAAGCGCTGAGAACGTTCGACACCTTCTTGCAGCAACGGAACGACAATCTTCTGCTGGTTCTGGATAACGCGCATCGTATCCCTGTGGAGAACTTGCGGGATGTTCTACACGCCACAACCCGTATCCATTTTGTGCTGCTGTGCCAGCCCCATGACAATGTCCGTCAACTGGAGGCGATGACTGGACTTCAGCGTGAATCGTTACAGGGATGGGATATCGACACAGTGGCTGCCGCAGTGGCCGACCTCGGTGGGCACGCCAGTGCGCTGGGATATGAGCAGCTACGAAGCTACACCGGAGGGTTGCCGCTGTATGTCGAAAGCGCGGCGAGAGTTGCCGCAGAGGAATACAAAGGGGATATAGACACGCTGTGTGCTGAACTGCGGCAACAGGAAAACAGCACGGAAACCGCGCAGGACGTCATTCTCAGCCGGGTCTATCAGGGATTCGAGCCACCGGTCCAGAACGCACTGGCGTTGTTCAGTCTGTCCGATGTGGGACTGAGCCGTGACGAAGTTTCAGGGTACCTTGCCCGTTCATTGAATATCCCTTCAAGCGGAGCAGCCACATTAATTAAAAAAATGCGAGCCACCGGAACCATTGAAAACTATGGAAACCAGACGTTAAAGGTACACGACGCTGTCAGGGCGCTGGGGCTGCAGCACCTGACCATGATGGACGCGGATATCACAAACAACGCGTTACTGGCGTTAAAAGATCTTTTGATCGAGAGTCTTCACCAGACACGTGACACTTCGCGATTTTCTCTTCTGACACAGATATACATCAAGCTTAACGATGTCATGACGCTCATCGGTCTATCTGGTGAAGAGCTGTTTTATGAGATGGGCATTACTGTCGACATTATGGAAAGCCTGAAACAGGCGACAGCTTCAGACTCTCTGGCGCCCTTACAAAAATTCTGGGCACTCGATGGACTGGTTTTTTCCGAGCTTAAAGACGGTGTTTCTGAGCAAATTGCGCTATGGCTGGAAGCGATGGGAGCCTTGCTTACAGAACATGAGTTTGGCTACCGGGAACGCACAGCCTACACCATGAAACGGATGCTTTTCTTATCCGAAAAGGGAGACCTTAGTGAAGTGCAAAGGCTGGCAGATGAAGCCCGCCCCAGTCTTCCGGACGAAGAGCATGCGCGTATTTTTGACTACACCTGTGCCATCGCGCTCTGGAGACTGAAAAGATACAAGCAAGCAGAAACGCTGTGCCTGAGCGTAGTAAATCGCTATTACGCGCTATTTGGTATTACCCCACAGGATGTCATGGGTAAGAACTCGGATGTGCTGTGGACAATCATCAACCAGCCTGAAAATGTTCACGAACACATCAAACATCTGGCCGATGCCCTGGAGTTACTCGCCAGGATTACTGACGCACAGGGAAAAGTGTCACCGCTTCTGCGAATTCACGCGATGAAATTTTACAACATGACCGCGGCCCCGGAATCTCTGGTCCGGGTCGGACAGGATCTGGCAGACGAGTTTGTCGCAAGAAAGGACTATGTCGGCGCCAGACAGGTGTTGGAGCAACACGTCCTGCCCGTGGTTAATGAAGCCGGCCTGGTACAGCGACTGGTTCAGGTCCGGAGCCAGTATGCCGTCATACTGGCACTTGCAGGCGAACATGGGCAGGCAGAAGCGGAGATGCGTCGGCTAGCCCCCTTTTTTGAAGGGTTAACAGGTGAGCAGCGACAGGAGGTTGAAAATCAATCGAACTACATCGCGCAGCTTGCTTACAAGGCGGCTAAATCCGAAGTAACGCGATTGTTCGGGGCGGTAGGCAGAAATGAACCTTGTCCCTGCGGGTCGGGAGTAAAGTATAAAAAATGTCATGGAGCCTGAGTGCTGGCTTCGCTATGTTGGACGCGGCCGGGGGCTAAGTCCACGGGAGCCATATCAGGATGCTGTCCACATCGTGCAACCGAGCGCTTTTTATTGGTATTGCCGTTGACTCTCTTAAAGCACATCGTCGTGCGTGGGGGGCAGTATATGGCCTGCGAAAGCAGGCCATATACACCCAAGAGGGAGAAAATACGCGAGTGCGCACTAAAACACGCTATCGTAGTGCTGACCTTTAGTTGCAACGTCAAAAATGAACAACTCCCAGGCAGGGTTACTGGCTTCGGCTCAACGCATATGGTTAAAAACCCACCAGGAAAATTGTCTCTCTACTTCCATTCTTAGTTCTGGGTCAGTTTTCATCGATGCTGTATCAGGCATACCATCCGGGCAAAAATCAGCAAGCTGACTTTGAATAAACTTTAGCTTTTCTTCTTTTTCCCCTGCGTTCTCAAACACCATGAATGGCAGCTCGATAATCGGCGGTTTGGTCTGGGTGGTTAACGGCATGGTTATGCCTGAATTACGGCCAGGCAGTGAGTATAATTCTCTGATATGACTCAACAGATTGTAGGGTAATGTGTTTTTTACGAAGTAAAAAACGTCTGCATAATAATCAGTTACGAATCCATCCCTTTTCCCTGGATAAGCCAGCGTATCCATCTCTGGAAAGGGAAACTGTAAACCCTCATTTCTGTAATGTACGATTGGCACTCGTTCAAGTACACGCCCACGGTATTTGAGGATGTATTCATAGTGACAAGGTTGCTCAATGCTAATCGTTGACCACCAGTGTTGTCCTCCTATATCTTTTTCTGTGTCGCCAATATGAATGGCATAATCCGGGTCCAACCGATAATAGGCCTCGCTGATACCGTCATATTCCCAATTGTCGTAATCCAGAAGCAGTCTGACTATGCGGTCAGCGGGTGCCAGGTCCAGGTTAAAGCGCTCTCTCCACATTGCCATGACATCTCCAGGGCTGGCACAGCTAGTTACGGGCGTATTGGCATCTTGTTGCCGGGTGTAAACGACACCGGCTCTGACAGTTTTTCCCTCTTTTATATAGTCCTGGGTCAGATAGTAGGGTTTAATTCTGACGTTACGAATTTGTAGAATAGCCAGCACCTTATGCTGGAGTGTGATGTGGTGCAGCTGAATATCCGGACAATGGTGCTCTGCAAAACTGACTTTTCTTAACAGATCGATTAAATTTGCCTGGTTAAGTTGCTTACCATCTTCCGGCACGCCGGTAATCACCCCTTCATCATTCACGCCAAAAATCAGATACCGGTCACCGTCATGCAGGACGTTTGCCATGCAGAGGATATCGTGAACAAGGGCTGCATTGTTTTGGTGGTAGGTTTGTTTAAAGTCCCACCATGGCCCTTCCTTGCCACTGGCAATCAGTTTTTCGATGGTTTCGTTCATAGTCCCCTCTATCCGATATGGCGTGCGTTTGCTTGTACCAAGTATTCCTTCAGTCTACTTAAATTGGTAGTGCGAAATGGCTCTTCTGGCATTCGATGCCAAGGCAGCCAGTTGATTACTTAATAAGTATCGTTGTCAGCAGTTAAACGGCAGTTCCTCTTCTCGTAAAACTACCGGTGCCTTGTCTGCCCGGTACTGGATCCAAGTTTTAAGGTCTATTTGCGTGCTATTACGACCAGCTAAATCAAAATATCCTCTGTTAGCAAAACGGCGATGTATAAGCTCTTCACCTGTTATGGACAGATAGGCGTTCAATGCCGAACGATGGATGAAAAGTCCGCGTTGTTTTACACCTTTTTGATGGAAGGCGATAAGTTTGCCAGAATGATCAACCCAACCGCTTTGACAATCCCATAAAAGTTCGAGTTTTTGAATGATTCCCAGGCATGGCGCAATGAGGTTATCCTGGCGCTCGGGCATGGTATATGAGTAGTCGTATTCCCATTCGTTTCCGCGCAGTAAACTGACTTCTGTAAAATTAAATGCTTCACTATCTTCATCACTATTAAGAAGTTGTTTGTATACCGGGCTGTCAGGATATTCAGCAAGATAACCGCGATAACAACTACTTCCCTGATTATATTGAAAAATATCGCGTGATCTTTTCTGTTTAAAGTTCTGGATGCTTTCATTTATGAGTGCGCTTGAGTAGGAAGCACGCACTCCCAAGTACGGGGAATCCCAGCTATTTTCATTCGGCGCTTTATCGTCATCCCAATAGCTATGTGAAAGCGCTACCCACTGCTCTCCTTCCTCGTCAGTTCGAATAAGACTAGCTTCATAAGGTGGAAAATCATCGGTCCGAACCCAACCTTTGATATCAGAATTGTGGTCAGGGAATGCATAATTTGTTTCCTCCATCAGTACTGGATAGACACCTTCTGCGGTGATATCGCGTACATCGGTCAGGTCAACTTTACGGACGTCGACTGACCATAGATGATCACTTGTAGGTTCGTAGTCGGAATATGGGTCTTCAAGTGCGGGAACATTACTGGCCAGAATGCCCAGTAGTCGATGTAAGGCGATCCAGTAATATTTTTTACCGAGTCGGTCAGCATACCCTTTTCTACCCCGTCCCGAACCATACTGACTCCCGATATGGCGATCATAATTGAGCGCGCAGTGGTTATAACCGGGATATCCTAAATTAAGTGCTTCTCGCATTAACCAACAGGCAATGTTTTCATGGCTGATATTGGCGCTCTCCAAGTCAAAGCCGGAAATCTTCGATTCCACCTGATATCGCCAGAAATCCGGGGCCATGGATTCTCCCCAGAGCAGCATGTTTGATGGTAAATGTTCCAGATCTAGGAGGGGTTTGACATCCGCCAGTACAGGCCATCGTGATGGTAATGATACGTTTATCTGGTAATGCTGTAATTGGCTTGTTACGGCTGTGGGAAATTCTCCTGTTTTCAACAAGTTTACTAATAGCTGAACCGTATCCCGGAGCAGAATATTCTCGCTATCTGACGCAATGCTTAATAGACCAGAGAGCGCTGGCATAAACGCATTTCTGCGTTGGTGTGACAATAAGCATGCACTGTAGATAGCAAGGCTAATACGCTCTAATACGTAATCATCATCACAATATGCAAATTCACTGATTACTGTTTGGCAGTTCTCAGGGTAGTTTGCCAGGATTCTGCTTAGCCCTTTTGAGGACAAATCCCTGATTCGGCGGTCAGCACACGAAGTGAGCCAGGCAAGTGTTAGACTGGCCAGCCTCCGGCTTTCAGCAGGCCAATGGGTTATGTCAGCAAATAGTGCTGCATGGATGAGTGAATAGACAGCAGTCTTGTTATCAAATGATCCCAGCGCAGCTAATGACAAGTAGGTGTCACGTTCAGCTAAGGATGACTGCCGTAAAAATGGCCCCAGCCAGTTAGTTGCGTTTAGACGATGGTCAGGAACCAGACTAAGTGAAAACAGCGCTTCATAAACCGACTCCCATAATCCAGGTGTATGCAGTGCTGCATGGATGTGTTCATCAATTTCTTCCACTACACTTTGTCGGGAGCGCCAAACCAATGACTGGATGAACAGCTTATGGGCTTGTTCGGATGGTAATCCTACTTCTTCAGCAGTAATTTCAAGAGCAGTTTTCTCTGGCAGCACGGCGGCAAGAGCTTCCAGCAATCCAGCATCTTCTTCTGTTAACGCTGCAATTTTCTCCGCTAGTTTTGCTGTATCCGAATCAAGAGCTTCCACAAGGCTGATAGCACGGAGTATGTCTCCGTAGCGTTGATAACCCAGACGGATCAGGAAGGTATCCTCATCTACAACAGAAAGGATAATGAGGCCTTCATGTGCCAATGCATTTAAAAAGGATTCAGGTGTGGTCTCAGTTCCCACTATTTTGCTCAGTGCTTCGCAACAGGTTTCCCAGGTTCGGTTCTGCGGCAACTCATGTGTCAGAGTATTCGCGAGTGCCATCATTGCAGCCCTTACCAGATTGCGAGGGTTTGCGTAGTGGAGGCGTTCTCGAATTAAAACATCGCAATGTTTGAGATGTCCTTGAAACAGAGAGGTAAAACCCGGCAAAGAAATATCCAGACTGTCACGGCCTTCGCCCTTTAGCGTTTTACAGGCCAAGTGTAAAAATAAAGGATTACTGAGTTCGGGTGAAAAAAGTGGTGTAATCTCTGCATCCAGCCCATAGTAGGCTGCGAAAGCTTGTACCGCTTCGAATTGATGTCCTGAAAAACCGATGTGTTCGAAAGCAAACCCTGGAAAGCGTGAATCGACCACAAGATTGCGATAGGTATCTCGGGTTGAAACGCAGATTTTGATGTCTGGATAAGACTTGCATTGAGCGAGCAATTCGGGAAGCTTGTCCTTCCAGCGCACTTCTCGCGGGCTTTCGTTCAAGGCATCGATATAAATGACAAAAGGTAAGCCAGTATGTTCGGCGCAGGCCTGTATGCATTCAAATAATGTCGAACGATCGATGGCGGCACCCAGCCCTATTTTACTGCGTAGCACTTCCCAAGGCTCTGCTTTGCCAAAGTCGTCTCCAAAGACGACCAGGGAAAAACCACCATGTTCCAGTCGACGCAATGCTGCGCTGACAATCGCGTGGGTTTTGCCGATACCCGCTGGCCCAACCAGCAGTAAGGAATGTGCTGTTGCGGCACCAATGACCTGAGAAGTCAGCAAATTTTGCAGTTGCTGCGCCTGCTCTTCCCATTTTCTCGCCGCATCCATATCTCCGGCAGGAAATGCACACATATACTCTGCGTGGAACTGTCGGAACGATTCTGTATCACTATGCTTGCCATGCTTTTCATAAAATTTATCTTCTTGAGCATGGCGGGCATCAGCGAAAAGTGTCAATAGGGATGACAGAGCGACGCAAAGATCTGTAACCGATGTGGCCGTGACATTGTTATCTCTCATGCTCTCACAGTAGGCAATTATTTCTTCAATCAATGCCGTGGCGGATGTAGCACGGGTTTCGCCGAGTATATCCAGCGATTTGCGTCCGTATCCATTCAGTGAATGGAACTCTCGAACGATTGGTGTTAATGATATTTCGTACCACTCGCAAAAGTCACCAGTCCCACCAAAGAAATCCAGGCCGACATGAGCATTCGTCACCACATCCAGCATTGAAGTATATCTTGGCCCGGCAAAAGCAATGGCGTCATCCAGACATTGTTGAATTTGAGCTGCTGTCAGCAACGTGTCATCAAACCAATACCTGCGCATCCCTCCGTAAGGGTCTATCACAAGTAATTGATTGCAGATAACAGCAGCGGTACAAAGGACAATAGAAAGTGACTTCCCTTTCGCTGACGCTTCCGATTCGACTTTACTTTTCCATTCTTCAAAGCGTTCTGCCTGGCTTTTTCCTCGCTTTCCCGCAGCAACACGCCCGGTCAGGTCAAACGGTATATAAATCCAGTATTCGGTTAGTGTGGGATGGTTGCTTAGCGCGGCTTTAAGGGAACTATCAATCTGTGTAAGCTCTGCGGAAGCAAGCTGGAAAAAGTATTTTGCCTGAACACCGAATACGGCACCGTCCGGTGAGCGGAAATATGCCTCAACGCCACCGTCTCCACCATCTCCACGCAAACTAATAAATGTTGAATTTGTCGGTACTCGACAGGTTTTCCTAAATAACTGTACGGCGAGTGCTTCAAAGCTATCGTTACGGCTTTTGGGGGCGCTGCGAATTAAACTGAAATCAATATTCATCACCAGTCCTTGTTCCTGTCAATAATGCGGCAAAAGCAGTCACATATTATACCCATTAAAAATATATTGGTATTGAAGTGACGTAAGGTTTAGCGAAACACTAAGAATGAGGGGGGAGAAAAAATTATCTTGATGGGTCTTTGACCATTTCTGTTGAACAAATGATTTTGGGTTATCAAGGGTACAATTTCAAGACAGTGCTGCATTTGATTTCAGCGATACATCTTGAGGAACACCCTCT
Organism: Pseudocitrobacter sp. 73; assembly: GCF_008369545.1. Lineage (NCBI taxonomy): Bacteria > Pseudomonadati > Pseudomonadota > Gammaproteobacteria > Enterobacterales > Enterobacteriaceae > Pseudocitrobacter > Pseudocitrobacter sp. 73. The sequence continues at coordinate 5,502 of NZ_VTZO01000008.1, read as the reverse complement.
GGGGTAAAATCGGCAAGCTGTTGCTGCATAAGTTTCAACTTAGCTTCCTTTTCCTTAATGCTATCAAACAAAAGGAATGGTACGTCCGGCTTCGATAGACTTCATATCTGTAATGATCTGCTTTTGGCTGAGTCGGGCTTTACGCATGGCAATCTCCTCAGGGGACATAATCAGTATTTCGGAAGATCTCTAAAGGTGAATGGTTTGTTTCACCGGGATACTTAAAATAAACCGGAGCTTTCAGAAAATGCGTGGAACTAAAGCGGGCGTGTCTATATTCGCATCGCCAAAACAATTTACAACAGCTTAATTACCGTTGCTTTGACGCTCTAATAACTTACGGATATTCTTTGTGAAACCGCTCCTAAAAACATTCGTATACAATTCTCTTGCTTCAAAGTTAAGCAATTCAAGATTATCAAAATTGATATTTTTGATTGATTCGCTTGATTCACCAAAATTAACATGTGGAATTGCAGGAACATCTATTCTCGGCGAGTTAACAAACAACGGACCAAGTAGTTTAGATGTCTTGACAACATCATCAACATTCCCCTTTAAAAAGCGGTTAACTGCAGATACAACTAAGTCAGCTATTTGTAGCCCGTCAGATTTATTTGAGTCCAGGAAAACACTATAATTATTAAGTATTTTCCCAAATAGGATTGGCATAGAACAACCAGCTACAGTGGAATGGTCTACGTTAAATAGCCTTTTACGACGTTCTATTTCCTCGAGTGGCATTCCTAATCCAACTTCCTCTGCTCCGTAGTTTCTATAAAAATATTTTATTGCTTCTGGTATATATGGTATACCTCTTGGTTCGCTGTAATAATGTGACTCAACGGTCTCAGGCATAAATTTAGAATATAGAAGTTCAAATCTAGCAGGTGCGGAGTTTTTTAGGTCAAAAACCCATTCAAAGCGAGATAATTCCCTAGGGTTATTACGTAAATAATAGGTAATGGTTTTATCAAGCATGAACGATATCAGGTAAGACTGAATTACAACTTGGTTGTATTCCTGTATGCTTGATGAATTAATGAGTTCCTTGGTCACCTCAAACTCATTAACATACTCCTCAGACTCTTCTTGATTTAACTCACTTTCAATTTTTTTAATGTAATTAGCTCTGCCGTCGATCTGCGCTTTCATATGCATGCGCGTAGCATCATCATTTAGTGATGTACGGTTTACAGTCATAGCATGGAACGTACAATCCAACTTCAACAATTCAGTCAGGAATTCTGCAAAATACTCAGATGAAGGTTCCGGTCTGAATTCGTTTTTTATTTCAAGGGAAACAGGGATCTTCAGTTTCGATTTTAGAACACATAGTGCAGCACTAGCTTTTTTTATATTTTTATGCGGTATTGTGATCGCCCCAACTGTACCCCATGCTTTATCAATCCGGGTTAAATTATTATTTGCGCTAAAGATTCCCGATTCATCAATGTAAATTTTCAATCCATACCTCTTTATAAAGTCAAATACTTAAAGTAATCAACGTATCAGTAATTCATCCGCCCGCATTGGTTGTGGTGCGTGCAGGCTATCAGAGTCATTCGCATCACCAGAATGCACAACGAGATAATCCATTTCAACCAACCGTTGTAAAGTCATAAGATTCAGTGAAAGCTGCGAAAAAAAAATGCAAGCGATGTATCCCTCTTTCAAAATGGCTATTCACTTTCGAGCCGTTAATAATAATGTTGTTAATATTCATTAGGCGACATCTGATTGCAACAATCAAATTTCTTTTAATCTATAGCGACTCCTCAATAAATTTTTTAGTAACGAAATGGCTTATTCAGAAGTCGTTAATTACTTTATCCATTGTCAATATTTTACTAATGAATTCGTTATCAAAACTATCAGAACTTGATAAACAATTTATTACCTTGAGCATGTAAGAGTCGTCTGGCACAAGTATATATTTGATATCATCCAGTGTAAAGTTGATGCTGAAATCAAAAAATCCTTCACTAAACTTTTTCTTATCTTCGTATGATATGACTCTCTCGAGATTTAAACTCGGCCACATATCACCGACAAAAGGTTCCGGTACATATCTCCATTCTTTTTCATCAGCAAAAATATAGTTATCGTCATCCTTTTCCCCTGGCCTTACTAGTTTTCCTTTGTAGTTTTTCATGTAACGAAGTAAATTGTAAAGGTCTGAATATTCATCTTTAAGTGCGTTAAATAACTTTGATTCTGTAGGGTTTAATTTTTTTCTTTTATTCCAAAGTGGCAACAATTCATTTTTTATTATTCTGACCCTTTTGTTGTAATTGGAAAACAACCCCCCTCCTTGCTCCATATACAAAACAGGATGCAATTTCTTTTTTACCGCCCAAGTTTTTGTGAGACCAAAACCAAATTCACCATATTTGAATGTATGATCATCAATTTGCGATAATCTTATATCACAAAAAGAAACCATAGGAACAGCAAATTGTCTCCTTGAACCAATTCCTGTAATACGTTCTCGAGCTAAAAAGGGTTTGAAGCGCCGCTCTGTAAGTATACTATAAAATGCTTCTTCATTGTTTGTGAAATGAAAAATAGTGGAAGGGTGCAGACTCTTAGACCTTTTCTGCTTGGTTTTCTTTGCTACTTTTTCCATTATAACGTGTCCAATACAGGTAAACATTTTGCAATGTAGTATTAGTTTACTAAAATCATATAACTAAGATTTTATCTTTTAATTTTAATCACAAAAACCATAAAATAAATTACAGACTCATATAAAAATAAATTACATTCGCAACTACGGAATTTAACCATAAATCCTTATTTTGTTTAATATTCATGCCCCGCCCCCCTTAATCGACATAAGTGCCATAGTCATTATGTGGGCATAGCTATTAGGTAAACGACATAGTTAACATTCCAAAAAGCATCCCACTCGAGCTTGTGTAAACACTGCCGAATGATTCGAAATGCTTCACCAAACCACTACTTTTAAACATTTTACTGAATTCAATTTTATCCGCTTCGGTTACTAGACGACATTCTAAGCGTGTCTCGGAATGCTCAGCTACAAATCTATAATCAATTATATCGTCGAAATTTTGCCATAACGCGAGTTTTAAAAGGTCCGCTTTCATACCAACATAGTAAATTGTTTGGTCATTAACACTCCCCCAAATCCCTGCATCACTGGAGTCATTTATGTATGTTTTATTATAAAAAAATTGTCTTATTACTTTTTCTGCGTCATCATCATCCCTAACCCATTCAATTAGTGGAATACCATCAAATTGCGTGATATTTTCATTCTCTATAAGAACAGCGATCCTTTTATCTAATGCTTTAGTTAATCTAGAAGATGGAGATATGACTTTCATTAAAAAATAAATGTCATATAGTCTAGAAAGGATTCTCTCTCTTCTATAATCAAATTCTATATCTTCAATGTTTGGGTCAACCAACCAACATTTTATTTTTCTTGAGAACTCTTTGTCAATGGCTGTAATTGTTCCAAAAAGATAATCACCTGGGTAATCTGAAATTGGATTATTTTTAGTTTGTTCTTTTTTATCAACAATACTTTTCTTATGAGCTCTTAACTTCTGTATCGTGCTGTTGTTTTCAACATAAGATCCTTTCGTCTCAATTTGCAATGCCCCATGAGGGGAAATCGCCACGAAATAGTCAAAAGCTTTGACCTGTAATACGGGGATCGGTATCCAATCGGCCGAAGTCATGTTATTCACATGTGCAATAACGAGCATTCCAATTGATTCGCCTATCCTTTCCGTTATAGGAGTAGTTAAAGAATCGACACTATTACAAACATGTAAACTATCGGAAATATATTCAATATATCCATCAATTTCATAAACAGCTCTGCTTATATGCTGAGAAATCATGTTTCTGTCAGGGAAATCAAGAGGTCTAGATGTTTTTAAATGAAAAAGATAGTAAATAAAAAACTCCTCGATATCGATTTCAATTCCACTCGTCACAGATAATCTAATGTTATTTCTTACAATCTTCGGATAAGGGTTACCTCGTCTTCTGTTAAATAATTTTTTCTGTTCATTATTGTAATAATTAATGTCAATTTTTATTTTTTTTGTTGGATGATTGAACGGGTTATTCGGCTGCAGTGATATATTCATCACATTCCTTTATTTGGATGATTTTAAATTGGCGCCTACCATCAATTCCCGAGCAAGCCAGCGCCCCATCTTGTAACCTTTGGGTGATGTCATTCGCGCATCAATTGAACTGTGACTGACGTCGTGAGATTTTTGAACAAAGCTGCGGAGTTGTATATGCCTGATATTGGTTCAATAGGGCAATTATTCCAGTACTTATAACTACTGCGTCGAACTCCGAACACGTGGCAAGGCGTTTTCATGGAATAACGCGCCCTGAGTTTCTCGATTAACGAGAACTGTTCAGGAAGTCTGACATCAAGATCATGGTTGTAGTTTTAGTCTGTCAACTTAATATCATTTTTAAAATTTCATACTATATTTCAATGCGTTGCAGTTTTCCTTAAACTCACGTATTTCAATCTGCTCAGGTGTTATGGGAGAAGCTTTTGGCGATCAACTTTGCCTTTTTTCTCGCAACTGTCCCACCCTGCCAGTCATTGTAGAAATGCCGACAGCGCCGTCCAAGAGGGTATGGTTTTGGTCGAGAATTAACTGAGCAGATTCCTGTTTAAACTCGGGGCTAAAAATTCTTCGCATTGTGTCATCTGCATTTATGAGGTAAGAATATCAACCTCTTAACAGGTGTCCAAGTTCATTAAACCACGATACCTTAGCAACGCTACCGCCATCAGAGACGTCAGTCCTGATTAAGCATTGATGTGTCCAAATGTTACCAAGATTCTTAAGTTATTCAAGAAAACAATCAGATAGCTCTTGAAGATTTATATGCTTGGTTATGCGATTGCGATGTGATATGGTTTATGAACTCTACTAGACCAAGCTGTCAGAAAATACACATAAGAAGCGCATTCTTAGTAAGTTCATGATGAATCGCCACGGATAATCTAGACACTTCCGAGCCGTTGATAATACTGGTTTTCATATTCTATCGGTGACATCTGATTGCTCGAACCATGCCGACGCTTACTGTTATAAAACATTTCGATGTAATCAAAAATATCGCTGCGGGCTTCTTCCCGCGTTCCGTAGATCTTTTTCTTTATCCGTTCGCGTTTCAGCAACTGGAAAAAGCTTTCTGCAACCGCATTATCGTGACAGTTACCGCGACGGCTCATGCTCCCCTCCAAGCCGTGTGATTTCAGGAACGACTGCCACTCATGGCTGGTGTACTGACTGCCCTGGTCCGAGTGAACCAGCACCTGTTTTTGGGGATTACGCCGCCATAAAGCCATCAGCAGTGCATTCAGGACAATGTCCTTTGTCATCCGCGATTGCATTGACCAGCCGATAATTTTGCGTGAGAACAGATCAACAACCACAGCAAGATACAGCCAGCCTTCGTGGGTCCTGAGTAGAGTAAGAGGCAGGG